>JADLFU010000030.1 GCA_020849655.1 Polyangiaceae bacterium | reverse complement strand
GGCCACGCCGACGGTTCATCACTTGTCATCCTCCCTCCGTCGCGCTCCCCCGCATCCCCGATGCCCGTCTCTTCCGAGCCCGTCTCTTCCGAGCCGGCTCTTCCGATCTCGTCTTCCGAGCCCGTCTCCCGTCTCCCGAGCCCGTCTCCCGTCTCCCGAGCCCGTCCCCCGAGCCCGTCTCTCCCGAGCCCGCCCCCCGAGCCCGTCTCTCCCGAGCCCGTCTCTCCCGGGCCCGTCCCCCGAGCCCGCCCTGGCCATTCATCACTTTCGTCCCAGCATCTCGAGGACCTCCGCGGCCAGCGCCACGCGTTCGAGTCCGCGCGCGACGACCTTCGCCCCAGGTGGGCCGCCGGATGACTTCCCCGTGTAACCTCCCAGGTCCGCGACCATGCGCACCATGTCCCCGAGCGGCGGCTGCGAGCCTCGCTCGTACTTCGCACGCCCCTTCTTCAGGAGGATGGCCGCGTCGATCTCCGCCTGCGTGAACTCCTCGGTCGCGGGTAGATCGGGTCGGGTACGAGCGAGCTGCGTGAGACGGACGGCGCGGGCGGCCACGGCGGCGTGCATCGTAGCCCACTTCTGGATGACCCACTGCTGCGAAGCTGCGATTCTTCGACGTTGCAGCCGCCGCGCGGACCTCGGGGAGCTGATCGACGACGTCGCGCGCTTCGTGGGCCCGACGGCACTCCACGCACTCCACGATGACGTGGCCGCCGAACACGGCGTGGAGCGACGCTCGAGCTCTCAATCTGCGCCCAGCGCCACGCGCCAGACGTGGTGGGCCCCCGTGAACTCGGCGGGCAGCTCGACCGCGAAGGCGGCCTCGACGGCGCACGGGCCGAGCGTGGACGGCGCGTCGGGCGGGAGCGCCTCGATCCGCGCGTGGGCGACCTCGTCGCGCGTGGTCTCGACGACGATCGCCCCCGCGCCGACGCCCCCGCACGCGCGCCACGCCGGCGACAGGAGCGCGCGGAGCTTGGCCGCGCCGTCGAGGCGAGGCAGCACGCCGACGCGCCCGTGACCGTGGCCGGCGACGCCGTCGTGCGCGCTCGCGGTGAAGCCGCTCAGGCCGAAGCCGCGCTCCGAGTCCGCGCCGTCGCGCGAGCCGCGCACCTCGCCGGGCAGGACGATCAGGCTGGTGAAATCGGTGACGGCGTGGCCGCGAACGGCGAGCGCGCGCTTCTCCTCGACCGAGAGCTCCACGGCGGACGGCGCCTCGAGCGCGAGCGCGGCCCACCTCGCGTCGCCCGCGGCCGTCGGGGTCGCGTCCACCTGGACCGGGCTCGCCCACAGCTCCGCGCGCAGCGACGCGTGGGTCACCGCGCGCGACGTCAGCGCCGAGAGCTCGAACCCCTCGCCCTCCGCGAGCGTGTCCGGGAGCCCGAGGTCCGCGGCGGACGCGCCGCCGAGGCGCCACGTCACGCGGTGAAGCCTCACGGGCCTCACCAGCTCGACGAGGACATCGGAGCGTCGCGCGGCGCCCTCGCCGAGCTCCCAGACGAGCCCGCCCGTCGCGCGCGCCGCCGCGGCGAGCTCGTGATCGTCGTCGCGCTGCAGGCGCGCCCCCGGCCCGCGCGACACGACGAGGTGCGTGAGCGCGCCGCGCGCGGCGAGGAGCCGCATCGCGGGCGACACGGGCAGCTCCGCGCGGGTCAGCAGATCGCCGAGCACGAGCACCCTGCGCGGCGCGCCCCCGCCTCGCTCGTCGAACAGCGCCGCCGCGCGCGCGAGCGCGAGGTCGAGCTCGCTCCCGTTGCGCCGCGCGAGCGGGAGCTCCCACAGCCGCCTCGCCGCCTCCTGGCTCGTCTCCCACCCGCGCGTGCGCACCTCGACGCGGCGATCGAAGGTGACGATCTGCGCGCGCGCGTCCGGCAGGCTCGCGAGGTACGTGGCCGCCGCGGCGCGCGACGCCTCGACGTCGGCGGCGGGGCGCGACCGCGAGACGTCGAGCACGATCACGACGTCGGGCCGCGCGGGGGGCGACGACAGGCGCGGAGAGACGTCGGCCTCGACCCGCAACACAGCGCGCGCCCCCGCGCTCGGCGCCGCGATCCGCAGCGCGATCCGCGGCGGATCCGCGTGGGCGACCGCGGCCTCGACGTCCCCCGACGACGTGAAGGCGACCCCCGGCAGCGCCGGAGCGCCGCCGCGGAGCAGCCGATCGCGAGGCGCCTCGGCGAGCAGCGACACCTGCGCCGGCGCGGTCGCCGAGCCCAGCCGCGGCAACCTCACGGTCGTCCACCCCGCGGCGTAGCTCGTCGGGAGCTCCCCCTCCACGCGCGCCGTCAGCCGCGCGCCGGCCCGCAGGGGGAACACGCTGAGCACGCGCCCCGCGTCCACGAGCGCGGTCGGCTGGGGCGCCCCTGGCCCGACGCTGGTCAACCGGGCGAACAGCTCGCGCGCGGGCTCGGCCTCGAGGAGCGCGCCGCGCAGCCACTCCCCGCGCGCTCCGAGCGCGAGCCCGGTGACCGCCGCGCCGGACGGCCAGTCGAACGACACCTCTCCCAGCGCCGCCCGCTCCGCCGCGCCCTCGAGCGTGCGCTCCGCCACGATCCTCGCGCGCCCCCGCCCGAGGACGACCGTCACCCGGTGGGCTACCTCTCGCGCGCCCGTCACGGTGTCCTCCGCCCGCGCGTCGGCGGCCAGCAGGAGGAGCGCGAGGGCGGCGGCGCGGCGGGCCATGCGTGCGTGCGACAGCCCGGCGGCGCGCCGGGTTTCCCGCGAGGCGATCTTCGCGCCGCGCCGGATTCTTCCGCTCGGCTCGGCGCGAACCCGGCTACGCGCGGCGGCCCTCCCACTTCGCACGACATTTTTCGTGCACCTCGCCCTCCAGCTGGGCTAGACGGCGCCCAGTTTTCTGGAGGAATTCATGGCCGGTGACATCAAGGAGCGGGTCTACCGCATCATCAAAGAGCAGCTCGACGTCGACGAGGCGAACATCAAGCCCACCTCGACGTTCATCGACGATCTCGGCGCGGACAGCCTCGGCCTGGTCGAGCTGGTGCTCGCGTTCGAGGAGGCGTTCGAGATCGACATTCCTGACGAGCACACGGAGCAGATCCGGTCCGTCCAGGACGCCATCACCTACCTGGAGAAGCACGCGAAGAAGTGAGCCGGTGAGCTCGGCCACCGCGCCGAGCTCTGCGTCGCTGCACCGCGAGGAGACGAATGGAACGCGTCGTCATCACGGGCATGGGCGCCGTCACGCCGTGCGGCGCGGACCTCGCCTCCACGTGGGACGCGCTGCTCGCCGGGCAGAGCGGCGCCGGGCCGATCACCCAGTTCGACTCGGCCGCCTACGCGGTGCACTTCGCCTGCGAGGTGAAGGGCTGGGAGCCCACGCGCTTCATCGAGCGCAAGAAGCTGAAGGAGATGGATCGCTTCATCGAGTTCGCGCTCGGCGCGGCGAAGATGGCGATCGACGACGCCGGGCTGTCGCTGACGCCCGAGGAGCGCGAGGAGACCGGCTGCTTCATCGGCGTCGGCATCGGCGGCATCTTCGCGATGGAGCGCGTGAAGGAGACGATCCTCACGAAGGGCCCGTCGCGCGTGAGCCCGTACGCGACGCCGGCCATCATCACGAACCTCGCGGCGGGCCAGGTGTCGATCGCGCACGGCCTGCGCGGGCCCAACTACGCCGTGACGAGCGCGTGCTCGTCGGGCGCGCACGCGATCGGCGAGGCGGCCGAGTGGATCCGTCGCGGCAAGGCGCAGGTGATGATCGCGGGCGGCAGCGAGGCCGCCATCAGCCCGATCGGCATCGGCGGGTTCCAGGCGATGTACGCGCTCTCGCGCCGCAACGACTCGCCCGAGACGGCGAGCCGCCCCTTCGACGTCGCGCGCGACGGCTTCGTCTGCGGCGAGGGCGCGGGCGTGCTCGTGCTCGAGTCGCTGACCCGCGCGAAGGCGCGCGGCGCCCGCGTGTACGCCGAGCTGACGGGCTACGGCGCCTCGAGCGACGCGCACCACCTGACGAACCCGGCCCCCGGGGGCGAGGGCGCGATCCGCTCGATGAAGATGGCCCTGCGCGACGCCTCCGTCGCGCCCTCCGACATCGACTACCTGAACGCCCACGGCACCTCGACGCCCCCCGGCGACAAGCACGAGTGCGAGGCGATCCGCGCCGTCTTCGGCCCGGCGGTCGACCGCCTCTGGGTCAGCTCCACGAAGAGCATGACGGGCCACCTGCTCGGCGCGGCGGGCGCGATCGAGGCCATCTTCTCCGCGATGTCGATCGCGACGGGCAAGATCGCGCCGACCATCAACGTGTTCGAGCAGGACCCGGCGTGCGCGCTCGACGTCGTCCCGAACACCGCGCGCGAGCGCCCGGTGCGGCACGCCCTGTCGAACTCGTTCGGGTTCGGGGGCACGAACGCGACGCTCGTGCTGTCGCGCTTCTCGGGCTGAGCGAGATGCGCTGCCCCGCCTGCGGCAACGAGGACGACCGCGTGATCGACTCACGCACGAGCGAGCGCGGCGAGTGCACGCGGCGGAGGCGCGAGTGCACCGCGTGCGGCCGGAGGTTCACCACGTACGAGCGCGTCGAGCTCGTCGCGTCGCAGGTGGCGAAGAAGGACGGCCGCCGCGAGCCGTACGATCGCGAGAAGCTCCTCGGCGGCGTGCGCGTCGCGTGCAAGAAGCGCCCGGTGTCCGTCGCGCAGATCGACGAGCTCGCGTCGCGCATCGAGGCCGAGGTGGCCGAGCTCGGCGACAAGGAGATCGACTCGAGGTTCCTCGGGGAGCGGGTGATGGCGCACCTTCGCGCGCTCGATGAAGTCGCGTATGTTCGCTTCGCCAGCGTGTACCGGGAGTTTCGGTCCATCTCGGCGTTCCGCGAGGAGCTCGGCAAGCTCGGAGATCAATCCTGATGGGCACCCACGAGCTCGACGCGAAATGGATGGGGGCGGCGGTCGCCGAGGCGGAGAAGGCGCGCCCCTCCCCGAACCCGCGCGTCGGCGCCGTCGTCGCGCGCGGCGACGAGCTGCTGGGCGCGGCGTGCCACGAGCGCGCCGGAGAGGACCACGCGGAGGTGCTCGCGCTGCGCCGCGCCGGCGAGCAGGTGAAGGGCGCCACCTTGTACTGCACGCTCGAGCCGTGCAACCACCACGGCAAGACGCCGCCGTGCGTCGACGCCATCCTCGCGGCGGGCATCAAGCGCGTCGTCATCGGCGCGCGCGACCCGAACCCGCACGTGCCCGGGCAGGGCGTCGAGCGGCTTCGTCAAGAGGGCGTCGAGGTGACGCTGCTGAGCGAGCACCGCGCCGCGAGCGATCTCATCGCGCCGTGGGCGAAGTACATCACGACGGGCGTGCCGCACGTCTCGGTGAAGCTCGGGCTCTCGCTCGACGGCCGCATCGCGACCCGCACGGGCGCGTCGCGCTGGGTCACCGGCGAGGAGGCCCGCGCGAAGGTGCACGAGCTGCGGCGAGAGCGCGACGCCGTGGCCGTCGGCATCGCGACCGCGCTCGCCGACGATCCGCGGCTGACGGTGCGCCACGTCCCCGGCGAGAGCCCCGTGCGCGTCGTGTTCGACACGAAGCTCCGGCTGCCCGCCGAGAGCAAGCTCGCGGCGACCGCGCTCGACGTGCCGACCTGGGTCTTGACGGCGCTCGACGCGCCGGCGGCGCAGGAGGAGGCGCTGGCGAAGCTCGGGGTGCGGGTGCTCCGCGTCCCCAAGTCCTCCGAGGGGCGCGTCGACGTGCCGGCGGGGCTGCGCGCGCTCGCCGAGCTCGGCGTGGTGTCGCTGCTCGTCGAGGGCGGCGCCGAGCTGGTCGGCAGCAAGCTGGCGACGCAGGCGGCCGACGAGCTGCACGCGTTCATCGCGCCGCTGTTGCTCGGCCCGCGCGGGCGCCCGGGCGCCGTCGACTGGGCGGGGCCCGACACGCCCGCGGACGCGCCGCGCATCCGGCTGCCCCGCTGGGAGCTCTGCGGCGAGGACGTCTACGCGCGCGGGCCCATCGACTACCCGGCGCCGCGCTGACGCCTGGCGCGCGGCGTGTTTCGATCTACCCTTCGCCGCACCCGAGCCCATGATCCTCACCATCCTCCACTACCCGGACCCGAAGCTGCGCGAGAAGGCGCAGCCCGTCCGCGAGATCACGCCGGAGATCCAGCGGCTCGCCGACGACATGGCCGAGACGATGTACGCCGCGCCCGGCGTCGGCCTCGCGGCGACGCAGGTCGGCGTGCCGCTGCGGGTGTTCGTGGTCGACATCGCGCGCGAGGACGAGCCGAGCCGCCTCGTCACGTTCATCAACCCGGAGATCGTCGAGCGGGAGGGCGAGCAGACGTGGGAGGAGGGTTGCCTGTCGTTCCCCGACGTGTCGGAGGACGTGAAGCGCGCCGTGCGCGTCCGCGTGCGCGCGCAGGACCGCACGGGCGCGCCCTTCGAGCTCGAGGCCGAGGGGTTCATGGCGGTGGCGATCCAGCACGAATACGACCACCTCGACGGCGTCCTGATGATCGACCACATGGGCGCGCTGCGGAAGCTCATGGTGCATCGCAAGCTCGAGAAGCGGCTCGCGCGCGACGCCCGCCCGTGAGGATCGCGCACCTCTCCGATCCCCACGTCCGCGGCGAGGCGCCCGAGCCCTGGACGGCCTACGCGAACAAGCGCGCGACGGGCTGGGTCAACCTGAAGCTGAAGCGCCACGCGTCGCACAAGCACGAGGTGCTCCAGGCGCTGCTGCGCGAGGTCGCGCGGAGGCGGCCCGATCACGTCGTCATCACCGGCGACTTCTCGAACCTCGCGTTCGAGGGCGAGCTCGTGCGCGCGCGCGAGCTGATCGACCGCGAGCTCGGGCTCCCCGCCGACCAGGTGAACGGCGTCCCCGGAAATCCCGATCTTTACACCGCCGGTTCGGCGCGGCGGCGGCGCTTCCTCGGCGTGTTCGGCGACTACATGACGAGCGATCTGCCGGGGATCTCCGCGGCGCACGCGTCGGGGCCGTTCCCTTTCGTGCGGCTGCGGGGCGACGCGGCCCTCATCGGCCTCTCGAGCGCGACGCCGCGGCCGCCGATGATCGCGTCGGGCCTCGTCGGCAGGCCCCAGCGCGAGGCGCTCGCGCGGGTGCTCGGGCGCGACGAGCTGCGCGGCAAGGTGCCGCTCGTGCTGGTCCACCACCCGCTGCACCCGCTGCGGACGCGCGTCCGCACGTTCACCAACGGCCTCTCGGACGCCGCGGCGATGCGCGGGCTGCTGCGGCAGGCCGAGGGCGCCGTGGTGCTGCACGGGCACCTGCACGAGCGCGTCCAGATCGATCTCGGCGGCGGGCTGCGATCGATCGGCGCCACGAGCGCGTCGCTCCTGCACGACGACGACGATCGCCGCGCGGGGTTCAACGTCTACGAGCTCGAGGGCGGCGCGTTCGTCCGCGAGCACGCCGTCGTGCTCGACGCGGCGACGGGGCGGTTCGACGAGCGCGCCATCCCGAGCGGCCCGCCCGTCACCGCTTGATGCGCCACACGCCGCGCTGGTCGGCCCACGCGATCGACGTGGGCGTGGCCGCGACGCTGGTGGGAGAAGGCAGCCCCTCGCGGAGCGCGCGCCCCTCGGTGTGGACGAGATCGACCTCGACGAGCTTGCCGTCCTCCTCGTTGACGGTGAACGCCGCGTCGCCGTCGACGGCGAGATCGACGTGGAACCCCGCGGGTGAGTAGTAGCCGACCTCGGTCGACGCGGCGGGGATGACGTCCGGCGGCGGCAGCAGCGCCTTCGAGAAGCGGGTGACGAACACGCGCAGCGTCGGGTCGACTTCGATCCACGTCGCGCGCTCCGGGCCCGCGTGGACACCGCACGCCAGGCGGCGGCGGTCGGCGTACTCCTCGACGGGGCCGCCCGACGTCGGCGCGCGCGCCACGCGCCACGCGCCGCGCTCGGCGAACCACACGTGCGCCTCGTCAGCCGAGATGCGGCACGGGGTCGCCCTCCGCTCGAGCGGCGCGACGCGCGTCGTCGCGGCCCCCTCGACGCGCTCGATCGCGCTCCACGTGAGCACGAACGCGCGGCCGCCCGGATCGAGCGCGAGCGCGACGGGCTCGTCGTCGAGCGGCACGTCCGCGCCGACGTGCGCCGTGCGCGCGCCAGGATCGATCCACGACAGCGCGCCGTCGCGCAGCGCGAGCAGCGACGGCGTCGAGGAGGCGATCTCCGCGGGCACCGGCGCGAGCGCGGCGACGCGCTCGACCGCTCCGCCCCGCGCGCGCTCGACCACCGCCTCCCCGCCGGCGGAGATCCGGACCCACGCGAGGTCGTCCCCGTCGGCGACGAGCGACAGCGCGCGCTCCCCCGGCGCGAGGGCGACGAGCGGCGCCTCTCCCGCGGGCGGCGTCGCGCGCCCGACGCCCTCCTCACTGCCGCCACAGCCCGTGAGGCCGAGCGCCAGCGCGAGCGCGAGCGATCTCAACGGGCACCTCGCAGCGACACGGTCGCGTCGCCGTCGGCGACGAGCGCGCCGACGACGCCCTCTCGCCGCACCTCCGCGCGCTGGAGCGACGCCTTGTGCATGGACACCTGCAGCGAGGGCGCGTCGGGATCGCTCGCGTCGTGCGCGAGCAGCGTCGCGGCGATCTTGTCGATGCGCCGGGGCACGGCGGCGGGGTTCAGCGGCAGCGGCAGCGAGAGGTGCGGCGCGAGCTCTCGCGCCAACAGCTCGAGATCGAGGCCGGATCGAGCGCTCTCGCCCGCGAGCGGCGCGAGCTCGACGAGATCGATGCGCGCCAGATCCTCGCGCGGCGACGGGCGCGCCGTGAGCGCGATCTGACCGCACGTCCGACCCGAGAGCGCGAGCACGAGGCGCACACGATCGCCGTCAGGCTCGGCGCGGGCGTCGGTCACGTGCACGCGCTCCGCGCCGACGCGCGGCTCGTGCGCCGAGAGAGCGCGCGCGAGGGCGAGCGACGCCTGCTCCCACGACACGACGACCGGCACCTCGAGGTGGACGCCCGTCGCCGCGTCGCGCGTGATCCGCGGCGGCGGGATCGTCGCGCTCGGCGCCGACGCGCGGCACGGCGACTCGACGACGATCTCGCCCTCGGCGCCGACCCCGAGCGACAGCGTGGCGCCGCGGGCGCGCAGCCCCGTCTGCACGACGGCGCGCGGGGAGAGGCGCGCGCAGGCGCCGTTGCCGAGCGGAACGCTCGTTCCGAGGGCGCGCCAGAGGTCCGCGACGAGCTCCGCCACCGCGGGCACGCCGCCGTCGATGCGCTCGCGGATCGTGCGCGCCTGCGCCGCCGCCTCCTTCGAGAAGTCGTCCGTCACGTCGAGCCCGAGCGCGGTCATCGTGCACGCGCGGGTGATGGGGATCTCGACGCGCGAGGGCGGCAGGCGGTACTGGCCGTCCAGGGCGAGCGTGACCTCCGCGCGCCCGTGCGCCGCCGGCTCGCACGACGCGTAGCTGACGCACCCGAGCAGCCCGAGCGGCTTGCAGAACGACGCGCGCCCGAAGAGATCGACGTCGACCACGAGGTCGTCGCCGCGCGCGGACACGGCGAACGCGCCGCGCGTGACCCGCAGCGACAGCTGGCCCGCCTGCCCCACGTCGACGCCGCGCCGATCGACGAGCTCGGCGGGCACCGCGCGCTCGAGCGCCGCCTTCATCGCGTCGACCGGGACGACGACGTCGACCATCACGCGCGACGTGGGCACCGACAGGGCGGCGGCCTCCGCCGCGGCGGCGGGCGCGCCCGAGACGCGCGCGTGGCAGAGCGGCCCCGGCCACGCGGGCTCGGCGGCGGGCGCGGCGCCGCACGCGAGCGGAGACACGAGGAGCGACAGCCAGAGCGCGCCCGGTCGGGCCGCGCTCACGCGCGCGGCTTCCGCCAGACGCGCGCGATCCACGCCTCGACGTCCGCGGCGTCGCGCGGGATCGCGGCGGAGAGGTTCCTCATGCCGGTCTTCGTGACCACGACGTCGTCCTCGATGCGCACGCCGATGCCGCGCAGCGCCGCCGGCACGGTGAGATCGTCCGTCTGAAAGTACAGCCCCGGCTCGACGGTGAGCACCATGCCCGGCTCGAGCTTGCCGAACTTGTACGCCTCCTGGCGCGCCTTCGCGCAGTCGTGGACGTCGAGCCCGAGCATGTGGCTGACGTTGTGCAGCGTGTAGCGCTTGTAATACTGGTGGGCGTCATCGAGCGCCTCCTCGGCGCTGCACCTCAGCACGCCGAGCTCGATGAGCCCCTCGGTGAGGACGCGCATCGCCGCGCGGTTGGGCGCGAGGAAGTCCCGCCCCGGGCGCACCTCGCGAAACGCCGCGTCCTGCGCGGCGGCGACCAGCTCGTAGACGGCGCGCTGCGGGCCCGTGAACCTGCCGGAGATCGGCAGCGTGCGGGTGATGTCCGCGGTGTAGAGCGAGTTGCCCTCCACGCCGGCGTCGAGCAGCAACAGATCGCCCCGCTTGATGGCGCCGTCGTTGCGGGTCCAGTGCAGCGTGCACGCGTGGTGGCCGCTCGCGGCGATCGTGCCGTAGCCGACGTCGTTGCCCTCGACGCGCGCGCGGAGCGCGAACACGCCCTCGATCTCGCGCTCGGACCTCGCGCCGCGCATGCGCGCGATGACGTCCTCGAAGCCCCGGTGCGTCGACGCGATGGCCGCCGACAGCTCCCCGAGCTCGGCCCGATCCTTCTTCAGGCGCAGCTCCGACAGCGCCGCCGCGAACGCCTGATCGGCCTTCTTCCCGGCCTTCGTCGTGGGCACGGCGTCGTCGATCTTCTCGGACAGGCCGCGGAGCGCGCGCACGCCGCCCCTCTTCGCCCTGGCGAGGATCGCGGTGAGCTCGTCGATCGCGGCGCACCGATCGACGCCGAAGCGCGCGCGGCTCTCGGGGACGCCGAGCCGCGGCCCGACCCACAGCTCGCCCTTGTTGCGGTCGGTGAAGAACGTCTTGTCGGCGCGGCCCGGGTTCGGCTCGACGAGCAGCACGTCCTCGTGACCGCCCCTCTTCGGCAGCATCACGAGCACGCAGTCGGGCTCGTGGTTGCCGGTCAGGTAGAAGAAGTCGGTGCCGGGGCGGAACCGGTAGTGCGTGTCGTTCGCGCGGACCTTCTCGTGTCCCGTGGGGATGACGAGCACCTCCCCCGGGAACATCGCCGACAGCGCCCGCCGCCGCGCGTGGTGCGCCGCCGCGTGCGCGACCTTCGCGGGGAGGCGGCGCGGGCGAGGCTTCCAGCTCTTCAGCATGAACGCGATGAGCGCGGGCGGCGCCGCGACGTCGTGGCTCGCCTTCGCGGGGGGGGCGGCGCGGGGGGAGGCGACGGGGGCAGCGGGCTCGGACGCGCGACGATCGAAGGAGGCGGCCATCTAGGGGTGCGCGAGTCTGCCCCGCCCCCACCTCGGTGTCACGCGCCGACGGGGCCGACGCGCGGGAGCGGGGGGCGGGCGTCGGTTCGGTTTGCGCTCGGCGCGCGCCTGGGTACCGTGGTGGGCATGCACCCCACCCTCTTGACTCGCTTGCTGCTGGCCGCCACCGGAGCGGCCACCGTCGTCGCGTGCGGCGGCTCCGACGACGCCTCGAGCGCCGCGCAGACGTCGCCAGGCAGCGGCGGCGCCGCTGGATCCTCCGTGGCAGGCGCCGCGGGCACGCCAGGCGCAGGCGCGGGCGGCGCGAGCGCTGGCGCGGGCGGCGCGAGCGCTGGCGCAGGCGGCACCACGATGGCGGGCGCGGGCGGCGCGAGCGCTGGCGCGGGCGGCGCCACGATGGCGGGCGCGGGCGGCGCCACGATGGCGGGCGCGGGCGGCGCGAGCGCAGGGACGGGCGGCGTGACGATGGCGGGCGCGGGCGGCGCGGCCGCAGGCGCAGGCGGCGCGAAGGCGGGCGCGGGCGGCGTGACGAGCGCCGGCGCGGGCGGCGCCGCGGCCGGATCGAGCGGCGCGGGCGGCGCGACGGTCAGCGGCTGCAAGCCTGGCGGTGACTGCGTGAAGACGGCGTGGTGCTCCACCTCTCCACAACCCGAGTCGTACTGTCAGTGCATGGACAGCGGCGCCTACGAGTGCGGCAAGCCCCCCGCGATGTTCTCGACCGTGACAGTGTGCATCGATCCGAACATGGACGGCGGCTGCCCGCCGCTCGGCGATCCCGGCCTGTACTCGCGCGTGGCCGCCGAGTTCGTCTCGTCGTCGTGCGGCGCCTTCGCGCAGTCGGGGCCCGAGTCGAAGGCGACGACCGCCGGCGTCGCCAAGTGTTGCTACGGCGTGATCACCGACGCCTGCGTCGGCCGACCGCTGGTCGTCGACGAGTGGCTCCGCGTCGCCTTCCTCGCGCGCCGCGGCGACTGGGCGTAGGCGCGTCAGCGCCGCGCGAGATCGCGGTCGAGCGCGCCGAGGACGCGCGCGAACAGCGCCGAGAGGCCGCGCTCCATCACCCCGCCGAGCCCCGGCGCGAGCGCGCGGAAGCTGACGCGCCAGGTGATCCCCACGCCGCCGCCCCGCGGCTCGAAGAGCACCTCGCCCAGGTGGCGGTCGATCGGCAGCGGCCCACGGGTGACGCGGTACTGCATCAGCCGCTCTCGTTCGAACGTCACCACCTCCTCGCGCAACCCCGGCGAGAGCGAGAACGCGCGCACCGCTCCCTCGCCGTCTCGCTCGGGCGCGCCGCGCCGCACGAGCCTCACCCGGCCGAGCCCCGCCCACGAGGACCAGCCCTCGTGATCCGTGTAGCGCGCCCACACGCGCGCGGGGTCGTGCGACAGATCGCGGGAGACGACGATCTCGTTCACGCGCGACCCTGCCAGGCCCGCACGCGCGGGTGCGCGTCGACGGCGGCGTGCACGCGGAGCAGGCGCGGGAAGGCCGCGAACACGTCCGCCGGGATGTGGTCGACCTTGCCGCCCAGGAACCAACGCACGATGCCGTAGAGCTTCACGTCGACGACGTGCGCGGTGTCGCCGGCGAAGAACCCTCGCTCGCCGATGTGACGCTCCGTGATCCCGCCCCACGCGGGGAACGTGTCGGCGACGAGCGCCTCGCGCGCGCGCCGCTTCTCGTCCGCGTCCGTCATCCACAGCGTCTGGCCGACCGCCACGCGGAGGTCTTCCACGTGCGCCATCACGGCCTCGTGCCGCGCTGCCTCGAAGGGATCGCTCGGGTGCAGGCCGTGCAAGCGCCCGATGAGCGTGAGGATCGCGTTCGTCTGGCCGATGGCGGCGTGCCCCTCGACCTCGAGGTACGGCACCGTGCCGAACGGCGCGCTCGGCTTCAGCTCGGCCCACTGATCGCGCGAGATGCGGACGTCCTCGAACTCGACGCCGGCGAGCGCGAGCGCGAGACGACACTCTTCCCCGCGGCTCACGGGGGCGTCGAAGTAGGTCAGCCGGGGCTTGGTCATGCCGGCCGGGGTACCGGCGCGGCGGGGCGCCGTCCAGGGAGATGCTCACCTGGGGGGAGCGGCGCTCGACGCCGCGGGGGCGGCGCCCGACGCGGCGGACGGCGGGGCCACGATCCCGGAGCGCAGCGTGACCGCGGCGAGCTGGCCGCGCCGCGCGAAGTCGATGGCCTCCGCGAGCGTGCGCGCAGCCTCCTGGGGCGCGTGGAACCCCATGCTGTTCTCCGCCGCGATGAAATCCAGCCGCCACTGGGCCTGGCGCTGGAGCTTCCACGCGACGGCGAGCTCCTGCTCGGTCGCCCCCCGCTGCTTCGCCGCGACGACGGCGTCGATGAGCTCGACGATGGCCGCGCCGCCGCGCTGCATGAGATCGTGGTTGCGCTGCTGGATGACGTCGACCCGCGCCTTCATCTCGGCCTCGGAGGCGCGGTGGCAGGTCTGGCAGGCGCGGTTCACTTGCAACAGCGGGCTGCGGACCCAGTGATCGCTGACCTTGGTCGCGCCCTCCCGGACGTACGGCATGTGACAGTCCGCGCACGAGACGCCGCTGCGCGCGTGGATGCCCTGGCTCCACAGCTCGAACTCGGGGTGCTGCGCCTTCAGGATGGGCGCGCCGGTCTCGGCGTGCGCGTAGTCGGAGAACGCCGAGCCATCCGGGAACTTCATCGCGTCCCAGGTGCCCTCGATGTCGTCCACCTTCAAGCCGTTGGCCCAGGGGAAGGTCAGCGGCATCTTCGACGAGCAGTAGTACTCGACGTGACACTGACCGCAGACGAACGATCGGAGCTCGTTGCGGCTCGCGTCGGTGCTGGGATCATAGGGCCGCGCGCGCTTCCCCTCTCGCCACGCCTGTACCGACGGAAGCGCGACCGCGTCCCCCTTGCCCTCCGCGAACGCCGCGATGGCCCGCTTGAACCCTGGACGGGTGACCCGGAGCGCCATCGTCGACGGATCGTGGCAGTCGACGCAGCTGACCGGGTGCGCGTGCCCGCTGTCGTGGAGCTGCTGGTTGATCTGCTGGTAGCTCATCGCGTGAGACGCCTCGAAGCCCTTGTCGGCGTCGCCGGCGCCGAGCGCCCGGTACAGGGGCATCACCGAGGCGTGACAGTGGAGGCACGAGCCGGACTGCGGCTTCGTCAGCCGCTTCGTCTGCTCCTGATCCTCCAGCATGTACGCGTGGCCGCGACGGTCTCGGTAGTCGATCGAGAACGCGTACCCGCGGAACATCCGCTGCAGCCACGGATCGCGCGCGATCTTCTCCTCGGGGAGCGCCTCGCTGCCCGCGTGGCCGCCGAAGCGGGTCTTCGTGGGGCGAGACGTCTGCTTGTAGGCGCCGAACTGCGCCGGCCAGTTGCGCCCCCACTTCGCCGGGTCGGTGTCGTCCTCGCCGACCTCGACGACCCGCACGAACGGCGTGAGCGCCTCGGCCTTGTGCCTGTACACGTCGGTCGTCAGGTACGCGGCGAACGCGGCCGCGGCCGCGGCGACGAAGCCGAGCCCGGCGAAGAACGCGCGGCTGCGCAGGAGGAGGGAGGCGCGGGAGGCGTGGGGATCGTCGGTCATGGAGTCACCGGTCGGTTGGGGCGAGGGCCGCCGAGGCCGGCCTTCTCGCCGTGGCCCACGGAGGCGTGACAGTGAACGCAGGGGATGACGTCGTCGGGGCGGCGCGCGACGCTCCGCTGGGGGTGGGTGAGGTAGCCGTGGCAGCGCAGGCAGTTGTCCTCCAGGCTGCGGATGTTGCGGCCCTTGATGACGATGGGCTCGTCGAAGTTCTGCAGGGTGAAGGCCACCGAGTGGTTCCAGCCGTTCTCGGCCTTCGCGAGGTACTTGGGCACGAACGCGTGGGGCAGGTGGCACTCGGCGCACCGGGCGGTCGTGTGGTGGCTCGCCTTCTGCCAGCTGTCGTACTGAGGTTGCATGATGTGGCAGTTGGCGCACGCGCGCGGATCGGGGCTCAGGTACGAGGTGCCCCCCGCGTACTGGAACACGAAGCCGCCGAGCCCGGCGGCGACCCCCACCGCCGCGATCGAGGCGGCGATGAGCCCCCGCCCCGCTGGGCGGACGAGGGCGGCGCGGAGCGACGTCGGGGGCGGCGTGGTGGCAGGCATCTGCGGTGGCGCGGTGAGCGCGGCCCAGGCTGGGCGGCGCGGATCGCGGCCCGTGCCTCGACACATCGCCTGGGGCGCGGCGCCCCCCTATGACGCGCGTCAGCCGACCCGCAGCACCATCGCGTAGAAGCCGCCGAGCGCGGCGAGCGGGCCGTCGGCGAGCGCGCGCTCGACCCTGGGCAGCGCGCGTCCGACGAGCGGCAGCCTGAAGGCCAGCGCCGCCGGCGTGACGATGCGGATCCCCCGCGCCGCCTCGAGCGTGCAGCCCTCCGGCACGAGCCTGCGCGCGGCGCGCGGCGAGTCGTAGCGCGTGTACACGTCGCCCTCGTCGCGCCCGGCGGAGATCGCGCCCTTCGGGCCGAGGCGCTTCACGGCCGCGCGGAGGCTCCACGGGTTGTACAGCTCGGCGATGACGACGCCGCCCCGCCGCGTCACGCGCGCCATCTCGCGGAGCGCGCGCGAGATGTCGGGGACGTGCGCGAGCACCTTGAACGAGCAGGTCACGTCGAACGATCGATCGTCGAAGGGGATCTCGGTGACCGAGCCCTCCCGCACGTCGAGGCCGCGCGCCCGCGCGAGCGCGAGCATCCCCGGCGAGAGATCGAACCCGGCCGCGCGCGCCGCGAACCCCCGGAAGCGCTCGAGCAGGAGCCCCGTGCCGCAGCCGGCCTCGAGCACGTCCTTGCCGCGCCCGTAGCGCTCGACCAGCTCGACCTCGAGATCGTCGACGAGCGCGTGGTAGCCGTGAGGATCGTTGGGCCGCCGCCGCGCCTCGTAGCCGCGCGCGAAGTCGTCGTAGTACGCGCGGGTCTCGTCGAGGCCGCTCACGATCCGAACCTCGCGACGAGCGCCTCGGCGCGCCGCACGAAGGCCTCGCGGTGGAAGCGATCGAAGTCGGCCCACGTGGTGAGCGTGGTCGTGTCGGTGACGGAGTCGACGAAGAGCTTGCCGTCGAGGTGGTCGACCTCGTGCTGGAACGTGCCCGCGGTCAGGCCTCGCACGACGAAATCGAGCGGCGCGCCGCGGCGATCGAGCGCGACGACGCGCACCTCGGTCGCGCGCCGCACGACCCCGCGCAGGTTCGGGACGGAGAGGCACCCCTCGTAGTTGTCGAACGTCTCGTCGGAGAGGACGTGGAGCTCGGGGTTCACCAGCACCGTCAGCGGGACGCGTGGTTTGTAGGGATACCTGGGGTTGCGGTCGACCTCGATCGCGACGAGCCGCGCGGGCTCGTGGACCTGCGGCGCGGCGAGGCCGGCGCCCGACGCGTCCCGCATGGTCTCGATGACGTCGTCGACCAGCCGCTGAAACTCCGGCGACGCGAGCTCCTCGGGGCCGACCTCGCGCGAGCGCTGGCGCAGCACGGGGTGGCCGATGGTCGCGATCTTCCGGACGGTCATCGGGCGACGCGTTACCACGGGCCCAGCCGCGGTAAACGCGCGACGTGGACGGCGTGCGCGCCCGCGGGCACCCGCACGCTGAGCACGCGGGCCCCGGCGTCGTACGCCCAGCCCGAGGCCGCCGACGCCGTGTCGGAGACCGCGGCGAGCGGCGCGCCGTCGAGCGTGACGGCGGAGGGCGCGGCGTCGACGGCGACGACCTCCCAGACCACGCCGAGCGCGAACTCGGCGCCGTCCTTCGACGAGAGCGCGAGGCCGTCCGCCACCGCCTCGGTCGTCAGCACGGCGCCGTCGAACAGCGTGAAGGTCGCCCTCGGTCCGACGAACGCGCGCGCCCACAGCACGCCGGGCGTCGTCGCGTACGAGTCGACCTGCTCGGGGCGCGTCGTCGGCGCCATGGCGTCGATGGTGGGGCGCAGCAGGGGCACGATCCCGCCCTCCCGGAGGAACAGCGGCAACCGCCCGAGCGGCGCGTCGACCGTCACCTCGCCGCCTCCCTGCACGATCTCGCCAGTGAAGAAGTGCGCCCAGCGGCCCGCGGGCGCGTGGAGCGTGCGGGTGGTCGCGCCCCGCGTGACGACGGGCGCGACGAGCAAGTCATCGCCGAACAGGTACACGTCGTCGGGGTGCACCCGGAGCTCCGGGTGCGCGAGGCCGAGCGGCCGCGCGATCGGGCGGCCGTCCGCGCGCAGCCGCGCCGCGTACGTCCACTCGTACGGGAACAGCCGCAGGTGCAGCCGCGCGTACTGTCGGTACGAGTCGAGCGTCTGCTGGTTGTAACCAGTCTTGGCGAAGTCATCCCACACCGCGGTGCTCGCCCCGTTGCCGACCTGCATGACAGTGGAGACGGCCGTCTGCTCGAACCAGCGGCGGAACAGCTCGTCGTCGGGCGGCGAGTGGAGGTAGCCGCCCGTGTCCGCCCCATAGAACGGGTAGCCCGACACGCCCACGCTCAGCCCGGCGATGATCGACGCGGGCAGGCCGCCGACCGCGACGTAGGCCTCGCCGGTCGGCGAGGTCGCCTTCGCGCCGTAGACGTCGAAGGAGGCGTCGAGATCGCCGGGCCAGATCACGCTCGTCCACACCTGATCGCCCCAGGTGCCGTGGCGCGCGAGCAAGAACCCTCCCTCCTCGGGGAGCGTCTCCGCGTAGACCTTGTGGTAGAGGATGTTGTAGAGCGAGTGCATCGTCCGCTCGTCGCTGCCGTCGGCGAACCTCCACGGGTTGCGGATGCCCGCGAGGCCGGGGATGACGTCCTCCGCGTAGTCGAGCTTCATCCCCTCGATGCCCTGGGCCGTGTAGGCGCGGATGTGTTGTTGCCACCACGCGTAGGCGTCGGGGTTGGTGAGATCGATCAGCGTGCCCCACTTGTTCAGGGAGAGCCCGGCCTTCGGCGGCAGGTACCCCTTCTGCTTCACCTCGTCGAGCAGCGCCTTCGTGCTCGGATCCTTCTCGTCGATGTAAGGAGTGTGCCATATGGCCATGCGCAGCCCCATCGCGTGCGCCTCGTCGATCATCGCCTGCGCGTCGGGGAATTGCTTCTTGTTCCAGTCGAAGGTGTTGACGCCGGTCGCGTACGGCCGGTCGATCCACAGGCCGGTGTGGGGGAGGTCGAGCGCGCGCAGCTTCGCGATGTCACTCATCACCTCCGCCTGGTCGAGGTTCTCGTCGCGCCACAGCCACGGGCCGAGCGCCCAGCGCGCGGGCAGGCGCGGGGCGCCGGCCACGTCGTGGTAGTGCTTGGTGATGTCGAGCGGGTGGTCGGCCGAGAACAAGTGAAACACGAGCCCGTCGGACGACCGGAGCCCCGTGCCGAACGTCGCCTCCACGACGTCGGGCGCGGCGGCGCAGACGTCGAACACGCCAGGGTACCGGCTCTCGACGAACAGCCCCCAGCCGGTCGTCCCGACGACCAGCGGGATGGGGACGTGCGACAGCGTGTAGCTCGCCTCGTTGCTCGCGCCGCCCTCGATCTGCATCGGGCGGACGCGCCCGCGGTTGTCGACCGAGTCGAAGTTCTCGCCGAGGCCATACAGCCCCTCCTGGGCGTCGACGCGCGGGGCGACCCGCAGGTACGCGGCGCTCGCCATCGCGGGGGTCAGCTTCGCGCGGAACCTCCCGTCGGCCATGCGCGCGAGCGACAGCGTGGCCGGGCCCGACGGGTACGTGAGCGACAGCGACACCTCGGCCGCGGAGCGCGCCGTGATCTGCGCCGCCGTCGGCGTCTCGAAGGCGAGCCCGTCGGGATCGCGCAGGTGGTTGCCGATGGCCATGAAGTAGGGGTCGTAGTTCTCGTCGTCGCTCGGCGCGTCGACGGTGCCGATGCCCAGCGACGCCGCCGTCAGCGTCAGGCGCACGGCGTCGCCGTGGACGAGCTCGATCGTGAGCGGCGAGGTCCGCACGCGCAGCGACGCCGGCCCCGCGGTCAGCGTCGCGTCCTCTGCCGTCGCGCCGCCCGAGCCCCCCTGCCCCGCGCCGCCCTCAGCGGCGATCGAGCGGGTGTCGGCCTCGCCGCCGCAGGCGAGGGGGAGAGCGGTGATCGCGGTGAGGAGCAGCGTGCGGAGGCGCATCGCGCATGAGGGTAGTCGATCGCGCCGCGGCGCTGTCACTCGTTGCAGGCGCACGCCCGCCGCGCGCCGACGACGTCGTACGTCGCGCCCTCCGAGGTCGGAGGGTCGGAGGCGCGGTGCCGCTGCGACAGCACGGGGCTGTAGAAGCAGCCTACCCCGGCGCCCGAGCCGGTGAGCGCGCTGACGTCCGAGCCAGGCGCGCCGACGGCGTCGAGGACGTCCCCGCACGCGAGATCCGGCCCGCCGCTGCCCGCGACGTCGCGCGTGGCCACGCTGTACCCTCCGTGCGCCTGGCACACCGCCGCGCAGGACTGCTTCGCGGACGACGCATAGTACCAGCACGCGCCCGCGACGAGCTTGCCCGCGCACGACGCGGGGGCGCCGGACGCGCCGCCCGACGACGCGCCGCCCGGTGACGCCCCGCCCGACGGCATCCCGCCCGAGCCACCAGACGACGTCCCTCCCGATCCTGATCCTCCCGATCCTGGTCCTCCCGATCCTGATCCTCCCGATCCTGATCCTCCCGATCCTGATCCTCCCGATCCTGATCCTCCCGATCCTGATCCTCCCGATCCTGATCCTCCCGATCCTGATCCCGATCCTCCCGACCCCGATCCTCCCGCTCCTGACGCCGCGCCGGCCGAGGCCCCCGACGACTTCCCCGCCGAGGACGCGGCGCCGGCGGCCCCCGACGAGGCGGACTCTGGCTCCTCCGTCGTGCTCGCCTGGCCGGTCGCGCAGGCGGCCGACGCGATGGACAACCACCCGAAGGCCCAGCGCCACACGCGCTCACACCGGAGCATGAAGGGCACACTATCACCCGCGCGCGCGGCCGTCGCGCCTGCCCCACGCTCAGGGCTTGCCGACGCGCCACAGCTCGCCGGCCGAGGTCACCCAGAGGACGAGGCTCGAGGTGACAGTGATGCCGCCCGGCGCCGTCGCGCCGCGCGCGAGCTCGACCGCCGACGCGCTGCCCGCTGGCACGTGGCGCACGCTCGCCTCGCCCGGGGCCTGGCCCGCCGCGGTGAAGAAGGCCCCGGTGGCGTCGGCCGCGAGATCGACCACCGCGCCGAGGCCGCCGACGACCGCCGACGGCGACGCGCACCCGTCCACCGGGCACCGCTTCAGCCACCCGTCGGCCGACGCGAAGTACAGGGTGCCGCCGGCGACCGCGAGGGCGGAGATGGCGCCCGCCTCCGTGACGAGCGTCGTGGCGGAGCCCCCTGCCTTCGGCCAGCGCCGCACCTGCGTGCCGCTCGCGCCGATCCAGTACAGGTGCGTCGCGTCGCTGACGAGGGTCGACGGTGCGCCCTCGTTCGTCGCGATCGTGAACGGCGCCCCGGAGGGCCCCGCGCCCCTCACCGCGCCTGTGCCCCCGAGGTTCGTCCAGTACGTGCTGGTGCCGTCGAGGACGACGCCGAACGGCTGGGCCTCACCGTTGTACTTGTTGAGTGGCGTCCCCTGCCCCGAGGTCATGATGGTCCCGCTGCCGGTCTCGGCCCACCACCAGCTCGGCGGCGATCCAGCCACCGCGACGCGCGCGGGCGACGCGCGCCCGGTGAAGGTCGAGACCACGGGGCCGTCTGGCAAGGCGACCGAGACGACCTGCCCGCTCGTCGCGTCGTCGGTCGTGAACACGGCGAGCCCGCTGGTCGCGCCGACGAAGCGCGCGCCGGGGAAGCCGCTGGCGATGAGCTGGGCGTTCCACGTCGAGGTCGCCGCGTCCGGCGCTTGCGCGTCGGGGGCCTGCGCGTCGGGCGCCCCCGCGTCGGGCGCCTCCGCGTCGGGAGGTGTCGCGCCGCCGTCCACGATCCCGCCGCCTGGAGCCCCATCGCCGCCCGCGGGCGCAGCGACGACGACGGTCGGGCCCGCCCACGTCCAGAGCGCCTGGATCGCGAGCCGCGCGTCACCGGAGCCGACGACCGCCGGGGTGTACGTCTCACCGAAGCGACGACAGTGGCCCTCGTCCGAGCATGGGCTGCCGCGAACCAGCGCCACCTCGTAGGCGCCGTCGCGCACGGAGAGCGAGGCGGACCGCGTCGGCGTCGTCAACCCTGGCCACTCGGGGTTGGGGCCGAGCTCTGTCGCGACCGCGCGCCCGAAGCCAGTCATCACCCACTCACCGAACGGCGCGGGAGGGAGCTCCGCGAGCCTCTCGACGCGTCCGTCGCCCTCCACGTGCCAGCGAAACAGCCCGAGGCAGCCGCTGCACCCCGCGTTGCCGACGTGCCCGGTGGAGACGAGGAGCGCGCCGTCGGGCTCACGCCGCACGCGGGGGAGCCCTCGCGCGTCGTACGGATCGAGCATGACGTCCCTCGGCGCGAGGCTCGGTCCGGCGCCAGTGTCCGTGCGGTGGTACGTCCACCGTCCGCTCGGATCGTCCGCTGAGTTGCGCCAGGAGAGCGTCGCGACGACGCCGGGCTCGATCTGCTCCACCCACGCGTGCACGCCGCCCGTCGACGCGAACGTCTGCAGGCGCTGCAGCCGGGCGCCCTCGTAGGCGTAGACGCCGAGCTCCTGGCCACTCGCGGCTGTGAACTGCGCCGGATCGAGCGCGCGCCCGAGCATCGACGACGCCAGCTGGTTCGTGAAGTTGCAGGCGAAGGGCGCCTCGCTCGACGTCGTCACGACGCCCTGCGACGCGTCGACGATCGTCACCGTGCCGGGCGACGACGCGCAGCCGAGGACCACGGCGCCCTCCCCGACGGCGACGGCGCGCGGCGGATCGTCGAAGTCGAGAGAGGGGTGATCCGTGGGGATCGGCGTGACGGCGCCGTCGGGCCCGACGAGCGCGACAGCGGCGGTCGTCGCGCCTCGCCTG
>JADLFU010000029.1 GCA_020849655.1 Polyangiaceae bacterium | reverse complement strand
TACTTCTCGGCGGGCGGCGAGTCCGACCCCACGTTCACGGTGGGTCACGGCGACGCCGACGCCACAAGCTTCTACGATCCGGCGCTCACCGAACACAGAGTGATGGCGCTCATGCTCGCATGGCCCAGGCCAGTTTCGCGGCGTCGACGTAGAGACCAGCGAGGTCGAGGCCTTCGCCCCCAGCAGCGCGCTCCAGATGGAAGGCAGCTGCGCGCTGCAGGGCGACCAGTGCGCGTGGGTCGACTTTCGTGACCCGCGGGGGCCCGGGTCTTCGCTGTACAAGAGCGTCGGAGGAGACGTCTACGTCTTCGACCGCGTCCACGAGAAGCTCCGCCGCGTGACCTTCGACTCGCCGGCGACCCCCAGGCCGAAGCACAACGCGGCCGTCGAGGGCAACCTGGTCGCCTGGCTCGAGACGAGCGAGGTGAGGACGGTGCCGGCGGACATCAACTATGTGAGGATGAACCGCGTGGTGCGCCTCGACCTCGACAAGGGCACGCGCTGCTGGTTCGACCGCAAGCAGACCAACGCCCGCCTCATCTACCAGCGGCGCTTCTGGGGGCTGGTCGGCGACGCTGACCACCAGGGCGGGGGACGGGCGACCCACTTCGACCTCGACACCACCGAGATCCCCTGGACCTGCGAGCCCTCCCCCCCGCCCGTCGAGGTCGCGAATTGAGGTCCCCGCCTCCCCTCCCTCTCTGCTGTCGCGCCCTGCCTGCTGAGAGGAGCGCGAGCGGCGTCTCGTAGGCGATGATGGGCTCCCTGCTGGTATCCGCGGTTTCCGCAATGTTGCGATCTCGGTGAGGCGGGTGAGGCGCTCGCGATGCTCGATCTCCTCGCGCTCGCGCGCCCCGCGGCGGTCCTGCATCGGGGAGCGGCGGCGCCGTCCTTGCCATCGGGCCCCGTCCGCGCGACAGGCTCGCGATGAGCAGCCGGACAGAGGGAGTCGTCGTCGTCCATCCGCGGGGCTTCGGCTTCCTCGAGCTCGAGGACGGGCGGCCGGCGGCGTTCGTCGCCCCGCCCGATCTCAACCCGTTCCTCGCCGGCGACCGCGCCTCGTGCGTCGTCACGGAGGGGGACGGCGGCCGCCTGACCGCGACGGCGCTCGAGCTCGTCCACCGCGCGCGGATCGAGCTGTTCGGCGTCGTCGTCGCCCGCGGGAAGCGCCGCTACTTGAAGGTCGATCGCCAGGTCGCGAACACCGACTGGCCCCTCCAGGGTGACGCCGCCGTGGGCGACGTCGTCGTCTGCGCCCTCCGCGGGGCGGAGGTCGAGGTCGCGCGCCGGGTCGCGCCCGCCGACGCGAGCCTCGAGCAGGTGATCGTGCGGCACGCCATCCGAGGGGAGTTTCCCCAGGCGTGCGAGGCAGCCGCCAGCCGCGCGGAGGCCGCCGTCGGCGCGGCGCGACGAGACCTCCGTGAGCTGCCCACGATCACCATCGACGCGCCGCACTCGCGCGATCTCGACGACGCGCTGGCGGTGGTCCCCGCGGCGCCGGACGGCGGCCTGCGCGTGCTCGTGTCGATCGCGGACGTCGACGCGCTCGTGCCGGAGGGATCGCCCATCGACGCCGAGGCGCGCCTGCGCGGCACGAGCGTGTACCTCGCGGGGCGCGTGCTCAACATGCTGCCGCCGCGGCTGTCCGAGGACGCCCTGTCGCTGTTGCCAGGCAAGGACAGGCTCGCGCTCACGGTCGAGCTGCGCCTCGATCCCGAGGGCGTCGTCACCTCCACCGACGTCTACGAGAGCGTGATCCGCTCACACGCGCGGCTCGACTACGACGGCGTCGCCAGGTTCCTCGACGCGGGCGACGCAGGCGCCATCCCGCCGGAGGTGCGGTCGACGGTGCGCTGGCTGCGGACGGCGGCGTCCCGCGTCGCCGCGACGCGATCGGCCCGCGGCGGGGTGAAGCTGCTGTCAGAGGAGGCGTACGTCACGCTCGATCCGGAGTCCCACGCGCCGCTCGGGGTCTCGGCGCGCGCCGACACGAGCGCGCACGCGCTCATCGAGCGGCTGATGGTCGCCGCGAACGAGGCGGTCGCGCGCTGGCTCGTCGACCGCGGGTTGCCCGGCGTGTTCCGCGTGCACGACGCGCCCGAGCCCGACGAGGTCGTGAAGCTCGGGGAGTTCGCGGAGAACGTGGGGTTCCTCGCCGGGTTCGGCGACGCGCTCTCCCCGCGCGCGCTCGCGGCGTTCGAGGCGCAGTTCGAGGGCACGGCGCTCGGCCCCGCGATGACCACCGTGCTCGGGAGGTGCCTCGGCCCCGCGCGCTACACGGTGATCCCCTCCGCGCACTACGGGCTCGCCGCGCCGCTCTACTTGCATTTCACCTCCCCCATCCGGAGGTACGCCGATCTCGCGGTGCACCGGGTGGTCAAGGCCTACCTCTCCGGGCGTCGCGACCAGGCCGCTGGCGACGCCGCGCTGGAGGAGCTGTCCGTCCACTTGAACGAGCGCGCGCGCGTGGCCGATCGGGCCGAGAAGGAGCGGCTGTGGATGGTCGCGGCCCGTCACTTTGCAAAGCGCGTCGGAGAGCGCTTTCGCGGCAACGTGGTGTCCATCAAGCCTTTCGGCCTCGTGGTGCAGCTGCAGGGCGCGGGGGTGTCGGGCACCGTCGACAAGGAGGCGCTCCCCGGCGGCCCCCACGCGTACGTCGCCGCGCGAGAGGCGCTGGTCGGCGCGACCCGCAGCTTCGCTGTCGGAGAGTCGCTCGAGGTGGTGGTCACCGGCGCGAGCGAGGAGCTCGGGCGCATCGAGCTCGGCCTCGCCGCCGAGAGCGGTTGACCTGTCAGCGCCAGGATGCTTGCATCCGCCCATGACGAAGCTCTCACTCCGCTTGGGTTCGGTTGGCGTCTTCTTGGTGATCGGCGCGGTGGCGTCCGCGTGCGGGGGAGGCAGCGAGGACGCCTCCAACCCGCCGGGTGCGGCCGGCGCAGGGGGCGGTAGCGCAGGCAGCGCCGGCAAGGCGGCAGGCGGCGCGACGGCCGGTACGGGCGGCAAGAGCGCAGGCGGCGCGACCAGCGGCGGCGCGAGCGGCGCGACCAGCGGCGGCGCGAGCGGCGCGACCAGCGGCGGCGCGAGCGGCGCGACCAGCGGCGGATCGGC
>JADLFU010000028.1 GCA_020849655.1 Polyangiaceae bacterium | reverse complement strand
TACTTCTCGGCGGGCGGCGAGTCCGACCCCACGTTCACGGTGGGTCACGGCGACGCCGACGCCACAAGCTTCTACGATCCGGCGCTCACCGAACACAGAGTGATGGCGCTCATGCTCGCATGGCCCATCCTCTCTGATCCCCAGGAGCAGATCGTCCTCTACATCTGGGACCGCCAGACAGGCCAGCTCCTCCACAAGTACCCGATGCCGGTGTACCCGGAGGCTGCGTTCCCGCCTGGCGAGGAGGAGGTCCCCCAGTACGGCGGCGCAGCCGCGAACGAGACGTACGCGCTGTACAGCCGGTCGGGCGGTCTGTTCCGGGTGACGCTGGCGGACGGGACGGTCAAGCTGCTCGGGCAAGCGTTCTGCTTCAACGGGCAGCTGATCGACGACGAGTACCTGTGCGCGGACGAGAACAAGGGGCAGTTTCAGAGTGTGAACATCGAGACCGGCGCGACCAAGGTGCTGGCGCCGAGCAAGGCGCTGCAGATCGAAGGCAGCTGCTCGTTGCAGGGTGATCAGTGCGCGTGGGTCGACTACCGTGATCCGCCTGGCACGACGTCGAACGTGTTCACGCGGTTCGGCGGCGACATCTACCTGTTCGAGCGGGGCACCGCGACGCTCAGGCGCGTGACGTTCGACTCTCCGGACACGCCGAAGCAGAAGATGCACGTGGCGGTGGAGGGTGATCTGGTCACCTGGCTCGAGCGGGGCAAGCCGATCTTCGGGCCGGTGGAGGCCGGCCAGGTCACCATGGACAGGGTCGTGCGTCTCGATTTGACGAAGGGGACACGATGCTGGTTCACGTTGAAGTATATGGCGCTCAACCTCGTGTACCAGCGAAGGCTGTGGGGCATGCTCAAGGACTACCCGGACCTGGGGACGGGCAACGGCCGCGCCGTCTCGTTCGATCTCGACAGCACGGACATCCCGTGGAACTGCGAGCCGTCTCCGCCTCCTGTCGTGGTGGGTGGCGGATGACCGCACGCGCGCCTCGCGCACGCGTCCAGACGCCGCTTGCAGCGACCGCGCTGGTGCTGGTGCCGCCGGATCGCGGTCGCACGCGGTCCGGCTGTTCATTCTATTGTGCGCTTCGTCGCGCTCGGCACCACACCACGCCCCCCAGCCCGGCCGACCGACGATGCCGTTGTTCGCGTCGTGGCGGCGCATCACGGGACGACGACGGGGGACGGGCTCGCCGCACACACCCAGGGAATGTCAGCGCTGTCGAGGTCGAGCGCGACGACGCGCAAGTAGCCCGTCATGTCGGGATCGTTGAACGTCCCGTACAGCTTTCGGTTGTGGACGATCGAGCCGATGAACTTCCTGCCCGTCACGTTCTGGACCGCGTAGGTGCAGCGCTGGCCAGACTTGCGGTCGTACTTGGCGACACGGTCGATGATGCTGATCCACGCCCGGGTTTCATCCCGCTGCGTCGACTTCATGCTGACTTCCATCCACGCGACGAGGTCGCCATCCACCGCCGCATGGAATTTCCAAGTTGGGGTGTCGGTCGAGTCGAACGTGATGCGCTCGAGCGTCTTCGTGGCGAACGTGTAGAGGTAGATCTCGCCGCCAAATCGCCAGGAGAAGTTGGAGCCAGGCCCAGGTGGATCCCGGTAGTCTACCCACGCGCACGACGCGCCGTCGACCGAGCACCGACCTTCGACTTGCAGCTCGGGTCCAGCGCCAGGATGGGTGAGGTCGCCCGTCTCGATGTCAATCGACGTGAACTTTCCCGTGTTCTCGTCCATGCACGTGTAGCGCCCGGCGAGGATCTGCGGAGTCTGACAGGTGCTGGGCGCTATCGCCTTCGACGTGCCGGTCGCGAGATCGAACCTGCGGAGCGTTCCGCCAAACGAGAACAGCGTGTACTTGTCGGTGGATGCGCCGCCGTAGTAGTACGGTGACGTCGCGTTGGTCGTCCCGGGCATCGGGATGGTCTTCAGCAGGGCGCCGGTCGCGCGATCCCAGACACGAAGCTCCGTTTGCTTCTTTGAGTCGGCTGGCGCGGGCAGCGAGTAGTGGCGCCCGATGAGGTAGCTCTCCGTGAGCATGGGCGACGCGATGCTGTTCTCGCCCACTGGAAGCCCGACGGAGTACGTCTGCTCGTCGCCAAACTTGGCGACGAGCAGTCGCTGCCGCGTCGTGTCCGCCACCCCCGACGCGTCGAGTTGAAACTCGCTGAGCGCGTTCAGATCGTACGAAACCGAGAAGACCGGGCGACACCCCGGACCACAGGTGTAGTCGGTGGGGCAAGGCGGAACTGTCACATAGCCGTCGTTGGAGCCGACGAAGTCGGCACAACCAGCGGCTGCCGACGTCCCAGCTGTGGCCTGCCCGCCCGCTGCTGACGCTCCTGCCTTGCCCGCCGTCGCGCCAGCGGCCCCCGGCTTCGACCCGCCGCCAGCCTTCCCCGCCCCTCCGGCCCGCGCGCCCGCTCCGCCCGCTCCGGCGACAGCCGCATCAGTGTCGGCGCCGCCGCACCCGACAGGCGACGCGAGCGCGACCGGCCCGATGGCCAGCGCCACGTACAGCGCAAGCCGATGCTTCATCGCCGGACCCTGGCCAGCTTGACGCCGCTTGCGGTCACCTTGGCCGAGAGGCTCCCCGCGTCGTCTCGTTCGACCCACCACGCTACCTCTGCGCCCGGCCGAACGACGACGCCGCCACTCCGCAGATCGAAGACGCGCGTCCCATGTCGGAGGTCCGCGTACGCCCGGTTGCCGACGGTGTCGACGCGAAGCTGCCGCACCCCGCCCGGCGCGAGCGCCCAACCGACGATGTCGAAACCTGCCGTCGAAGCCCGCACGCGCGCCACGACCGGTCCCCGCGACACCAGGAAACTGTCGCCGGAGAGCGCGGCGAGCGTGGTTGCGTCGCCCAGCGCATCGGTAGCTCGACTGCCGAGCGCGCGCTCGCTCGCCCGGCACAGCGCGCGCCCGACCGCGCCCGGCGGAATCTTCGTCAGCTCGAGGCCGTCATCGCCGCGCCGGGGAAGAAGCAGCGCCCGCTGGGTGATGACGGGGGCGCCTCCGGCCGTCGAGATCAGCGCGACGCCGATGGTCGTGACACCAACCCACGATCCGTTGCCCAGGCTCGTGACCTTGACCGCCTTGCCGCACGCGCCGACGCTGGTGGGGGCCGTACCGCGGGCGGCGACCCACGAGAAGCCTGCGTCGGTCGCGACCAGGGCGCCCTCGTCGCTCGCCGCGAGATCGCGACTTGCAGCGCCGAGGGGCAGGGTGGAGACCAGGCGATCCGACAGATCATCGTTCAACAGGCGACGCTCGAGGGCGCTCGGGGACAGACTCCACACCACCCCGGAGGCGACGTCGACATCGACGATGCCAGACATCGAGACATCGCGGGTCGCGAGCACCTCTCCCACGCCGCCCTCGCAAGCATGCGGCGGCGCCGACGTCGCGCAGGTCAACCGACCCGGGCTGGCCCACGGCCCACTCTGTGGAAGCGCGCAGAGCTGCCCGCCGCGCGCGTCGTCCGGGCTGCAGGCGGGGGACGTCGCGCTCGCGTCCGTGCCGCGCCACCCACCATCGACGCGCGAGCGCGCCTCGGTCCACCCCTCGGGAGTCTGAAAGTAGCCGTCGACCGTCCCTGCCTTCACACGAACGTCGAGCAGCACCTTCCCCGCAGAGACCGCGGTACCCGCCGTGTCTCCTCGCAGCTTGTACGGCGTGGCGAGCGGGTTGGGGTAGTCGAGAACCCACACGTCGTCGTGCGCTCGGCCGGCGCCATCGGTTCCGCCAGACACGATCAACGCATGATCGTCGCGCGCCAGCGTGGCGACCGGGCGCCGGCGCTGAGGAAACCCCGCGCGCGTGAGAGAACGCCCGTCGAGGATGTCGACCATCGCGACGGTCGTCGCGAAGCCTCCATCGACGGTACCGCCGACGACGAACAGGGTCGTACCATCGAGCGCGAGGCTCGCGTCGGCTCGACGTGCCGCTGGCACTTCGTGCGTGCTCCAGGTGTCCGAGGTGATGTCGTACGCGGCGACGAGCCCGGTCGGCGAATCGACCACGGCGATCGCTCCTTGGCTCGCGTCGCCTACGACGACCGCGCTCGACGTGACGAGGAAGGGAGCGACGCCACCGCGGGTGGCAGTGTACGTCGTGGTCGCATGGGTCTCGGCGACCGCTTGCAGCACCGCCCAGCGCGCGGGGCCATCGAGCCCGCGCTCGATCCAGAAGAGGGCGGTCTTGCCACCGATCACCTGGGTCACCGAGTCCCCGATGGTCTGCGGAACAAACCTGGCCGGCAGCCTGGAGAGCGCGCCGCTGCTGGTGCGAAGCCAACCGGGTACCGAGGGCGCCAGGCTCGCCGGGCGCCTCCGACTGCCGCGGCCGTCGAGGAACGTGATGTCCTCGAACCTCGGCCCGGCGACGCCGACGACGAGGCGATCGCCCATTTCGAGGATGGGGTTGCGCACCAGCCCCAGCTCGAGAACGGGGTCGTCAAGGAACGACAGGTCTCCGTGCCACGGCGGCAGGCACACGCCGGCCGGGCCGCTCTGTCCGGCTGAAACGCATAGGCTGCTGCGATCTTCCCCGTAGCCGCGCCACTCGGCCTCGAACCACCTCCTCCCTCCAGACGTGAAGAGCGGGGCCTGGGGGAGCAAGCCCATGTAGGGGCGGCGAGCGACCGCAACGCCAAGGATGCGCCGATCCAATCGCACCACCGCGAGGTCGTTCGACCCCGCCTTCCATCCTGGAAACACGAAACCCGAGATGATCGTCGCGGAACCCGGGAGCGCCCCGTCTGGCCGTACCCTACCGAGTCTGACGGCCATTCCCGTGACGCTGCCAGGTGGGAAGCAATGTGCGGCGGTCAGCACGTGCTTCGGAGTGATGAGGGTTCCGGTGCACTTGCCCCCGAGGTGGGTGTACGGATCCTCAGGATTGCCGCCGATTGCCGCCATCGACGGTCAAGACGAAGTCGCGGTCAGGACCGTCGATGTCAGGCGACCCCCGATCGACCGCGGCTGCTACCCGATCCACGGCCCCTTCTGACCCTGCGCCGGACGCGCACGCTCCCACGAGCAGGGCAACAGCAAGCGCGTTGCGCAGGTTGCCGCCCGAGTGAACTTGCTCCTGTCACGAGTGCGCATGGGAAACCTCGGGTCGCGGATGGACCACTCGACGTGGCTCCTGTCAACCCACCTTCACCGCCGACGTGGACCTGATCCACCGTCCGCCATCCACGTGATCCGCCCGGCGCGCTGACTGCCGGCTCGGCCGTCGGGATCGTGCTCCACCCGTGGCGGCGGTGGCGGCGGCGTCGGGGCGGGTGCCCGAGCGCTCGCGGAGACGTCGGTCCTCGGGCGGGCGTCGGCGACGCTCGGGCGATGAAGCGGCGCACGGAGTGTCGGAGGTGGTTCACGGCGGCGGCGACGGCGCCGGAGCACCAGCGGACGTTCGGCGCCGAGTGCCGGAGGAAGCGCCGGGCGCACCAGGCACGGGAGCGGCGGCTCGCGAGCGATCTGGAGGAGACGCGCCTCGACGAGCGAGAGCGACAGCGGAAGTCGCGGTCTGCGCGGGCGGCGGCGCCCCCGGCGCCGGCACCTTCTTCAGCTTCTTCAGTTCAGGCCTAGGGGGGGTGGATATCCAGCCTGGGCCCAAAGTGTTGACCCTCCACTCAGGCCGCCACCACCTTCGCGGAGTAGCGGGCGGCAATCTCACGCATCAGGATGGGGAAGCGACCGGACAGGACCGCGGTGCGGAAGTTGAGGATGGTCTGCCCGCCGTGCGTGGCCGGGGTCGCCGGGGTGCCCCTCGCTGCGGACGAGGGCCGAGCTGCAGGGGTCGCCGACCTCGCTGCGCACGAAGGCCGCGCCCGCCCAGCGGCGAGCGCTTCATCGCGGCGACGACGCGCCGCGCAGCCCGACGAGCTGTCGAACGCGGTCGGAAGCGCGACGTGGAGCCATCTCCACCGGAGGCTGCCACCCGCGGTCGCCACGGATACCGTCGCCAGGCGTCGTCGCTTCGTCGCGCCGCTCACGCTCACGCGTCCTCCGCGCCGCCGAGCGCCTTCTTGCGCCGCTCGGCGCTCCGCCAGTACGGCGAGCCGTCTCCGTCGCCCGTCGTGGTAGGTGGCGGATGCCCGCCCTCGCGCCTCGCCCTCGCGCACGCCGGGGCCCCGGGCATCGGGCTGCACGTCGTCTCTCACGGCGCGCTCGTCAGGAGCGGCGGCGCGCGAACGGCGTCGACGTCGCTGGTCTCGCACCGGCAGCTCGCAGTCTCCGGTCGGCGGGACGGGAGCGCCGTCAACGCCGTATGACGCCCGTCATACGAGAGCGCGCCGCGCCGAACTTGCGCGGGGCGGGCGGTGTCCCGCGGGCGCTGAGAAGAGGGAAGCGAGCCTCCGGAGGCGTGGCGACCGCTGTCCTGGCGCGAGCTGACGGACGTCATCCTGGGATGCCCCGGCGACGGCCATCCCGTGTCCACGCTTCGTCGAGGGTGGAGCGGCGAGCGGTCGGGTGGGGGGGGAGAGGTGACGGACGTCATCGCGGCCGGAGCGGGGAGCCTCGGGCGCGAGCGACGCGGACCGCGCGTGTGTGAAGAATGTGCATTCACAAAGTTGCGTCGTGGAGGGAGGAATCTGCGTCGACCGACGCGCTCCACCGCGCTTCGACCGCGGGATCTCCAGCGAGGCGCGCTCCTTGCTCGGGCGCCGCGCCGATGACCGAGGCCCATCGAGAGCTGTCCGCGCGCTGGCGTCACGCGCGCCGCGCCGCCCTCCGCGCGGTGCTGAGCGACTCGACGTCGGAGACCGGAGACGAGGAGTTGCTGCGCGCGGCGCTCCTCGCCGCGCCGGCCGCGGCGCAGCGCGCGGTGTTCGACAACAGCCTCCGGCTCGGCCGGGGTTACGCGGCGGTGCAGGCGTCGCACGCGACGTTCTCGGAGCTCGTGGGGGCGCTGCCCGAGCTGGGCGTCGCCTGCGCCGAGCGCCGCCCGCGCGCGCCCGACGACGACAGCGCCGCGGTGTACCTGGAGCGAGAGGCGTGCCCCGTCGCCGCGCTCGGCCCCGCCGGCTGCGACTTCTACAGAGAGGCGATGGCGGGCCTCGTGCTAGGCATGACGGGCGGCGCGATGCACGCCCGCCATGACAGCGCGGGCCACGGAGGCGCGCGGTGCGTCGACGCCGTGTACCTGGACCCGGAGTGGTCGGGGCGCCACGGCCCGGTGCCCGACGAGCTGCGCCCCCACCTCGAGGCCGCCGCGAGGACGCTGTCGATGTTCGACTCGCGCGCGCGCGTCGAGTTCCTCGGCGTCTCGGAGGGTGTGCTGCACTACGCAGTGAAGGGCGCCGGAGGCACGGGGGGGCTGCGCCTCGGCGCGACGCTCGAGCGCCTCCTCGCGCGCCGCGCCCCCGGCCTGTCGCTGCGGGAGGTGTCGCCCCGCGCCGTCTTCGTCGACGAGTCCTGACGTCGTCCACTCTTCTCACACGGAACCACCGAGATGACCATCGACCCGAACCACACTCGCCGCTCGTTCCTCCAGGGGGTGCTCGCGACCGCGACCGTGGGCGCGGCCACCGCCGACGCCGCGCCGCTCCGGTTCTTGAAGCCCATGAGCGTCGACAACCCGCTCGCGTCGTACCCCAACCGCGACTGGGAGAAGGCCTACCGCAACATCTTCAAGGCCGACTCGTCGTTCGTCTTCCTCTGCGCGCCCAACGACACCCACAACTGCCTGCTGCGCGGGCACGTCAAGAACGACATCCTCGTCCGGATCGGGCCGACCTACGGCTACGGCAAGGCCGAGGATCTGTACGGCAACAAGGCCTCCCACCGGTGGGACCCGCGCATCTGCCAGAAGGGCCTCGCGCTCGTCCGGCGCGTCTACGGCGACAGACGCGTCAAGTCGCCCATGATCCGGGCCGGCTTCAAGCAGTGGGCGGACGACGGGTTCCCCCGCGACGCGGCCACCGGCAAGCCCGATCCGAAGTACTTCCAGCGCGGCAAGGACAAGTGGGCGCGCGTCAGCTGGGACGAGGCGTACAGCTACTCCGCGAGGGCGCTCGACGCCATCGTCCGCGCCTACTCGGGCGAGGAGGGCAAGAAGCGCCTCCAGGCCCAGGGCTACGATCCCGACGTCATCGAGGCGACGGAGGGCGCGGGCACGCAGACGGTGAAGCTGCGCGGGGGCATGGCGTTCCTCGGCGCGACGCGCATCTACGGCCTGTACCGGTTCGCCAACTCGCTCGCGCTCATGGACGCCAAGGTCCGCGGCGTCGACGCCGACCATGCCGTCGGCGCCCGCGGCTGGGACAGCTACTCCTGGCACACGGATCTGCCCCCCGGCCACCCGATGGTCACCGGCGCGCAGACGAACGACTTCGATCTCTTCGCCGTCGAGCACGCGAAGCTCCTCTTCGTCTGGGGGATGAACTGGATCACGACGAAGATGCCCGACAGCCACTGGATGACGGAGGCGCGCCTGAAGGGCACGAAGGTGGTCGCCATCACCGTCGAGTACAGCGCGACGGCGAACAAGGCCGACGAGGTCGTCATCCTCCGGCCGGGCACCGACACCGCCTTCGCGCTCGGCCTCGCGCAGGTCATCATCGCGAAGAAGCTCTACGATCCGGCGTGGGTCGCCACGAACACCGATCTGCCCTTCCTGGTGCGCATGGACACCCTCCAGCCGCTGCGCCCCGAGGAGGTCGACCCCGCCGCGCTGCCGGACGCGCGCGCCAGCAAACCAAAGAACCTCACGATCCTCGGGAAGGGCGAGAAGATGCCCGACGCGCGCAAGCAGCGGGGGCAGGTGGCCCCGGAGGCGCTCGCCGGCGAGTTCCTCCCGTACGTCGTCCTCGACGCCAAGTCGAAGAAGCTCGCGGTCGTCACGCGCGACGACTTCGGGAAGAAGATGAAGGGCACGCCCGACCTCGGCGCGTCCCTGAAGGTGAAGCTGAAGGCCGGCGGGGAGGTCGAGGTGCGCACGCACCTCTCGCTGCTCTCCCAGTACCTCGACGAGAACCTCACGCCCGCCGACGTCGCCCGCATCACCGGCGCGCCCGCGGCCGCCGTGGAGTCGCTGGCCGCGCAGATCGCCGCCAACCCGGAGAAGACCCTGTTCGCCACCGGCATGGGGTCGAACCAGTACTTCAACGCCGACCTGAAGGACCGCGCCATCCTCCTCGTGGCCGCGTTGACGCGCAACCTCGGGTTCCCCGGCGGGAACGTCGGCAGCTACTCCGGCAACTATCGCTCCCCGATCTTCGGGGGGATTCCCGCGTTCGCGGCCGAGGATCCGTTCCACCCGCAGACCGATCCGAAGGGCAAGGTCAGCGTCAAGAAGTACCTGCACTACGAGTCGCTCCACTACTTCAACTACGGAGACCGACCGCTCCGCCGGGGGACCAAGAACTTCACCGGGCACGGGCACATGCCGGCGCCGACGAAGGCGATGTGGCTGAACAACAGCAACTCCGTCATCGGCAACGTCAAGTGGCACTACGACGTCGTCAACAACACGCTTCCCGGCATCGAGTTCATCGCCTACTCCGACTGGTGGTGGACGGGCTCCTGCGAGTACGCCGACGTCGTGTTCGCCGCCGACTCGTGGGCGGAGTTCCGCCACATCGACATGACCGGCAGCTGCACCAACCCCTTCGTGCAGATCTACCCGAAGTCGACGATGAAGCGCGTGTTCGACACGAAGAGCGACATCGAGATCATCGCCGGCGTCTCGAAGGCCCTCGGGAAGCTGTACGAGGAGCCCAGGTTCGACGCCCTGTGGAAGTTCGTGGACGACGACGCCGTCGGCGTCTACCTGCAGCGCATCATCGACGGCTCGTCGTCGCTCGCCGGCTACGACATCGACAAGCTCCACGCGCTGGCGAAGGAGGGCGTCCCGGCGATCGTCAACAACCGCACCTACCCGCGCGTCTCGTCGTACGAGCAGGCGCGGGGCGAGCAGCCGTGGCACACGAAGTCGGGGCGCCTCGAGTTCTACCGCCCCGAGGCCGAGTTCATCGACAGCGGGGAGAACCTCGTCGTGTACCGCGAGCCCATCGACTCCACGTTCCACGAGCCGAACGTCATCGTCGCCAAGCGTCACCCGGCGCTGCGGCCGAAGCAGCCCGACGCGTACGGCCTCGAGGCCGGGGATCTGTCGTGCGAGACGCGCCAGGTGCGCCACGTGCAGAAGAGCGTCGACGAATTGGTGGTGAGCAAGCACCCGCTGATGAGCAAGGGGTACGCCCACATCTACCACACGCCCAAGTACCGACACGGCGCGCACACGACGCCCGTCGACACCGACTTCGCCGGGGTGCTGTTCGGGCCCTTCGGCGACGTGTACCGCCACGACAAGCGGCTGCCCTCCGTCACCGAGGGGTACATGGACATCAACCCGAAGGACGCGAAGGAGCTGAAGCTCGAGGACGGCGACTACGTCTACGTGGACGCCGACCCGGAGGACCGCCCGTACCGCGGGTTCAAGCCCGGCACCGACGAGTACAAGGTGGCAAGGCTCATGCTGCGGGTGCGGTACTACCCCGGCACCCCTCGCGGCGTCGCCCGCACCTGGCACAACATGTACGGCGCGACGTTCGGCAGCGTGAAGGGCCACGAGACGCGCGCCGACGGCCTCGCGAAGAGCGCCGACACCAACTACCAGGCGATGTACCGCTACGGCTCCCACCAGAGCGCGACCCGCGCCTGGCTGAAGCCGACCCTGATGACCGAGACGCTGGTCCACAAGGATCTCTTCGGCCAGGGGATGATCAAGGGCTTCACGCCCGACGTGCACTGCCCCGTCGGCGCGCCCCGGGAGGCGTTCGTGAAGCTGACGAAGGTGGAGGCGGGCGGGCTCGACAAGAAGTCCCTGTGGCGCCCCGCGGCGCTCGGGTTCCGCCCGACGTACGAGAGCGAGGCGATGAAGGCTTACCTCAAGGGCGCATTCGTCACGGTGAAGTGAGGAACCAATGTCCAAAGTGAAGAACTGGCAGCTGGGGCGCGAGGTCGAGTACCCGTACGACGAGAGCCGCCCGAAGCGGCAGTGGGCGATCATCTTCGATCTCAACAAATGCATCGCGTGCCAGACCTGCACGCTGGCGTGCAAGACGACCTGGACCAGCGGCAAGGGCCAGGAGTACATGTTCTGGAACAACGTCGAGACGAAGCCCTGGGGCGGCTACCCGCTCGCCTGGGATCTCCGGATCCTGGAGAAGCTGGGGCGGCAGGACTGGGGCAAGAACGGCGAGTACCTCGGCAAGACGCTCATCGAGGCGGCGCCGCCGACGGAGCGCGTGCTTCACTACGCGCCGACGGACGAGGACTGGATGTACCCCAACGTCGGCGAGGACGACTGCGCGGGCGCGCCCGTCGACTCGGGCGGTCACGTCCAGAAGCTGCCGCACGACGAGTGGATGTTCTACCTCCCGCGCACCTGCGCGCACTGCACCTACCCCGCGTGCCTCGCGGCGTGCCCGCGCAAGGCCATCTACAAGCGCGAGGAGGACGGCATCGTCCTCATCGACCAGAGCCGCTGCAAGGGCTACGGAGAGTGCGTCCGCGCGTGCCCGTACAAAAAGTCCATGTACAACCCGTACACCCGCACCAGCGAGAAGTGCGTGGGTTGTTACCCGGCCGTCGAGGAGGGCATCCAGCCCCAGTGCGTCGTCAACTGCATCGGCAAGATCCGCGTCATGGGCTTCATCAACCCGCCGTGGAAGGCGCGCGAGGACAACCCGATCGACTACCTGGTCCACAAGAAGAAGATCGCGCTGCCGTACTATCCCCAGCTCGGGCTCGAGCCGAACATATATTACATTCCGCCCATCCACGCGGACCCGGAGTACCTGCACCAGATGTTCGGTCCGCGGGTGGACGACGCCATCCAGGCCTACAAGCAGCTCGTCGACGATCCCGTGGCCGCGGGCCTCTTGTGCCTCATGGGCAGCAGCGACCGCATCCTGCACAGGTTCGCGGTCGAGAAGGGCGTGGCCATCGGCTACGACGCCGACGGGGCGGAGATCGTGCGGGTGCCCGTCACAGAGGCCATCTACGAGCGGAGCGCCTTCGACGCCGGGCGCGGCGCCGCCCGCCACAACACCCCCTGACGCGGCGACGACTGGAGATCCTGTCATGTCCCACTGGAAGATCGCACTGATGATCGCGGCGAACCTGGCGCTCGGGGCGCTGCCCGCCGGTTGCAGCGACAAGCCGGCGAAGCCCGCCCCGCTGAAGGAGCTGCTCGTGAAGCGGGTGTCCGCCGACCTGTCGAAGGCAGACCCCGGCGCCGCCTACTGGGCGCAGGCGAGCGGGGGCGATGTGTCGCTGCTCGCGCAGCCGATGGTCTCGCCCCGCCCCGAGAAGGCCACGACCTCCACGCTCTCCGTCCAGGCCGTCCACGACGGGCAGCGGATAGCGTTCAGGCTCCGCTGGAAGGACCCGGAGCGCAGCGAGGCCGGGCGCCTGGGGGAGTTCTCGGACGCGCTCGCGCTGGAGTTCCCGCTGCAGGACGGCCCGCTGCCGCCGGTGATGATGGGCGCGAAGGGGATGCCGGTGCACCTCTTTCACTGGCGAGCCCAGTACCAGCGCGACCACGAGAAGGGCAAGCCGACGATCGCGCAGCTCTACCCGAACGTGTCGATCGACATGTACCCCATGGAATTCAAGGACGCGAAGGGCGGGACGGAGGCCCAGGCGGAGGCCTTCTCGCCCGGGCGCGCCGAGGGCAACCCGCAGTCGTACTCGAAGACGGGCGTCGACGAGATCGTCGCGGAGGGGTTCTCGACCTCGTCGGTGCTCGAGGGCCACGGGAGCCTCGCGCACGGAGACTGGAAGGACGGAGAGTGGTCGCTCGTGATCGTCCGCCCGCTCGCCATCGACGGAGGGTCGAAGCTCGCCGTCGGCGGCAAGGGCAACGTCGCCTTCGCGGTGTGGCAAGGCGGCGAGGGCGAGGTCGGCTCGCGGAAATCCCTGACGATGGCCTGGACCCCGGTGATCGTCCAATGAGCGGCGAGGTCTCGCCGGAGGAGACGCTGGCGCGGGAGCTCGCGCTCGCCGCCGCGCTCGGCGCGTACCCGGACGACGCGACGCTCGAGGTGCTCGCCGGGCTGCCGCTCGCAGCCTCGCCGTCTGCGCGTGGGTTCGCGGAGGCGCTCTCGCGCGCCGACGGCCCGGCGGTGGTGCGCGCGGCGTACATCGATCTGTTCGACCGAGGTCGCACGGGCGCGTCGCCCTACGAGACGGAGTACGGGCGCATGCGGGGCATGTCGAAGGGCAACGAGCTCGCCGATCTCTCCGGGTTCTACCGGGCGTTCGGCCTCGAGCTGGACGCGGAGCGGGCGCACGAGGTGCAGGACCACGTCGCGGTCGAGCTCGAGTTCTACACGGTGCTGCTGCTGAAGCAGGCCGCGCTCGCGCGGCTCGGAGACACGGAGGGCGGCGAGATCGTGCGCGACGCGCGGCGGAGGTTCCTCGGGGAGCACCTCGCCCCCCTCGCGCTCGCGCTCGCGGCGCGCCCAGCGGTGAAGGACGATCCGCTGTACGGGCCGCTCTTCGCGTGGTGCGGCGAGGCGCTCTCGCGCGAGTGCGAGGCGCTCGGCGTGGCGCCCGCGCCGCTCGACTTCTTCGACGATCCCGACGCCGGGGCCGACGTCGCGTGCGCGACAGGCCCGCGCCTGCCCGTGCTCCCCAGCTGACCGGGGCCTCGCGGCGCACGCGCGCGTGTGCCTCTCGCATCCGTGCTAAGGCGCCGCGCCCGTGACGTTCACCCGCGAGTCCCTGCACGCGTACCTCGCCGGTCGCCCGGTCATCCTGGCGCCGATGGAGGACGTGTCCGACGCCGTCTTCCGGCGCCTGTGCCGCGAGGAGGGCGCCGATCTCTGCGTCACCGAGTTCGTCAACGTCGAGGGCCTGCTGCGCGGCTGCCGCAGCGCCGCGCGCAAGCTGTCGCTCGGGGCCGACGACGCGCCCACCGCCATCCAGATCTACGGGTCGAACCCCGAGCGGCTGGCCGAGGCCGCGCGCGTCGCCGAGGCCGCGCGGCCCGCCTTCGTCGACGTGAACTGCGGCTGCTGGGTGCCGAAGATCGCGGGGCGAGGCGCGGGCGCCGGCTGGCTGCGCGACCCCGCGGCGATGGTCGCGATGGCGAGGATGGTGGTCGAGTCGGTGTCGCTGCCGGTGACCGTGAAGACGCGCATCGGCCTCGGCCCCGAGTCGCACATGCCCATCGTCGATCTCGCGCGGCGCCTGGAGGACGCGGGCGTCGCGGCGATCACGCTCCACTGCCGCACGGCCGCGATGGGCCACTCGGGCGCGGCCGACTGGGCGTGGGCGGCGAGGGCGCGCGCGGCCGTCTCGATCCCGGTCGTCGTCAACGGCGACGTGAAGACCGCCGACGACGCCGCGCGCGCGCTCGCCGAGACGGGCTGCGAGGCGGTGATGGTCGGGCGCGCGGCGATCGATCACCCGTGGGTGTTCCGCGAGGCCCGCGCGCTGCTCGACCACGGCGTGCGCCTGGCGCCGCCGACCGCCGACGAGCGGCTCGAGCTCTGCCGCCGTCACCTCCGCGCGAACGTCGCGGAGCGCACGGAGCCCTTCGGCGTCCGCGTCACGCGGCGGCACCTCACCGGGTACCTGAAGGGCCTCCCGGGCGCCGCGGCGCTGCGCAAGGAGCTCCTGTTCTGCGACACGCTCGCGGGGTGCCTCGAGATCCTCGACCGCGCCGCCGCGCGTCTCGCAGCGTAGCCGCCGCGACCGACGCCGGGGTTTTCGGGTTCCGGGCGGGCGTGCGGTAGGATGCCGCGCGATGAGCGCGCCCCGTGTCTTTCGGTACCGCGACGCGACCGGGCAGACGCGCGTCTTCTCCGGGGGCGAGCTCGCCGCCGCGGTGTCGGTGGGGGACGTCCCCCCAGGCGCGCGCGTCGAGGTCGATGGCATCGAGGGTCTCGTCGCCGTCGAGGAGGCCATCGCGATGACCTCCGGGCCCTCCCCGGCGCCGCCTAGGGCGGGCGCCACGACCGCGAAGATCGTCCAGCCGGTCGCTGTCGCGAACGTCACGCCGCCGACGGTGCCCCCGCCTAGATCTCACAAACCTACCACGCTCGGCCTCAGCGACGACGTCGTGATCCCGCGCGCGCCGAGGCCCTTCCGCGTGCCGCTGCCCGGGGGCGCAGCCGCGCCCGAGCCCGGGCCCAAGAAGGGCCAGACCGTCGTGATGGGGCCCGTGGCGCCGCCCGCTCCTGCTCCGCCGCGCGTCGCCCACGGGACGCGGCCGATGAAGCCGCTCTCGGTGCCCGCGCCCCGCGCGACAGAGGTGATGCCGCTCGGGGTCGACGCGCCGACCCCTGTCGGCGCTCCCGCGCCGCCGCGCGCCCCCGCGAGTCACCCCCCGCCGGCCGCGCCCGACCCGACGCCGCTCTTCACGCCGCCCGATCCGACGCCGCTCTTCACGCCGCCCGATCCGCCAGCGTCCGTTCCCCCGCCCGCGCCGCCCGCGTCGGCTCCCGCGCCCGCGCGCCTGGGAGAGACCCCGCCGCTGCCGCTGGTGCGCCCGACGCCGCTCCCGCCGCCGCCGGAGGGCGCGCGCTCGCAGCGGCCTCTCGCGCTCGCGTCCTCGAAGCCCACGATGCGCATGGAGGCGTTCGCGCCGCCGCCAGCTCCCCCGGCGTCGCCGCCTCCTCCCGTCGAGGCTCCGGCCGTGGGGCTCCGCGTCGCCGACGAGCCCGCGGAGACCGCGCCCGACGCTCCTGCCGAGGATCGACGGAAGAAGCTCCGGGCGATCGTCCTCGGGGCGGTGGGCGCGGCCGCGGCGCTCGGCGTCGTCGGGATCGCCGCCGCCCTGCTCCGCAGGCCGAGCGATCCCACGCCCTCGCCCACGCAGGCGACGTCTGCCGCGCCGCCCCCAGCTTCCGCCGCGCCGGCCGGGCCGGCCGCGTCGAGCGCCGCCTCGCCCCCCGAGCCTCCGCTTGCCCCGCGCGAGGGCGCGCTCGGCGCGTGCAAGGTCGCGAAGGGCGCCGTCAAGCTCGCCCCTCGCGCGTCGAAGGACATCCCCCTCTCGCTCACCGGCATCCCCGCGACGTCGCGCATCGCGCTCGGGTTCAGCGTCGACGGCAAGGCGCCGTACGGCGTCGAGGTCGATCCGACGACGCTCGGCGTGAAGAAGGGCGCCGTGCCGCGGGCGCAGGGCACGCTCCGCCGGGTGTTCGCGACGCCGACCGGGAGCGGCGCGAGGTGGCTCGTCGACGCGGACCCGAAGAAGGCCAGCCTGCGCCTCGCGGAGACCGTGCCGGTCGAGCCGCCGTTCGTCGTCGGCGTCGCGGGCGACGTCGTCGCGACCGCCGACAAGGTGACCGCCGCGTGGGCGCCCGGCCCGCGCATCCGGGGCAACGCCGATCTTCTCCGGGCGCTCACGGTCTCGGGGGCCGGCTCGCTCGTGGCGGTGCGCGCGAGCGACACGCTCTTCGCGGTGCGCCTCGGCGCCGATCGCGCGGCGAAGGGCGACCTCGTCCCGCTCGCCGACGGCGGACAGGCCGGCACCCCGGCGCTCGGATCGAACGGCGTCGAGCTCGCCGTCGCGTTCGCGCACCGCACCGGCCCGACCGCGCCGTGGGGGCTGATGGTCAGCCGCTTCCTCCGGGACGACGCGCCCGCGAAGGCCGCGCCCTTCGTCGTGCCCGCGGGGGGCCCCGGCGGAGACGCGTTCGCGCCCTCGATCGCGGGGCTCGCCGACGGCCGCTGGCTGCTCGCGTGGACGGAGGGCGCGAGCGGCTCGCGCGTCGTGCGCGTGGCGACGCTCTCGGCCAGCGGCGCCGCGCTCGGCGAGCCCGTCGCGCTCTCGGTGGCGAAGTCGAACGCGGGCCAGCCGAGCCTGGCCGTGGTGGGCGCGGAGGCGCTCGCCGTGTACCTGACGACACCCAAGAAAGGCTCGTACGAGATATGGGGCGCCACGCTCTCCTGTCGCTGATCCTCGGCCTGTCCGCGTGCCTGCCGCAGCAGCAGGCGAGGCCCGGCGGCCTGGCCGATCCGAGCGCGTCCACGTGGGTCGAGCGCGGCGTGCGCTACGAGACGGGCAAGCCGACCTACGACGAGCTGTTCTCGCAGGTGCACCGGCTCCACGCCGAGGTCGCGTCGGCCGACGACGACAGGCGCGCGGCCCGCCAGGGGCTCGCGCTCGAGCTCGGCCTCCTGCCCACCGTGCCCCCGGCCGAGGTGACGCGCGTGCTCGGCGAGCGCGCGGCGAAGCTGCGCCGGCGCGGCGCGACCCTCTCGGCGAGCGGCACGACGGCGCGCGGCACCGGCGACGCGACCTCGCTCGCGCAGGCGCTCTCGACGTCGCTCGCCAGCGAGAAGGCGATCCACGACAGCCTGGAGCGCGTGCCCGAGCGCGCCGCGTCCGTCGTCGCGATGATCCCCGCGCTCGAGAGCTCGGTCGATCACGACATCGACGCCGGCGGTCGCCCCGAGGTGCGCCGAGAGCTCGCCGCCGCGCGCCGCCTGCTCGACCGCGTGCGCGCCCGCGCGAGGGAGCTCGCCGCCGACAGCGAGCGCTACAGCGCCGACCTCGTGCGCGCCGCGTCGGACGGCGGAGGCGCGAGCTCGTCCCGGCCTCCGGCGCCCGCGCCGCGACCCGCCCCCGCTCCCACGCCGACCTCGAAGCCCGCGGCGCCTGCGCCCACGACGGCGCCCGCGCCCGCGCCGACCCCCGCCACGCCGCCGGCGAAGCCCGACGACTTCAACCCCTGATCGCGGCGCCCGTCACGGGGCCCAGCGCTCGTCGCCCGCGGTGAGCCACGCGAAGCGCGCCTCGATCGCCTCGGTGACGTGGCCGCCGTAACGGTGCCCCTCGCCCTCTCCGACGACCACCTCGGCGAGGAGCCCGCCGGCCGTGAGCCGCGCCGCCGTCGCGCGGGCCTCGCGGGGGCACGTCGTCTCGCCGCACGCGAAGAGCACCCGCTCGCCGCCCTTCTCGCGGTACGCGCGCACGTGCTCGGGCGTCCACCTGTCCCAGCCGCCCTCGATGAGCAGCGCCCGCGAGAACAGCTCGCCGCGCTCGGCGAGGAGGTGCACGCCGAGCAGCGAGCCGAGCGAGAACCCGGCGTAGACCGCGCGCGAGAGATCGACGTGGTCCGCGAAGCGCTTCTCGAGGGCGTCGAGCGACGCCAGCACCTCGCGGCGCAGCGCCGGCGCGCTCTCGAAATCGAACACCGTCGGCGCGCCGGCGACCTTCGCGCCGCGGGGGCACAGCACGAACCCCCGGTCGCCCGTGAGCTCGCGCATCGCGCGGCAGAGATCCTCCGGCCGATCGGACGCGCCGTGTGCCGCGACCAGCACGGGCCGCCGGGTCGTCGCTCCGCGCGGCGTCGACACCACCGCCGGGCCGAAGCCGCGCACCTCGAGCTCGATAAGCGCCGGCTCGTCGAGCGGCGGCGTGCGTGTCTCGGAGAGGTCCGGCGCGGCGGTCACCGGCGGGACGGGAGCGCGGGGTGAGGTTCGTGCGAGGGACCGCGTCGCCGTCGGAGCGGCCGGGTGGGCGAGCGCCGCGTCGGGCGCGCTCCCCACGCACGACATCGCGACGCCCAGGCACGACAAGAGCGCGGCGACACGACGCATCTCCCCCGGTGTACGCGACGGCGCGCGCCCTGCCCACTTTTCGTCGCGAGCTCGTCGTCCCCGCCCGGATCAGAAATCCAGGATCAGAGCTTCACCGGGAGCATCCCCGCGCACGAGGTGACCGCGCCGCACGTGGCCGCGCCGTCCTTCATGCAGCCGACGAAGGCGTCGACCGCTGCGTCCGTCAGCGACGCGGCGAGCACCTCGCACCCCATCTGGCACCCGGAGAGGGCGTTCGGCGAGCAGCCCTTCACGCTCTTGTCGGAGACGCCGTAGCGGCTCTTGACCGGCAGGCAGCGCCCGTCGCCGCAGTCCGCGTCGACCGCGCACGCCTTCACGCACCCGACGCCCGCGCACAGCTCGCCCGCGGCGCAGTCGCCCTGGCCGCTCGGGCAGAACGCGCCCTCGAGGCTGCCGCACGCCGCCGCGCCGTCGTCCGTCTGGCCCGAGCAGTCGTCGTCGCGCCCGTTGCACGGCGCCTCGGCGCCGAGGCACATCCCCACGCTCTCGCGGGTCGGCAGGCAGTACAGCCCCTCCTGCAGCTCGCCCGCCGCGCACGCGCCGCCCGGCGTGGTCGTGCCGACGCACACTGTCGCGCCGAGCGCCGCGATCGCCTGGCAGACGCCGCTCTCGCAGTCGCGCCCGGTGCGGCACGCGCTCGCCGCCCCGCGCTTCGGGGTCGCCGCGAGGTCGCTCGGCGCCGCGCAGGACTCCGGGCTGGAGCACGCGCCGGTCGCGCGCTTGACGGCCGCGTACGCGTCGACGAGCCCCGCGCCGTAGTACACGCTCCGGCCGTCCTCGTCGTAGTTGCCGTACACGGGATCGATCGGGTTCGCCGTCGCGGCGAGCGCGGCGCGCACCTCGGCCGCCGTCATCGCGGGGTTCGCCGACAGCATCAGCCCGATGACGCCGGCGACGAGCGGGCACGCGGACGACGTCCCGCCGAACTCGTCGGTGTACTTCGCGGCGCCGCCCTTGCCGGCGGCCGTCGTCGTGACGCCTATCCGCGCGCCGTTCGACGGCGCCGCGACGTCGAGCTGCTTGCCGACGTTGGAATAGTAAGACTTGAGCCCCATCGCGTCGACGGCCCCGACGGCGACCACGGAGTCGTAGGCGGCGGTCGAGTCGAGCGGCGAGTTGTCGTTGCCCGCGGCGAACACGATGACGGTGCCCTTGCCGCCGCGGCCCTTCGTCTCGGCGTAGTCGAGCGCGGCGGCCATCGTCTTCGTGATCTTCGGGACCTGGAACGCCGCGTCCTTGAACCGCGGATCGCCCGTCGAGATGCCCCAGCTGTTGGAGATGACCCATGCGCCGGCGTCGACGATGTCGACGAAGCGCTTCGCCGACTCGGTGTCGGTGATCTGGAACTGCCCGCCCGTCGTCTCCGCGAGCAGCGCCGGCAACAGCTTGCACGTCGGGCACACGCCCGAGCCGCCCTCCGCGTTGTCGCCGCGCGCCGCCGCCACGCCCGCGCAGCTCGAGCCGTGCTGGCCGAAGTCCGCCGCGTCGCGCTTCGCGCGCCAGTCGTCGGGGAAGTTGATCGTCGTGCCCGCGAGGTTCGGCGCGAGGTCGGGGTGGTCGAGATCGACGCCGTCGTCGAGCACCGCGAGCACGACGTCGGGGCTGCCGCGCGTGAGCGACCACGCCTCCGTCACGCGCGCGTCGACGCCCGGGGTCGCGCCCCGCTGGCCGGTGTCCTCGAGGTGCCATTGGTCGGCGAGCAGGGGATCGTCCGACGCTGCGCGCACGCTGTACTCGCGCAGCAGATCGAGCTCCGCGTCGACGCCGCGCGCGCGCAGCGCGGCGACCGCGTCGAGCGCGGCCCACGCGTCGCTCGACTCCGAGACGTACAGGTGGGCCGCGTAGGCGAGGCGCGCGGGGGCCGACAGCCCGTGGCGCGCGAGCCCCACAGCCGCGCGCGCCCGCTCGCCCTCGCTCCGCGCGGAGACCACCACGCGGCCCGTCGCGACCGCGAGCCTCCCCGCGCCGTCTCGGAACGTGGGCAGCGCGTCGACCTTGCCCGCGAGCGCGCCCGCGTCGAGCGCGCCGCTCGCCGTCAAGAGGCGGCCCGCGCCGAAGGGGCGCGCGCGCACGCCGGGCGGCAGCGACGCCGTCACCTCTCGCACGGCGACCGCGTCGACCGCGAACCGATAGCCCTCCGGCGCCGCGCGGCCACGCCACGCCTCCTCGACGCCCATGCCTCCGAAGAAGCACTGGCAGAGCGTCTTGCAGGACGCCCTCGTGCTCGGCAGCTCGAGCCACGCGCCGCAGCGCGCGACGTCGCCGCACGCGGGCTGCGACGCGCAGCACTTGAAGTTGCCGGAGACGTCGTCCCAGAGCGGGCCCTTCTCGGCGAGCGCGCAGCGGGTCATGCACGCCTCGCGGGTCATCGGCGCGACGGGGGAGGCCGCGGCGCCGCACGCCTCCAGCTTGTCACAGGCCGCCGCGCAGCTCGGCTGGCACGCCGTGGGGAAGCTCGCGGGGTCGCCGCGCTTCGACGGATCCCCCGCCGCGCCCGCCGCGCCCGCCGCGCCTGCGCTCCCCGCGTCGCCGGCCCCCGCCGCGCCCGCCGCGCCCCCGCTCGGCCCGCCCGCCGCTCCGCTCGCCGAGGGCGCCTCCGCCGGGCCGTCGAGCTCTCCTCCGCACGCGAGCAGCGACAGCGCAGACAGGGCGAGGACAGCGACGGAGGCGCGCATGGGCCGTGTGTCGCACAGGCCGGGACGCCGCGCGACGTCGTGCGCTCGTGAAACAATTCTTCATCGACGCGCGAAGAGCGCGGGAGCCCCTCGGCGCGTATCTTCCGCCATGCCAGGAGGCACCCCATGAAGGCCATCCACCTGCACGCCGCGCTGCTCGCCGGCGCGCTGCTCGCCGGCTGCGCGAAGCCCTCGCCGACCCCGGCGTCCCCTCCGTCCGCGAGCGCCGCCGCGTCGGCCGCGCCCGCCGCGCCTGCCGCGCCCGCGCTCACCGCGGCCGAGCTCGACCAGGCGCTGCGCGACGAGTGGCAGAGGCTCGGCGTCACGAAGGTCGCCCCCGCGGACGACGCGACGTTCCTGCGGCGCGTGTGGCTCGATCTCGGCGGCACGATCCCGCCCGCGGACGTCGTCACGGCGTTCCTCGCCGATCGAGATCCGCAGAAGCGCGCGAAGGCGGTCGAGGGGCTCCTCACGAGCAAGCAGCACGCCGATCACCTGACCGACACGTGGGACCGCCTGCTGCTCGGGCGGCAGATCCGGCGCAACGTCGTCGATCGCGACGCGTTCCGCGCGTGGCTGCGCGAGCGGTTCGCGCGGAACGAGCCGTGGAACAAGCTCGTCTACGATCTCCTCGTCGCCGAGGGGCGCAACACCGACAAGCCGGAGAGCGAGATGGGCGAGCCGACCCCGGCGGCCGAGAAGGCGAGCGGCCTCGCCGTGAACGGCGCCGTCAACTACGTCCTGCGGTTCGAGAACCCAGCCGATCTGACCGGCACGACGTCGCGCGTCTTCCTCGGCGTGCAGATCCAGTGCGCGCAGTGCCACGATCACAAGACCGAGAAGTGGAAGCAGACACAGTTCGAGAGCCTCGCCGCGTGCTTCATGCAGACGAAGGCCGTCCCGCTCGAGAAGCAGGCGGCCGGCAAGAAGGGCACGCGCACGTTCGAGGTGCGCGACGTCGCCGAGGCGAGCGCCCGCGCGGGCGGCAAGATGCAGAAGGGGATGAAGTACCCCGAGTACGCGAAGGCGGCGCCCGCCGCGCTCGACGGCACCGATCTCTCTCGCGCCGAGGACCGCCGGAAGGCCCTCGCCGCCTGGATGACCTCGAAGGACAACCCCTGGTTCGCCGACGCGATCGTCAACCGCACCTGGGGCGCCTTGCTCGGGCACGGCTTCGTCGACCCCGTCGACGACATCCGCCCCGGCAACCCGCCGGTCGCGGAGGCCGTGATGAAGCGCCTGTCGCGGGACTTCGTCGAGCACGGCTACGATCTGCGCCGGCTCATCGCGCTCATCACCTCGACCGAGGCCTACCAGCTCTCGTCTGCGCCGCCCTCGGGGCCGACGCCGAGCGAGACGCGCGGCTTCGCGAGGTTCCGCCCGCGGCCGCTCGGGCCCGAGGCGCTCGTCGACGCGATGGTCGCGGCGACGGGCATCGACGGCATGCTCGAGCGCGGCGGCGCCGACGTGCAGACCATCAAGACGCAGGTCCGCAACCAGTTCAGCTTCCTGTTCGACGTCGACGAGGAGAGCTCGAACGACGACGAGTTCGACGGCACGATCCCGCAGGTGCTCCTGCAGATCAACGGGCGCCTCAGCAACCAGGGCGCGAGCGTGCAGCAGGGCGGCGCCCTCGCGGCCCTCCTCGCGCTGCCCGGGGACGACGCGGCGAAGGTGCGCGCGCTCTACCTCCGCGTCCTGTCGCGCGAGCCGCGCGCCGACGAGGTCGAGCGCTGGGTCGCCTTCGTGAACGCGCCGCGGACGTGGGTCTCGACGGCCCCGCCGCCTGCTGCCGCCGACGCGAAGGGCAAGGCGAAGGGCAAGGGCGGCGCGCCGCCCGATCCGCTCGCGCGCCTCGAGAAGCGCGACAAGGGCGCGAAGAAGCCCGCGAAGGCCGGCGATCCGAAGCGTCAGGCCTGGGAGGACATGCTCTGGACGCTGCTGAATTCCAGCGAATTTCTCTTCAACCACTGAGCTCGGGACCAGGACCCATGACCCACCACCTCGTCTCCCGCCGCTCGCTCCTCGTCGCCTCCGGCTCCGGCCTCGCCGGCGCGCTCGCGTCGCGCCTGTTCTCTCCGTCGGTCGCGCTCGCCGCCTCGCCGCCGCGCGCGAAGGCGTGCATCGTGCTCTGGCTCAACGGCGGCCCGTCGCACATCGACACGTTCGACCCGAAGCCCGGCCAGCCCACCGGCGGCCCGTTCAAGGCCATCAAGACCCGCGCGCGCACCTACGAGCTGTCCGAGCACCTGCCCGGCGTCGCCGAGGTCGCCGACAAGATCAGCCTCCTGCGGATGACCAGCAAGGAGGGCAACCACCAGCGCGCGCGGTACCTCGTGCACACCGGCTACGCGCCGAACCCCACCGTCGTGCACCCGTCGCTCGGCGGGTGGGTGAGCCACGAGCTGGGCGACAAGTCCGCCGAGCTCCCGCAGTTCGTCAGCGTCGGCGGGCCGGCGCCGGGCGCGGGGTTCCTCGGCGTGCAGCACGGCCCCTTCACCATCCAGAAGGCCGGCGCGCCCCCCGCGAACCTCACGCTCGCGCGCAACGTCGACGACAAGCGCCTCGACGGGCGCCTCGGCGCCCTCGCCGCGATGGAGGGCGACTTCGAGCGGCGCACCGGCGATCCGCAGGTCATCGGGCGTCGCCGCGTGTACGAGCAGTCCGTGCGGCTGATGCGGTCCCCGAGGACGAAGCTGTTCGATCTCTCGGACGAGCCCGAGCGGACGGTGAAGCTCTACGGCGACAGCGACTTCGGCCGCGGGTGCCTGCTCGCGCGGCGGCTCGTCGAGGGCGGCACGCGGCTCGTCGAGGTCGTGCTCGACGGGTGGGACACCCACAAGGACGGCTTCGAGCGGGGCAAGCGCCTCTCCGCGGCGCTCGACGGCGGGTTCTCCGGGCTCGTGCGCGATCTCGCCGACCGCAAGCTGCTCGACTCGACGCTCGTCGTCTGCATGGGCGAGTTCGGTCGCACGCCCAAGATCAACGGCGACGAGGGGCGCGATCACTATCCGCAGGTGTGGACGGCGGCGCTCGCGGGCGGCGGCGTGAGGGGCGGCGTCGCGCACGGCAAGAGCGACGCCGCGGGCGCGAAGATCGTCGAGTCGCCGACGTCGGTGCCAGACCTCTGCGCCACCGTGTTCACCGCGCTCGGCGTCGCGCCCGACAAGGGCCTCTCGACGCCGAGCGGGCGGCCGATCGCGGTCACCGACGGCGGCTCGCCCGTGCGCGCGGTGCTCGCGTGATCTCGGTCGAGCGGCGCCCTCGCTCCGCGGCCGCGGCCGGCGTCACCGTCGTCGAGGTGCGCCGGCGCGCGCGCGTGATGCTCGCCGCGCTCGAGCTCGGTGACGCGGAGCTGTCGGTGCTGCTCACCGACGACGCCACCATCCACGCGCTGAACCGCTCGTTCCGCGACAAGGACAAGCCCACCGACGTCCTCGCGTTCGCGCAGCGCGAGGGCGAGCGCGCGCCGGCGATCGAGGGCGTGCCCGAGCTGCTCGGCGACGTCGTCATCAGCCTCGAGACGGCCGCCGCGCAGGCCCGCGCGCACCGCCGCACGCCGCTCGCCGAGGTGACCATGCTGCTCGCTCACGGCCTGCTCCACCTCGTCGGCTACGACCACCGCGACGACGAAGAGGAGCGGGAGATGACCGCGGCGACCGCCGATCTCGCGCGCCGCGCGGCCCGCCAGGCGACGCGAAATGTCGCGAAGAATCGCTGAACTCTGCGCTGTTCTCTCGAAGATCTCGCCGAGACGCGCGGCGCCTGCCCTGGTTTTTCCCGAAGATCACGGACATTTTTTTTGTTGCGAGGCGAAAATCGGCTTGTTACCTAGGTGCCGCGTCGCCGCCGCGCTCGCTTCGAGCGAGAAAACGCGGGTCGACGTCGGCGTCGAGGAGGTAGGCGGCGCCGCCACCCCCGCAACGACAAGGCCCACAGAGGGAGCAACGAGGGCCTCCACACCGCGGGAAGTTTTCGACAGGAACCCATCAAGGAGAACACCATGGCTGCTGCAAAGCGTCTCACGAAGTCCCAGGTCGTCGCCGAAATCGCCGACGCCGCCGAGCTCGACAAGAAGAGCGTCTCGCGCGTGTTCGAGGTGCTCGGCGAGATCATCAAGAAGCAGCTCGGGTCGCGTGGCCCGGGCGAGTTCGTGATCCCCGGCCTGCTCAAGCTGAAGGCCGTCAAGAAGCCCGCGACGAAGGATCGCCCGGGCAAGAACCCCTTCACCGGCGAGGCGATGGTCTTCAAGGGCAAGCCCGCCTCGAAGAAGATCCGCGCGACGGCGCTGAAGTCGCTGAAGGACCTGATCCAGTTAGCGCGGCCCCGTCGGGCCTCGTCCGACGCGTACCGAGCCCGCTCTTCGCCACGGCGTCGAGCGGGCTTCGTCGTTCGTCGCTCTGTTGCCCGAGGGCGCGGAGGGGTGCCATTCTCCCCCGGTGACCCGCGCGCTGCCCCTCCTGCTCCTGTCGCTCGTCGCCGGCTGCCAGGCCTCGGTGAAGGCGGAGGTGAACTCCGGCAAGAAGGCGGCGGAGGAGCCCGAGCCGCCGCCCTCGCTCGTCACGACGGCGCACGACAGCACGGTGCGGACGTCACGCATCGGGGTCTCGCACCGGCTCACGCTGACGCCCGAGGCCTCCAGCCGCCCGCTGTGCCGCTGCCTCGCGGCCGCCGTCGGCGCGCCTGGCGATCCGTCGTTCTCGTGGCGCGGCGAGCCGCCGAGCGTCGGCGACGACGCGTTCGTCGTCGCGGTGTCGGGCGACGGCACGCCGTGCGACTGGCCCACGCGCGGCCGCGGCCCGTCGATCATGGCCGTCGAGGAGGAGGCGGGGAACATCATCGTCACGCTCGAGGAGTCCCGCCCCGGCATCCCCCCGGCGCGCGGCGCGATCGTGCACAGGCCCGCGTCGGCGGAGCCGTGGGTCGTGTTCCGCACCGAGGCCCGGCTCCCGTACTCCGCGCCGCTGCCCGGCTCCGGCGAGCCCGTGTGCCGCGTGCGGCTCCCCTGACGCGGCGCACTTCTGCGAGCACGGCTGCGCGACCGGCAGTAGAGTCGCGCGCGATGGCAGACCCCTCCGACACCCGCCCCCTCCGCGGCGACGACGATCTGTACGAGATCTTCCGTGGCGCGGAGAAGCCCAGATCGGAGCATCGCATCGGCGCGGAGGCCGAGAAGTTCGGGGTCGACGAGCGCTCAGGCGCGCCGCTTCGATACGAGGACGAGAGCGGCAGGAGCGTGCAGGCCGTGCTCGCGGCGCTCGTGGAGCGCCACGGCTGGACGCCCGAGCCCGAGCACCCGGGCGGCCCCGTGATCGCGCTCCGCCGGGGCGCGGCGTCGGTGACGCTCGAGCCCGGCGGTCAGCTGGAGCTGTCGGGCGCGCCGCTCGCGGACGTGCACGCGATCTGCGCCGAGTCGCGCGGGCACCTGGCGGAGCTGCGCGACATCTCGGCCGAGCTGGGCGTCGTGTGGCTCGGCCTCGGGTTCCACCCGTTCGCGCAGCAGCGCGACCTCGACTGGGTGCCGAAGGCCCGGTACGGCATCATGCAGCGCTACCTGCCGACCCGCGGCGCGCACGGCCTCGACATGATGCGCCGCACGGCGACGGTGCAGGCCAACTACGATTTCTCGAGCGAACGCGACGCCATGCGCAAGCTCCGCGTCGGGCTCACGTTCGCGCCGGTCGTCGCCGCGATGACGGCCAACTCGCCGTTCTACGAGGGCGCGCGCTGGGGCGGGCGCAGCTACCGCGCTAAGGTGTGGCTCGACGTCGCCAACGAGCGCGCGGGCCTGTTGCCGATGATGTGGCGGGACGACGCGTCGTACCGTGACTACGTCGAGTGGGCGCTCGACGTCCCGATGTTCCTCTTCAAGCGCGACGGCGCGGTCGTCGCGAACACCGGGCAGACGTTCCGGGCGTTCTTGCGTGACGGGTTCGAGGGGCACCGGCCGACCGCGGCCGACTGGGAGATGCACCTGAACACGCTCTTCCCCGAGGTGCGGCTGAAGCGCACGCTCGAGGTGCGGAGCGTCGACTCGCTCCCGTCGTCCCTCGCGTGCTCGCTGCCGGCGATCTTCACCGGCCTCTTCTACGACGACGACGCGCTCGCCGAGGCCGAGGCGCTCGCGCGCACGCTCTCGTTCGAGGACGTCTCCCGCGCGCGCGAGCAGATCCCGGAGCGCGCGCTCGGGGCGACGCTCGCGGGCGCGCCGCTGCAGCAGCTCGCGCTCCGCGTGCTCGAGGTGGCCGAGCGGGGCCTCGCGCGACGCGCGCGCCTCAACCGGGAGGGGAGGGACGAGCGCGTGCACCTCGAGCGGCTGCGCGCGCTCACCGAGCGCGGCCTGTGCCCCGCCGACACCCTGCTCGACGGGCTCGACGCCGCGGGCGATCTGCGCGCCGAGATCTCGACGCGCGCCCGGATGTGAATGACGCCGCGCGAGCTCGACCTCGACGAGCGGTTCCCGCCGCCGCCGTCCGTGATCCCGCCGCGCGGCACGAAGCGGGTCATCGCCGTCGGCGGGGGGCGCGGCGGCGTCGGCAAGAGCGTGCTCACGGTGAACCTCGCCGTGTACCTCGCGCAGCTCGGGCGCAGCGTGGCGGTCGTCGACGCGGACGTCGCCGGCGCGAACCTCCACGTCGGGCTGGGCCTCGCCGCGCCGCCCACGCCGACGCGCGAGCAGTCCGACGCGGGCGAGATCAGGATCGTCGAGACCGACGTGCCCGGGCTGCGCCTGGTCGGCGCGCTGCTCGATCCGACGAGCGCGTCGTCGGCGCGCGCGGGGCGGCGGTCGCGCTGGCTGCAGGCGCAGCGGCAGATCGACTCCGACTTCGTGATCGTCGATCTCGGCGCGGGCGTCGCGCCGGGCACGCTCGATCTGTTCAGCGCGGCCGACGTCTCCCTGTGCGTGACGGTGCCCGAGCCGCCCGCGATCGAGGCGACCTACACGTTCCTCCGCGCGCTGTTCCTCCGCAGGGTGCGCCGCGCCCTCCTGCGCGAGCGGTTCCGCCTGCGGGTGGTCGAGCGCGCGCTGTCGGAGCTGCCGCCGCTGCCGCGCCCGCCCGAGGTCATCGAGGCGCTCGAGCGCACCGATCCTGCGCTCGCGGAGCTCGCGGCCGGCGAGCTCTCGAGGCTCACGCCGCGGCTCGTCGTCAACGGCACGCGCGTGCGCTCCGATCTCGATCTCGGCCCGTCGATGCAGGCGATCGCGGCGCGGTTCCTCGGCGTGGATCTCGAGTACGTGGGGCACGTCGAGCAGGACGACGCGGTGTGGCTCACGGTCCGCCGTCGTCGGCCGCTGCTCGTCGACAGCCCGACGTCGAAGGGCGCGCGCCTGATCGAGCGCGTCGCTCGGAGGGTGGTCGCCATCACCGCCACGCTCGAGGGGCGCGCGTCGCTGCCGCCGCCTGGCGTGGGCCGACAGAACAAACCTAACCTTTACGAGCTGCTCGGCCTGTCGCGCGGGGCGAGCGACGAGGAGGTGCGCCGCGCGTTCAAGCGACAGCGCGAGCTGTTCGGGGTTCACAGCCTGCCGCTCGTGTCGATCCTCGACGAGGCCGGGCTGCGCGCGGAGCAGGCGCGGCTGCAAGAGGCCCACGACACCTTGCTCGAGCCGAACCGCCGCCGCGCGTACGATCTGTCGACGTTCCCCGACCTCGAGGACGACACGCACCCGAGGGAGAGCCGCCGCGCGCCGTCACCGGAGGACCTGCAGCTGATCGCCGAGGTGCAGCGCGAGATCCACACGACGACCGAGTTCACCGGGAGCTTCCTGCGGCGCGTGCGCGAGAGCCAGGGGCTCGAGCTCGCCGAGATCGCGCGCATGACCAAGATCGCCGCGGGCCACCTGTCGGCGCTCGAGGAGGAGAGGTGGGAAGACCTCCCCGCGCCCGTCTACGCCCGCGGCTTCGTGCGCGAGCTCGCGAAGGTGCTGAAGCTCGATCCGATGCAGGTCGATCGGACGTACTCGAAGCGGCTCCGCGAGGGCTACCTCGCGCTCGGTCGCGCGCCCGACTGATCGGAGCGTCCGAGCGCCGCCCGCGCGAGCCGCTCGGCCTGCGAGAGCGCGCCCGCGTCGCCGTCGTGCGCGTCGCCGCGCGCGCCGACGTCGCACCCGCGCAGGGTCCCGCCGGGCGTGGTGTACGTGATCGACGACGCGGAGCGGTTGCCGCGCATCATCGCGCGCGCGTGCGTCAGCACCTTGATGAGCTCGCCCCTAGGAGGGAGCGCGTCGTCGTCGCGCCAGAGCTCGACGCGCGCGGCGTCCGCGGCGTCGGACATCAGCCCGGGCGCCGCGTCCCGGAGCGCCCGCGCGTCGCGGCAGGCCTCGTCGTCGCGCCCGAGCGCGAGCCGCGTGAGCGCGAGCAGCAGGCGGGCCGAGACGCGGTGCGGGTGCAGCGAGAGGGCGCGCTCGAGCTCGACCTCGGCCTCCTCGCCCCGGCCACAGAGCCACAGCGCCTCGCCGCGGTGCACGTGCACGGCGGGCCCGACGGTGCCCCACATCGCCGCGACGCCGCGGTCGGACACCTCGAGCGCGCGCGCCGGATCTCCCGCGAGCGCCTCCACGGCGGTGAGGCCGATCCACGCCCACCGCGTGGCGGCGGAGATCTCCAGCGTGCGGGTGAGCGTCGCCCGCGCGGCGTCGAGCTCCCCCGCCCACAGCTCCGCCTCGCCGAGGTGACAGAGGGGGAGGGAGCTCTCCGGGTAGGTCGCCGCCACCGCCCGTAGCTCGTCGCGGGTCGCGTCGAGCCCGCGGAGCCGCATCAGCTGCAGCGCTCGGCGCGACGCGAGGCGCGGACCAGGCGCGTGCGGGACGAGCTCGAGGGCGCCGTCGACGACGCGGGTGGAGAGCGCCGACAGGTTGCCGCCGAGCGCCGCGCGCGCGGCGCGGAGGACGTCGCGGCACGGCGACGCCTCGCCCTCGACCAGCGTCGCCCGCGCGCCGGGGACGAGCCGCTCGACCGTCGCGGCCACCTCCTGGAAGTTGGCGAACGCGCAGCGCGCGCCAGGCTGCGTCGCGGCCACCTCGGTGACGGTCGAGAGCGCCCGCAGCAGCAGCGGGGCGAACGACGCGCCGCCGGACGCCGCCACCGCCGCCTGCAGCTGCGCGTCGGCCTCACGGTGATCCCCGCGCTCGATCGCGAGCTCTCCGAGCCAGCAGAGGGTCTCCGCGTCGCCTCCGTCCAGGGTGAGCGCGTGGCGCAGGCGCGCCTCGCCGCGCGCGATCTCCCCGCGCGCGAGGTCCAGCGCCCCGAGGCACCTCAGGGCTGCGGGCTCGTCGCGGCGCGCGAGCGCGGGCGCGTGCTCGGCGTGGGCGGCCTCGTGATCGCCCCGCCAGAGCGCGAGCTCCGCGAGCCCGACGACGGCCGCGGTCGACGACGGATCGAGCGCGTGCGCGCCGACGAGCCTCGCGTGAGCGCCCTCGAAATCGCCCGCCCGTCGGAGCGTGTGCGCGGCCTCCAGCTCGAACGCGAGCGCGCCGCCAGGAGCCCTCGGGCGAGCGTCGCGGAGCAGCGGGGCCACCTCGGCGTGGCGGCCGAGCTCGACGAGCACGGACGCGCGCTCCACCGCGAGCTCGCCCGGCGCGCCCGAGAGCTCGGACGCCCGCTCGAGGAGCGGAAGCGCGTCGCTCCACGCCCGGCGCGAGAGGTACAGGCGCGCGGCGGCGACGTGGGCGCGCGGATCGGAGGGCGCGGCCGCGACCCACGCGCGGAGCGCAGCCTCCCGGTCGCGGTCCCACCCGAGCCGCGCCGCGCGCTCCGCGATCATCGGCGCCACGCGGGGCGTGAGCGCAGGCGACAGGCGCGTGGCCTCCCGCAGGTGCAGGAGCGCACCCGCGTGGTCGCGCGCGACGAACGAGACGATCCCCGCGATCACGCGCACCGACGCGTCGTCGGGCGCGCGGTCGACGGCCCGCCGCACCCGCGCTCGCGCGCTCGCCCACCTCCCGCTCCTGGCCTCGTGCACCGCGGTGAGCAGCGCGTCGTGCACGCGCGCGGGCTCGGGCGTCGCGCGCGCGGGCGCGAGCCTCGCTGCGGCGTCGTCGATCGTCACCGCCGCGGGATCGCCCGCGCCAGCGCACAGCTCGATCAGCGCCTCGAGCATCGCGGGCTCGTCGCCCGAGGGATCTCGCGCGAGGAGCGCCGCCCCGAGGTCGGCCACGCGGGCGACGCGCGGATCCCGGAACCTCCACGGCGCCGCGGGTAGGTACCCATACCTAGCGCTGCTGTCCTCGGCCTCGGAGCGGAACCGCTCGGCGAGCAGCCCGTCGCGCTCGGCGAGGTAGTAGAGCGCGGTGTCCGGGTAGAGGCGCGCGCGCGACAGGAGCAGGTGGCCTCGCAGCTCGGAGAGGCGCGTGCGCCGCACGCCGGCCAGGTTCGCGCGGAGATCGTCGAGCGTCGTCCACGGGGTGAAGAGGATGAACCCGAACGCCGCGTGCGACAGATCGAGCGCCGGCGCGTGCTCGTCGCGCCACGCCCAGAGCCGCTCCAAGAACCGCGCGTTGGTCTCGGCGTCCATCGCCTTGTTGAACCTGTCGAGCTCGGGCTGCGAGAAGCTCTCGACGCCGACGAGGAAGGGACACAGGCGGATGCCCGCGCGCCCCGCCGCCACGAGCGCGCGCACGAACCGCGCCTCGCTCTGCAGGAACCAGTCGGCGCGCGACTCGAGCAGCAGCGAGAACGCCCCGAGCCCCTCGGCCGCCGCCGCCTCGACGAGCTCGGTCAGGTAGTAGAACGGGCTCTGATCGCGCAGGACGAGCGTGTCGATCTCGGGCGCGTTCGCGCGCAGGTAGCGCAGCTGCACGAGCGCGTGCTCGACCGCGAGCTCGCGTGAGCGGTGCTCGTAGTGGTTGCCCGTCGTGCAGAACGAGCAGCCTCGGCCCATCCCCTCGGGCAGCGCCACGCCCTCGTACAGCGGGTTCGCGCGGGCGTCGTCGCCGTGGGGGCACCCGAGGTTGCCGACGATCGGGAACGACGGCGGCCCGCCCGGGTGCCGCGGCGTCGCGACGACGGGGCGGACGACGGGCGCGTACCCGCGCGGCGCGGGCGCGGCGGGGCGCCCGGCGAGCGCGAGCATCGACGAGAGCACGCGGTCGCGCTCGGGGCCGAACACGTGATCCGCGACGGCGCCCTCCATCGGGTGCTCGCCCCGCACCTGCACGATCGTGACGCCCGGCAGATCTCGGCGCAGCCGCGCGGGGAGGTCCGCGCTCCACACGCGCTCGTAGAGCACGGTGCGGTACGGCGCGAGCGCCGTCACGAGCTCGCGCCACGACGCCTCGAGGTCGCCGGGCGGCAGGTGCGCGACGACGAGGTCGCCCGGCAGCCCGAGCGCGCGCAGATCGCCGGCGAGGTGGTGCGACGCGACGTCGTCGAGGAACGATCGGCCGTCGTGGCTGTGCAGGCTGAGCACGGCGAACGGCAGGCACGCCTCCCCGAGCGGCGCGGGGAGCGGATCGTCGGGTCGATGGAGCGGGAGGGATCGCTTCACTCGGTCGCGCCCACCGTAGCCGAGTCGCGGGCGGTGTTGCCTCGGTCGCTCGAAAAAAATAGGCTCGCGCGGTGTCTCCCCCCGAACCCGCGCGGCCGCGAGCGGTGGCGCTCGGCGCGCTGCACGGCGAGTTGGTCGGCGACTTCGCGCGCGAGGGCGTGGACGGAGATCTCGACGCCCTGCTCGCGGAGGCGCCCCGCGCCGTGGGCGTCGCCGCGCGCGGGGAGGAGGCGCTCTTTCGCGCGAGCGCCGCGATGGAGCGCGGGTGTCCGCGCGTCGTCGTGCGGCGCGGCGCGATCCGCGCGGACTGGCTCGAGGAGCTCGCGCATCGCGCGGCGACCTTCGGCGCGCTGCTCTACGAGCACGACGACGCCTCCGGGTACCGTCGCGCGGCGCCGCGCGGGCGGTCGCGCGCGCAGCTCGGCGGCCCGGCCGCGCCCTTCGGCGCGTGGCTGGAGCGGCGCGCGGCGAGCGCCGCCGCGCTGCCGGTCGACGATCCGACCCTCGGGGTCCCGGGCGATCTCGAGGAGCTCGCGTTCACCGCCGGGCACAAGCCCGTCCTCTACCTGGTCAAGCCCGCGGACGAGGCCGCCCGGCTGCTCGCGCGTCACCCGGGCGCGCACGCCGCGACGCGCGCGGAGGCCGTCGCCATCGACCCCGCGACGGGCGCGCGGAGGTACGGCGAGGGCCGCGACTCGACGCACGTGTTCCTGTCGGCATCGCGCGCGGACGCCGAGCGCGCCGCGGCGCTCTGGGAGCGGGGATCGTCCGCGCACGCGCGCGAGCTGGGGGCGCTGCTCGGGTACCCGCCGTGTTGCGTCGCCGCGTTCGAGGCGCTCGCCGCGCGCGGCGACAACGCGGCGCTCGTCTGGATCACCGAGCGACGCACGCGCGCGCTCTCCGCGTCCTTCGCCCCGCCGCTGAACGTCGTGCTCCGCAGGGTCGTGCCGTTCACGCCGTGCACGTTCTCGTGCCGCCTCGCCGTCGCGCGGGCGGAGGGCGTGCTCGACGCGCTCGACGCCGGCGTCGCCTCGTCGCTCCTCGCGTCGCTCTCGCGCGCGGTCCTGTACCTCGACGAGGCGAGATCGATCGTGCTCGAGGGCGCCCGCGCGCGCGGGGACGAGCTCGCCTACGAGCGAGCCGCGCTCGTCCGCGACGACGGCTCCGTCGAGGCCGGCGTCGCGCGCGCGAAGCTCGGCGCGTGGCTCCCCCCCGGCGGCCTGCTGCGCCTCGTCGGTCGAGGCGTCGAGCTCGACGGCGAGGAGGTGGGCGCGCTCCTGCCGTTCGGTTGATCCGCGTCGTCAGCCGAGCTCGACGCGCCCGCGCTGACCGCCCGGCGGCAGCGGCGCCTGGTTGGGGCGAGGCGCGGCGGGCGAGGGGGGCGCGTCGAGCAGGTAGCGCTTGACCGTCGCCTTGTCGAAGCGCCGGCTCATCCAGAACAGGCCGTGCTCGTTGATCTTGTCGAGCGTGCGGATGCCCGCGCCCTCCATCGCCGAGAGGATGCGCGCGCGCGAGCTGTCGATGACGTCGCGCTTCTCCTCCCACGGCAGCCCGCCGATCTCGTCGTACGCGAGCGTCGTCTGCCCCGAGCGCAGCCGGTCGAGGCCGGGGCGCACGCGGACGCCTGCCTCCGCCTCGTCGACGCCCATCCCGGGGAAGAGATAGAACCCCTGGAAGCAGCCGATGACGTCGATCTCGGCGGACAGCGACTCGACCAGGCGGATCGTCAGATCCACGTCGTCGGGGGTCTCGTGGAAGTACCCGGCGATGAAGTTCACGCGGTTGATGATCCCCGCCGCGTGCGTCGCCTGGAGCGTCTCGACGATGTCGCGCGACGAGAGGCCCTTCTTCATCAGCGTGAGGATCTTGTCGCTCCCCGACTCGGCCCCGTAGTTGAGCAGCAGGCACCCGGACTCGCGCATCGCCGCGGCGAGCTCGCGCGAGATGCCCGTCGGGCGGCACGAGTCCGTCCACTGCAGGCCGGCGCGGTCGTCGATGAGGCGGCGGCACAGGCGCTCGAGCAGCCTGGGGCTCACGTTGACGAGGTTGTCGAGGAGGACGAAGTCGCGGACGCCGTGGCGCGCGGCGAGCGCCTGCAGCTCGTCCGCGGTCTTCTCGGGCGACTGCACGTCGAGCCACTCCTTCGCGCTGCAGAACTCGCATTTCGCCGTGCAGCCCTTCACGAACGCGTACGGCAGGTACGCGAACGGCTCGACCGCCTCGTCGTCGACGAGCCCGTCCGCGCGGAGCCGCGCGACGAGCGCGGGCGGCGGCGCGCGGCGGTAGCGCGCGAGGTCGACGTCGTCGAAGTCAGGCCGCGGCATCGCGTTGAGGTGAGAGCGCAGGAGCTTGTTCTTCACGAGGCCCGCGGAGCCGCGCGACCACACGCCCGGGATGGTCGACGCGGGGCGATCGCCGTACCCGACGAGGTGCAACAGCCCGAGGAGCGCCGCCTCTCCGTCGCCGTCGACGACGTAGTCGAACGCGCCGGGGGCGCCGAGCGCGCGGTCGCCGTCGACCTGATCGCGCTCTCCCCCGAGCACGGTGGCGCACGCGCTCGTCGACTTCACCCGGCGCGCGAGGCACGAGGCCAGGTTCGCCTGAAAATGGCCGAAATAGTCGACGATCGACAGGCCGACGAGGCCGCGCGCGCCCCGAGCCTCGAGCGCGCGGACGGGCGCGTCGATCGCGGCGCCGAGGCGCTCGACGCGCGCGGAGAGCTGCGGGTCGTCGGCGCCCGCGAGCCACGCGTCGACGCGCGCGTCGTCGGCGAAGCAGGACAGCTCCTCGTGCCCGAACAGCGCCTCGAGATCGACGACCGCGACCCGGAACCCATGCCCCCGCGCGAACGCCGCGAGCCTCCCCGCCGCGAGCGACGGCAGCTCCAGCTCGTCCTGCACGTTGCGGAACCGCGGCACGTGCACGAGGACGAGCTCCACCGGGCGCGCCTCGACGCGCGCGCGGTACCCCGCGATCGCCCTCCGCGCCTCCGCGAGCGCGCGCGCCTCGGCCCCGGAGGAGGCCGGCGACGTCGCGGGATCCGCGCGCACCGCGAGCGCGTGGCGCAGGGCGCGCGGCGCGGCGGGCTCGGTCGCCTGCGGGAGCTCTCCGCGTGACAGCGCGGCGACGCGGGAGAGCGACGCCCCCGCCGCGGTGAACCTGCACACGACGGCGCTCCGCGCGAGCGTCGCCTCGAGCTCCAGCGGCCCCTCGCCCGCCTGCTCCAGATCGAGCTCGACGTCGAGGAACACGTCGCCCACCCGCGCGTGCGCGACCAGCCTGTCGGCCCCCGGCGCCGCGACCAGCTCCGTCACCTCGAGCGCGCGCGCCGCCCCCGGCACCACCACGTCGGCGAGGCAGAACGCGTCAGCTGCGAGCGCGGCTAGGCGCTCTTGCTCCTCCTCGGTGAGCTCCAGGCGCTGGCGCGCGCCGTCGAAGAAGGGCGTGCGCACCGAGGCCGGGCGCGGCTGGCGCCTGCCGGCGGGGCACCTCACCGAGAGCCGCGCGAGCGCGCCGTCGCCGCCGCCGCGCGCCGCCGTGAGCAGCCCGGAGAAGGCCGGCGAGAGAGCGCGCGCGGACGCCCGCACCACCTCCGGGGGCAGGGGCGATGGAGGCGCCGCGGCGCACCAGACGACGCCTGCGCCCGCCTGCACCGCGGCCTCGACGAGGGGCGCCCCGTCGGCGGGCGGGACGTCCTCCCCCATGACCAGGACGCCCCCGGCGATCCGCGCGAGCAGCGCGGAGGCGCGCGCGCGGGCGTCCTCGATCGAGCAGCCGAACACCCGCGGCCCGACCCTGCGGAGCGCGTCGACCAGCGGGGCGACCGTCGCGCGCGTCCCCGCGACGGCGACGATCTCCGTCGCGTGTGCGGTGGCGACGCCGCGCGCGGCCGGATCCGTCTCCACGCGCCTGGACATGCGGGGACGGTAGCGCGGATCGAGCCTGCGCGAGGGCGATCGTCGACCGGCCGCGCGCGATCATCGTTGCGTGATAGCGTCGACCCACGATGTTCGGGGTACGAGCGCGCGCGGCTTCGCTGCTGGTGATGGCGGGGCTCTGGGGCGTGGCCTGCGGCTCGGCGAGCGACATCGACACCTCCCCCGACGGCGCGGCGGGCGCCTCCGCCGGCGGGAGCGCAGGCGGCGCGGGGGCTCCCGCGGGCGGCGCTCCCGGCGCCGGCGCCGCGGGGACCAGCGGTCAGGCAGGCGCGAAGCTCGGCTGCGCGGCGCCCTGCGGGGCCGATCAAGCGTGCAGCGTCACCGGCGCCTGCATCGCGAAGGGGAGCTGCGCGGCGGACGGAGACTGCACGGCGCCCGGCACGGTGTGCGACGCGGCGACCCACGCGTGCGTGCCCGGCGGCGGCTGCGGCGCGAAGAAGATCGCGGCGTCCGAGGTGCCGTCGAACCTGCTCATGGTGGTCGACCGCTCGTGCTCGATGCTGAAGAAGCTCGCCAACGGCAAGACCAAGTGGGAGATGGCGGTCGCCGCGCTGTCCGCGATGACGAAGCAGTTCGACGCGCAGATCCGCTTCGGCCTGACGATGTTCCCCGACCGGCAGGGTGACAAGTGCACGCAGGAGTCGTCCATCCTCGTGCCGATCGGCGACTCGACGAGCGCCGCGATCTCCTCGCTGCTCCAGGCGTCGCTCGTGACGACCGACGTCAACTACCCCGACGGCCCCTGCTCGACGTCCATCGACACCGGCATCCTGCAGTCGAACAAGGAGCCCGGCCTGTTCGATCCGGCCCACCCTCCCTACGCGCTCCTGCTCACGGACGGCGCGCAGAGCACGGGGTGCAACGTCGCCGGCGGCGCGGCGGGGGCCGAGAAGATCATCACCAACATGAAGGCCGCCGGCATCGCCGTGTTCGTGGTCGGCTTCGGCGACGCGGTGAACGAGGCGCAGCTCGACGCGTTCGCGAAGGCCGGCGGCGTCCCCGCGGCCGCGACCTCGCCGATGTTCTACAAGGCCGAGGACGACGCCTCGCTCGCGGCCGCGCTCTCGGCCATCGCCGGCAAGGCGACCGGCTGCGTGTTCTCGCTCGACCCTCCGCCCCCGGACGCGAGCCAGCTGTACGTGTTCTTCGACAAGGCGAAGGTCCCGCGCGACCCCGCGCACGCGATGGGCTGGGACTACGACTCCGCGAAGCACCAGGTGACAGTGTACGGCGGGTACTGCGACCAGCTGAAGGCTGGGAAGATCGGCGTCGTCGACGTGGTGTACGGCTGCGACAAGGCCCCCGAGTGAGCGGAGTGAGCCCTGGGCCGACGCATCGCCCGGTGCAGCCGCGAGCCTGGACACCTCTTCAGTTGGGCTCGCACCAGTTGGACATCATGTACGACGTGCCGTCCTTGCAGTGGGTGCCGCTCGGGCACTTCGACGTGCAGCCGCCCTTGCAGTCGCTGGCCGCGCAGACGTTCTTCGTGGCCGCGTACGACGTGCTGCAGCAGCCCGACCAGCACGCCGCCGACGCGACGCAGCCGGCGCAGTAGTAGTGCGTCTGCCCCGCGCTCGAGCGGGCCTCGCACGACTCGCCGTTCGAGCCGTTGCACTTGATGCTGCACGAGCCGCACCGCGAGGAGGTGGTGACGTTCGTCGCGACGCCGCCGCAGCAGCGGGTGTACGGCTTGCTGCTGTCCGGCACGGTCTCGTCGGGCTTGTCCTTCGGCGCGCCGCACGCGCCCGAGGAGCAGACGCCAGGGGTCTGGCACGGCGACTTGGGATCGTCACAAACCGTACCGTTGGCTTTGTTCGTGATGGCGGTGCACGCGCCGCCCGCGCACACGCCGGGGTCCTTGCACGGAGAGGAGGTCGGCGCGCAGACGGCCCCGTCCGCGAGCCCCGCGCACGGCCCGCTCGGCGCGCCCGCCTGCGCCTGCCCGGCCTCGCCCGCGGCGCTCTGTCCTCCTTCGCCGCCGCTCTGCCCACCCGCGCCGCCGGTGCCCGGCGCGCCGGCCGAGGCCGCGTCCGGGAAGGCCGCGCCGTCCACGCCCGAGGCCGCGTCGGGGAAGGCGCCGCCGTCCGGCAACGACGCGCCGCCCTCGCCGCCCTCGCCGCCGTCTCCGCCAGCGCCCGCTGTCGCCGTCGCGCCTGCCGTCCCGCCGCTGATGACGTCCGGCGCCTCGTCGCCCGCGCCGGACGCGCACGCCGCCGCCGCGAGGGTGAGGAAGCAGAAGGTGGACGCGCGCAAATCGCGCCCGAGTGTACCAGGAAACCGCGCCGAGGCTTGGTGAGAGATCGCCGTCGTGGGAGAGGGCGCCCCGCTTGCCCCCGCTCGTCGTCGTCAACCTCCGCGCGCGCCGCGTCGCACGTGACCCGTCGCTGGTCGACGCGCTCTCGCGGCTGCCTGCGCGCGTCGTCACGACGTCGAGCCTCGACGAGCTCGACGCGTGCCTCGAGGCCCCGCCTCCCTCTCGCGTGGTGCTGGTGGGCGGGGACGGCTCGCACCTGGCGGGGCTCTCGCGCCTCTCTCTCTCTGGTCCGCTGCCCGAGGTCGCTCTCGTCGCGGCGGGGACGATCGGCACCGCGGCGCGCGCGCTCGGCAGCCGCGGGCGCGTGCTCGAGGAGGTGCAGCGGGCGCTCACGTCGACGGCGCTCACGAGGCGCGCGACGATCGCGGTCGAGCGCGACGGCGCGCCGCGGCTCGTCGGCTTCACGTTCGGCGCGGGCCTCGTCTCGGGCTACTTCGAGGAGTACGACGCCGGCGCGCGCGGCCTCGGCGCGGCGACGACCGTGGCGCTCCAGGTCGCGCTGGGCGCGCCGCTCGGCCTGCGCACCGCAAGGCGCGTGCTCGCGCGCGTGCCGGCGACGATCCGGGCGGACGGGCGCGAGCTGCCCGGCGCTTCGTACTCGCTCGTCGTCGCGTCCGCGCTCCGCGACGTCGGGCTCGGCGTGAAGGTGACGTACCGCGCGGGCGAGCGGCTCGATCGCGTGCACGCGGTGGCGTCGACCTCGTCTCCGACGGCGCTCGCGCTCGCCGCGCCGCGCACGCTGCTCGGGAGATCGCTCGGCGCGGCGGCGGCGCTCGACGCGCTCGTCGAGGCGCTCGAGGTGAGGTTCCCCGCGCCGACGCGCGTGATCGTCGACGGTGACGGCTTCTTGACGGCGCGCGTCGTCGTCCGCCCGGGACCGGAGCTCCCCAGCGTCGGCGTCGGGTTACGCGTTGCGACCCGTCGCGAGCCGCGTACGCTGCGGGGCATGGCGGGGCTGGACGACGCGGGGAGGCTGGGCGCGCTCGAGGGCGCGCTGCTCGAGGGGAGAGACGACGAGGTCATGCAGGCGCTGGTCCGCGCCGCCGCGACGACGGTGGGCACACCCATCGCGCTGCTCAGCCTCGTCGCCGGCAGGGTGCAGTGGTTCCACTCGCACACGGGGCTGCCCCCGGAGATCGCGCTGTCGCGGGCGACGTCGCGCTGCAGCTCGTTCTGCCAGTTCGTCGTCCGCGACGAGGCGCCGTTCGAGGTCGCCGACGCGCGCGTCGATCCGCGCGTGCCCCAGCAGCTCGTCGAGCGGTACGGGGTGCGCGCGTACCTCGGCGCGCCGGTGCGGTTTCGAGGCCAGGTGCTCGGGAGCTTCTGCGTGATGGACGTCGTGCCGCGGCAGTTCACCGACGCGCACCGCGCGGCGCTCGCCGAGTACGCGGCGCAGGCGGGCGCGCGCCTCGGGGAGCTCCACCCGCCCGCGGCGGACGCCGGTCACCGACGGCGCGACGACCTCGACGCGGCGCGCGAGCGGCTGCGCGGCGTGGAGCGCTCCCTGCTCGAGCTCGGCGCGCTCGCGCGGCTCGGCGCGGGCGTCGACTCGCTGTCGAGCGTGGAGGCGCACCGGGCGCTGTCGGTGCTGCGAGAGCTGTCGGACTCGTACGGCGACGTGCTCCTCGAGCTCCGGTCCGTCCGCCGCGCGCTCGACACGCTGTCAGGCGCGGAGCCTTCCCTCGCGGCGTCCCCCTCGGTACGGTAGCGGGATGCGCCGTATCTTCGCCCTGACTCTGTTGCTCGGTTCGACGTCCCTCCTCGCCTGCGGATCGGGGGACTCCTTCGAGTCGACCACGGCGGGCGGCGCCGCCGCAGGAGCGGCTGGCGGCGGAGGGAAGGCGGGCCTCGGGGGCGCCGGAGGCACGAGCGCCGCGGGGGCCGCGGGGCAGGGGGGCGCCTCGCAGGGCGGCGCGGCGGGCGGGGGCGTCTGCGCGAAGGCCTCGGACTGCGACGACAAGAACCCCTGCACGCTCGACGGCTGCTCGGCCGAGGGGAAGTGCGTCAGCGTCTCCGCGCCGAAGGGCACGTCCTGCTCGGACGCCAACAAGTGCGACGGCGAGGAGACCTGCGACGCCGGCGGCACGTGCGCGAAGGGCGTCCCCATCGTCACCGACGACGGCGACAAGTGCACGGTCGACACCTGCAACGCCGCCACGGGCGGCGTCACCCACCAGCCAGTCGTCATCGACGACAACGACGCGTGCACCGTCGACGCGTGCGACAAGGCGACCGGAGCTGTCACGCACAAGCCTGTCTCCGTCGACGACGGCGATCCGTGCACGATCGACTCGTGCGACAAGAACGGCGGCGGAGCGCAGCACGTCCCGGTCGATCCGGGCGACGGCGATCCCTGCACGACCGACAGCTGCGACAAGACCGGGCTCCACCACGTCCCCATCGCGAACTGCGCGGGCTGCGCGAAGGACGCGGACTGCAACGACGGCAGCCCCTGCACGGTCGACAGGTGTGGGCCAGGGGGCAAGTGCGCCATCACCCCGGCGCCGGCCGACACCCCGTGCGGCAACACCAACGCGTGCGACGGCGTCGAGCGCTGCGACGCGAAGGGCAAGTGCGTCCCGGGCGCGCCCCCCAAGGTCGACGACGGCGACGCCTGCACGGTCGACACGTGCGAGCCCGGCGCCGGCGTCACGCACGTGCCCGTGGCGACGGAGGACGGCGATCTGTGCACCGACGACGCCTGCGATCCCGCGACGGGCATCAAGCACACGCCGCGCGATGCGTCCGACGGTGATCTCTGCACCAAGGACGCCTGCAACCCCAAGACGGGCGAGCTCTCGCACACGCCGGTCGCGGTCGACGACGGCAACCCGTGCACCGACGACAGGTGCGAGCCGAAGACCGGCGTGCGACACGATCCCGTCGTCGTCGACGACGGCAACCCGTGCACCGACGACAAGTGCACGACGGCGGGCGGCGTGCAGCACATCGCCATCCCGGGCTGCCAGGGCTGCTCGACCGACGCGCAGTGCGGTGACGGCAACCCGTGCACGACCGACGCCTGCGTGGCGAACACCTGCCAGCACGACCCCGTGGTGGTCAGCACCAGCTGCTCGAACGACAACGCCTGCGACGGCGAGGAGACCTGCGCCGTCGACGGGACGTGCAAGCCGGGCACGCCGCCCCCGCTCAGCGACGGCGATCTCTGCACCACGGACACCTGCGACGCGAAGGCGGGGCCCGTCCACACGCCCGTCTCCGTCGACGACGGCAAGGCGTGCACCAAGGACTCCTGCGCCCCCGCGACGGGGCAGATCACCCACACGGACACCTGCGTCGCGCCGCAGACCTGCGGCGGAGGCGGGGTCGCCGGAGTCTGCGGCTGCACGCCGGCCAGCAACCCGTGCGCCAACGCCGCGTGCGGCACGGTGACCGACAGCTGCGGCGTGACGGTGGCCTGCGGCGGCGCCTGCCCGATCGGGAAGCAGTGTCAGAACGGGCAGTGCGTCTGCGTGAGCGACGGGAAGGCGTGCATCGGCAAGCAGTGCGGCTTCGCCACCGACAACTGCGGGCAATCGGTGGAGTGCGGGGGACCCGACGCCTGCGGCGAGGGGTTGATCTGCGTGGGGAGCATCTGCAAGTCCTGCTGCGAGCAGTGCCAGCAGGGGTTCTGTGAGCCGCTCACGTGCATTTGTACAAATTTGTTAGTTCTGGGCCGGCCCCTCGTCGCGATCTGTCGCCCTCAGGCCGCCCTGGCCGCGGGGCGGCCCGCGCCTGTCAGGCCGAGTGGCGCGCCCACCGCGACCCGGACCCGGGCGTACCCCGCGCGCGCTCCAGCCGCCTCGCCCTCCACCCCTGGCCTCTCTCCGCGCCGCGGTATCCCCGTTGGCTCCCCGAGGACGAGGGAGTAAGGGCGGCCGCGCATGGACCCTCGGCCCGAGCCTCGCTTCATCGGCGCGCTCCGCGCTGCGCTCTCGTTTCGAGGCACCGACGGGCGGGGCCTCACGCTGGGTCACTGGCTCCTCGTCTGGGTGGCGGTCTGGGGCGCGGCGAAGGTCCTGTCGGGCCTGGATCTGGTCCTCTCGCTCGTCCCGCCGTTCCTCGCGCTCTCCATCGCCGTGCCGGTCGTCACGCGGGCGGTCGCGCGCTCGCGCGCCGGCGGGGGCGATCGCTTCGTCCGCTGGACGGAGCCGGTCGTCGTGTCGCTCGCGTTCGGCGTGCTCGCCTGGTCCGTCCTCGGGTTCACGCTGACGAAGCGCATCCCGATCGACACCGGCGATCATCAGATCATGATCGTGCGGGCGGAGCTGTTCGCGAAATCGCTCCTGTCGGGGAAGCTCCGGTACTTCACGCACGCCGTGCAGGGTGGAGACTCGCTCGTCGATCTCTACCCGATCTTCGCGAACCTCGTCTCCACCGCGTTCTACGTGGTGCTGCCGAAGTCGATGCCGTTCCCGATGGTGTACACGGTGATGTGCATCTGGACGTGGTGGTTCCGCGGCGTCGCGACGTACCACCTCTCGCGCCGGTTCGCGGGGCCGCTCCCGTCCGCGTTCGTCGCGCTGTTGATGCTGTTCGAGGTCGGGGACGACGTGTGGGACGGCGTCTGGAACGGCATGATCTACTGGGGGATGATCCACAACAACGTCGCGCTCAGCGTGGCGATGTTCGCCGCCGCGGCGCAGATCGACCTCGTCAGGCGGCACACCACCCCACGGTTCCTCGCGTGCGTCGGGCTCTTCGCGCTGGCCGCGTTCGCGCACCCGCTCGGCATCCTCTTCGCGGTCGCCGCGGCGGCCTCGCTCGCCGTCTCGCTGCTCGCGTCGCAGGAGCGCAAGTCTCGCAGCTGGTACGCCCTGCTCGCCTCGGTGCTCGGGATCGTGCTCGCGAGCTTCTGGGTCGTGCCGTACACGAAGAACCTCCGCGAGCTGGGGTTCCGGTACGCCATCCCTGGCGAGTCCTACAAGGTCCTGGGCGCCGGGCTGCTGCGCGGTGACATGCCCCACTCGAGCTTCGGCGCGTGGATCGGTGTCGGCGTGCTCGGCGTGTTCGCGATGGTGACGTCGGGGCGCGTGGCGCTGGTCGCCGGCGGGATGTGGGCGCTCGTCTTCTTCTTGCTCGCGCTCACGCCCTTCACTGTGCAGTCGCGCCTCGTCGTGTGGGTGCCTGCGTTCCTCGACGGGCAGCAGCGGCGCATGCTCACGGTCCTGAAGTGCGCGATCGTGCCGGCGATGGCCTACGTCGTCGGGCACATGACGCGCCACCTCGCGCGCGCGGGATCGCTGTTGCCGTCGCGGGTGGTGGGGCGCGCGATCCTCCTCTTGCTGGTGCTCATGGGGCCCACGCGCGCCGTCGTGAACGGCTTCGCGGTCACCAACGGGAAGCTCGTCGAGCAGATCCCGCAGGGGCCGAGGCCGGCGCGCTCGCACACCGATCCCGACTACCTGAGGGCGTTCGACTACCTGCGCCAGAAGCGGCAGGCCGACCCGAGCGGGACGCCTTGGCGCACGAGCATCCACTGGAACCGCATGAAGCACGCGGCGTGGACGGAAGGAGACCTCACCGGCGTGCCGGTCGTCGAGTTCATCGCGATGAGCGCCGCGTTCCTGGGGATCAGGCCGCGCGAGATCTCCGAGCAGGGCTTCCACGACTGGAACATCCGCTATTCCGTGACGGACCACGGCACCGCGCCGTGGGCAGGGATGACCAAGGTGTTCTCGTCCGGGCCGTACGTCGTGTGGGAGGTTCCGAAGTACGACGATCGCTTCGTCGTCGCGCCCGCCGGCGTCACCATCAAGGGCCTCGCGCTCGTCGGAGACGAGATCCGCTTCGACGTGGAGGGCGCCCCCGCCGAGGGCGCCGACGTCCAGGTTCGCTGCGCGTGGTTCCCTCGGTGGAAGGCCACGGTCGCCGGCGCGGCGGTGCCCATCACCGCCGTCCCGCCCCACGCGGGGGCGCTGCCGAAGCAGGAGCAGATCGGCCTCCGCGTGAAGAACGGGCACGTGGTCATCGCCTGCACCGGCGTGATGCCCGGGGCCCTCCGCGGCATGGCGCTGTCCGCGTTCGCGCTCGCGGGTGTGATCGCGCTCGGGAAGGGCGCGCGGCGCCGCCGCCTCGGCGCGCTCCTCACCTCGTCGCTGGATCGGGCGCGCGAGAGGCTCGGCGAACTCACCGCGAGGGTCACGCCCGCGCGCCTCGCCGCCGGCGCCGCCGTGGTGCTGCTCGTCGGGTACGTCGCCGTCGGTCGGCGAGGGACGCGCCACCTCCTCGCGCCGCCGCTCGAGGGGATGGGCCTGCGCGTCTCCCTGAAGAAGGCCTCGGGCGGGCCGGTGTCCTGCGTGAGCGCGCTGCCGATGGGCGCGTACTTCTGCGACGGCGCGTCCGTCGAGAGCTTCCTCGGCTACGGCCCCGCGCCGTTGCAGGGCGACTGTGGCGAGGATCCGCCGCAGTTCCCGTCGATGCGCATCCACCTCCGCGAGGCGGGCTCCGAGGTCCGGCTCGCGTTCGACAAGGTCCGCGCGCCCGGGCACAAGGTGAGGTTCGTGTACAACACGTGGGGCCGCTTCGACGCCGCGCTCTGGTCGGGCGACAAGGAGCTCTGGCGCGGCGTCATCGACGGCCGCAACGAGACGACCGCGACGCTCCCGCCCGAGGTCCCCGTCGATCTCCCCCTCGAGCTGCGGCTCCGCGGTGGCGTCTCGGGCGCCCACCTCGACATCTACGGCAAGGGGATGTAGCGGCATGCGCGGTCGCGCGGCCGGGCCCCCCTCGCCGGCCTCCGCGCGTGGACCCAGCGGGACGGCGAATCTGCCAGGAAGTCATGGTAGAGCCCCGCGCGCATGTCGAGCGAGCGAACCCTGGCCGAGCCGCAGGCCCCCCATGGAGCCCCGCCTTCGCTCGCGCGCCTCGGGCCGTCGCTCGCGCACCTCGGGCAGTCGCTCGCGCTGCTCGGGATCTCGGGCGCGTCCGTCGGGCTCCTCGGCGCGTTCCTCACGGCGTCGGTCCCCGCGCCCCTCTTCGTGCAGCGCAACCTGGCGCCCGTCGTCACGCGCAGCACGATGATGGTCGCCGCGATGGGCGTGGCGTCGCTCTTCGTGCTCGCCGCGCTCGCGGGCGTCGCGTGGCGGCGTGAGCGGGCGCTCGCGCCCGTCCGCCGCGCCGCGGATCTGCTCTCGCCGCTGTCGCTCGCGTTCGTGCTCCCGCTCCTGTTCGACGAGCGCATCTGGCAGAGCGAGGTGCTAGTCTACCTCGTCTTGCTCGTCGCGGTCGGCGTCGGCGCGGAGCTGACGTTCCGCCGCATGTTCGCGGCGCTCCCGGAGGCCCTCGCGCACCCGCTCACGGATCCGCTCGCCGCGCTGCCCGCGACGACGCGCGCGGCCGTGGTGCGGTGGGCGCCGCTCGGCGTGGTCGTCCTCGCCGCCGCCGCGTACGCCGCGTACTTCAGCCACTACACCCTGCTCAACCACCGGCGGCTGCAGACCAGCGGGTTCGACCTCGGCATCTACGACAACCTGATGTTCAACGCGATCCACGGGAGGCCCTTCCGTGCGACCGTGCTCTTCGGCCCGGACGGCGGCAACAACCTCGCGTCGCACGCGGAGTTCGCCCTCATCTTCTTCACGCCGATCTACGCCCTGCGGCCGGGCGCGGAGACGCTGCTCGTCTTCCAGTCGGTCATCCTCGGGTTCGCGGCGGTGCCGCTCTACCTGTTCGCGAAGACGCAGGTGCCGCGCCTCGCCGCCGTCGTCGTCGCGCTCGGGTACCTGATGTACGCGCCGCTGCACGGGCCGAACTTCTACGACTTTCACTGGCTGCCGCTCGCGATCTTCTTCCACTTCTGGCTGTACTACGGGACCGCGACGGAGCGGTGGCGGCTCGTCGCGGTGATGCTGCCCATCCTCTACCTGATCCGCGAGGACATCGCGGTCGGGCTGGCGCTCCTCGGGACGGTGCTCTTGCTCTCGGGAGCCCGGCCGAAGTTCGGCGCGCTCCTGGCGGTCACCAGCACCGCCTGGTTCGGCATCGACAAGTTCGTGATCATGCCGTGGGCCGGCAAGTGGTGGTTCTCGGACATGTACAAGGATCTCATCGCCGAGGGCGAGCGGGGCTACGGCAGCGTCGTCCGCACGATGGTGATCAACCCGACCTACCTCCTCTCGACGCTGCTGAAGGAGGACAAGGTCAAGTACGTGCTGCACCTGTTCGCGCCGCTGGTGTTCCTCCCGGCGCGCAGGCCCCTCCTGTTGTTCCTCGCGTGTCCGGGGTTCTTCTTCACGCTGCTGACGACCGGGTACGCCCCCACGCTGTCGATAGGGTTCCAGTACACCACGCACTCCATCCCGTACGTCTTCGGCGCGAGCGTCCTCGCGCTCGGCGTGCTGTCGCGGATGGATGGCGGGACGGTCCGTCGCCGCGGCGCGCTCGCCGCGATGAGCCTCGTGCTGCTCAGCCACAGCTTCGTGTTCGGCGCGGTGCTGCAGCACCGCACGTTCGTCGGCGGCTTCGGCCGCGTGCAGTTTCACATGACGGCCGAGGAGACCCAGCGCTACCAGGATCTCGTCGCGCTCCGCGCCCTCGTCCCGAGGGAGGCGTCGGTGAGCGCCTCCGAGAACGAGATCGCGCATTTCTCCGCGCGGAAGAACGCCTACACGCTGCGGGACCACCATGGCGACGCCGACTACATCGTCGTCCGGCGGACCAACCTCGCCGGCAACACCCGCAAGAACCTCGAGGACGCGCTCCAGCGCAACCCGTACGGCGTCCTCGCCAGCCGGGGCGAGTTCTACCTCTTCAAGAAGGGGCACGCGTCCCCCGAGACCGCGGCCGCCAAGGCCGCGCTGGGAGTCCGATGAGTCACACCACCGATGAGCCCGTCCCCTCCGCGCCGCCCGAGCCTCCTGCCGGCTCGCCGCCGCCGTCGGCGCCAACCCCCGGGGAGCCGCCCCCTCCGTCGTCCCTCGCCGCGAAGACGGAGGGAGGATTCCTCGAGTGGCTGTGGCGCGGCGCCGCGCTCCGCGAGGCCTCGTCGAGGGTTCGCCAGCTGGCGCCCGCGCGCCAGGAGGCCCTCAGGCTGGCGGAGATCGCCGCCGAGATCGGGGCGCGGGCGCTCGATCCCGTCGACCCGCTCCGCGCCGGCGCGGGCGACGTGTCCGCGGCGCGCGCGTTCGTGGACGCGCTCCTGTTCGCGAGCGCGAGCCTGGAGGACGCCTGGCCCGCAGACGGCGACTCGGTCGCGGCGCGCCTCCGAGAGCCGCTCGTGGCGGCCCTGGGGCCCGAGCGCGCCGCTGACGCGCTCGCCGCCATGGGGATGGATGCGCGGGCGCTCACCGCGCTCGGCGTCGTCGAGCGGAGGCGCGCCGCCGAGCTGCTCCGCGCCGCCGCGGTCGCCGCGATCGCGCGCGCGGACGGCGGGCGCGCGGCCGTCCGCGCGCTCACCCTCTCGCGCGTCGCGCGGACGCTGCTCGTCGTCGCCATCCTCGGGACGTTCCTCGGCGGGGCAGGGGCGCTCCTCGCGCGCAAGCTCTCGCCGAAGGACATCGCCGCCGGGAAGCCCTGGCGCGCGTCGTCGGCCTACGTCGGGTACCAGACGAGCGGTCGCACGAGCGACGCCCGCGCGACGGACGTGCCGCTCTTCCACACGAAGGAAGAGGAGAGCCCCTGGATGGACGTCGACCTCGGCGCGGTCACCGCGATCAAGGGCGTCACCGTCCGCAACCGGCGCGACTGCTGCGGCGAGCGAGCCGCGCCGCTCGTCGTCGAGGTGTCGAACGACGGGCAGGCGTTCCGTCAGGTCGCCCGCCGCGACGACGCCTTCTCGACGTGGAGCGTGAGCTTCAAGGAGAGCGCGCGGTTCGTGCGCGTCCGCGCCCCGCGCCGGACGATGCTCCACCTCGACGCCGTGCTAGTCCACTTACCCACCCGGTCTCCCGTGAGCCTCTACGATCGAATCCTCGGCACGCCCTTCGTCTACAACCGCGTCCGCCCGCTGGTCGTCGGCGGCATCGACATGTCCCGCGTCTACGCCCGCCTGGGCGCCGATCGGAGCTCGTCGATCCTCGACGTCGGCTGCGGCACGGGAGACGCCCTGCGCTACATCGACGTCTACGAGCGCTACCTCGGCGTCGACACCGATCCCGTGGCAGTGCGGTTCGCGGAGTCGAGGTTCGGCGGGCGCCCGGCGACGCGGTTCGAGGCCCGCGTGCTCGACGCCAGGGACGTCGCCGAGCTCGCGCCCTCGCACGTCATCCTCGCCGGGCTCCTCCACCACCTGACGGACGACGAGTGCGTCGGGCTCTTCGAGATGGTGAGCGCCTCACCGCGGCTGCGGCGCATCGTGACGCAGGACATCGTCTATTTGCCAGGTGCGCCCATCAACAACTTCTTCGCGAGCATGGATCGAGGCCAATACTGTCGTCCGTCGCACGCGTACGGCGCGCTCGCCGAGCGCGCGGGGCTCACTGTCGTCTCGGCGGAGGCCCTGCTGTCCCACCCGAAGAACCCGCTCGGCGTGCGCTACTGGGTGATGACGCTCGAGCCGTCGCGCGCCACGTGAGCGCCCCCAGCCTCGGGGAGCGACTGCGGCCGCACGCCGCGAAGATCGTGGCGTCCATCGTCCTCGCCTCCGGCTTCCTCTGGGTGCTCCGGAGGGGCGGGTTCCCGGTGATCCCGAGCGGGCAGATCCTGGCCAGGATCCCGCCGTGGGGCTGGGCCGTCGCCATCGTCTACCAGGCCGCGAGCATCCACTTCCGTACGTACCGATGGATCTACCTGCTCCGTCCCATTCGGCGCGATCTGGATCCCCTCCGCGTCTACGGCATCGGCCTCGTGGGCTTCACCGCCGTCGTGTTCGCGCCGCTGCGGCTCGGCGAGCTCGCGCGTCCGTCCCTCCTCGCGCAGGACGGCGAGGTCACCTTCACGCAGGCGATGGGCACCGTGGGGGCCGAGCGCGTCCTCGACGGCCTGTTCGTCACGGTGCTGCTCTTCCTCGCGCTCTCCACGAGCACGCCGCTGTCGCCGCTGCCGGATCACCTGGGAGATCTCCCGCTGCCGGTCGCCGCCGTCCCGACGGCCGCGTACGGCGCGCTCCTGCTCTTCTCGGGCGCGTTCGCCGCGATGGGCGTCTTCTTCTTCGCCCGCGACTGGGCGCGTCGCGCCGTGCACGGCGTCGTCGGGAAGGTGTCGCTCCGGCTCGCCGAGTTCCTCAGCGACAAGGTGGAGCGCCTGGCGGACGGGCTGCAGTTCTTCCGCTCTCGCGAGGCCAGCCTGCCGTTCCTCCGCGACACCGCGATCTACTGGGCGGTGCAGGTCCTCGGCGCGTGGCTGGCGATGCGCAGCGTCGGGCTCTCCGCGGATCCCGGGCAGACCATGGTCGTCGCCGGCGTCACGGGGATAGGCTCGCTCATCCCGGCGGGCCCTGGTTTCTTCGGCGCCTACCAGCTCGCCGCGTACGCCGGGCTGGCGATGTTCTTCCCGGTGGAGTCCGTGCAGTCGGGCGGCGCCGCGTGGGTGTTCGTGACGTACTCGACGAACCTCGCGATGAACGCGCTCCAGCTCCCGGTGGGCTACTGGATGATGCGTCGAGGCGCGCGCGCCTGCGGCAGCCAGTCGTAGGCGTCCCGGAGCGCGCGACCGCCGCCTGCGCGGACGAGCTCGCCGTGCGCGAGCACGATGCGATCGATGTCCCACTCGAGCATCCGGTCGACCTCCAGGCGGCCCCGGCGCCAGTCCGTGACGGCGAAGCGCTCCATCCATCCGCGGCCGGGCCCGAGGTTGCCCATCCACAGCGCGACGGCGCGCGTGAGCGGCGACGGGTGCCGGCGGAGGTTCAACAGCGCGTCCGCGCAGATCATCGTGCGCGTCTCGCGGTGGTAGAACACGACCTCCCGCTCGAACCGCGCCGAGAACGACACCTGCTCGAGATCCGCCGACCACGCGGGGTGGGGCGTGTCGCCGAGCGTGTGGGAGAACGCGAGATCGCGGCGCTTCTCGGCGAGCCCGGGGCACGCGGCGAACACGGCGCGCGGGTACGCCTGCATCCACGCGCCGACGTACAGGTGATGAAACAGGCTCGACGCCGCGACCGCGCGCACGGGGCCGAGCTCGTCGACCTCGGCGCGGAGCGCGCGATCCAGCGCGACGGGGCAGTGCACGAAGAGCCCGCCGTCCGACAGGCGCACCACGGTCATCCGCGTGCCCGAGTCGACCCCCCAGAACCGCTGCCGCCGCGCGGTCGTCCAGATGCCGTCGGCGACGTGCTCGAACATTTCTAACTCTCCGCCCAGCCTCGCGACGAGCCGCTCGCGCGCGCGGGCGGGGGTCGCCTTGCCGCCGGTCGCCTTCATCAGCTCGCCGACGAGCGCGCCGAGCACCTTCTGCTCTCCGGCGCGGTAGCGGGCGACGAGCGCGGCCGCCGACGACAGCGTGGCGTCGATGGCGGCGTCGAGCGCGGCGTCGTCGTGCACCACGCGGAGCCCACGACGCTGGACGATCTCCTCGACCGATCCACCGGACATCGCGAGCTCGCTCCACACCTCGCGCGCCCCGCGCGCGCCGACCGCGCCAGCCGCGACGAGGCGCGACAGCTCGGCCACCTCGCGGTGCGAGAAGGGGAGCGCGTCGGCGGCGCGCCCTTCGGCCCTGAGGAGGCGATGGAGCTCCGACGCGACGAGCGTGCCGGTGGTCCTCGCGTCGGCGCCCGCGGCGACCGCGCCGTCGAACAGCGCGAGCAGCGGAGGCGACGCGGCGAGCACCTCCGCCTCCTCGAGCCCGATCCCGCGCGACGCGGCGAGCTCGCGGGTCGCCGCGCCGTGCTCCTTCTTCGCGACCGCGGGCGGCGGCGAGGGCGCGCGCGCGGCGGGGCGTGCGCGCTCGGGCTTCTTCCCCCAGGAGTCCTTCAGCGGCAGCGTGCGGTCGAGCACCAGGCGGCCCGGCGACGAGTCGCGCTCGTCGACCACGAAGAACCCGGTGCGCTCGAGCTGGAACCGCTCGCCGGGGCGCGCGTCGGCGAGGCTCGCCTCCACCTTCGCGCGCTTCGTGACGAGCGAGGTCGGGCTCAGGAACGTGGTGAAGTCGGCGTCCTCCGCGTCGGGCGCCTCGACCGAGAACAGGCGATCGTACAGCCGCACCTCGGCGTCGATCGCCGTCGCGGCGTCGACCCAGTGGATGGTGCCGTCCGCGCGCGCGCCGGGGGTGGTGTCGAGCGTGCAGCGCAGGCGCACGATGGCGCCCGCGTCGTCGCGGACGACCTCGTCGCAGCGGACGAGCGCCGCCGCGTGCCGCAGCCGGACGACGCCGCCCGGCACGAGCCGCGTGAAGCCCGGCGGCGGATCGATCGCGAAGTCGCTCGCCTCGATGAGCAGGCGCCTCGACAGCGTGAGCTCGCGCGCGCCCGCGCCGCCCGGCACGTCGGGCGGGAAGTACGGCGCCGTCACGCGCCGCGTCTCGCCCTCGGGCACGTTCGTCAGCTCGAGCTCGAGCGGCTCGAGCACGCCGAGCACGCGGCGCGACGTCAGGTTCAGATCGTCGCGGACGCACGCCTCGAACAATTCTACCTCGACGACGCTGTTGTGCTTCGAGACGCCGATCGTCTCGCAGAACCTCCGCAGCCCCGCCGGCGTCACGCCGCGGCGCCGCAGCCCCGAGAGCGTCGGCATCCGGGGGTCGTCCCAGCCGTCGACGAGTCCGCGCTGCACGAGCTGGAGCAGCTTGCGCTTCGAGAGCACGGTGTACGTGAGCTGCAGCCGCGCGAACTCGTACTGGCGCGGTCGAGGGCGCGGCACGCTCGGCAGCGCGTCGAGGATCCAGTCGTAGAGATCGCGGTTGTTCTCGAACTCGAGCGTGCAGATGGAGTGCGTGATGCCCTCGATCGAGTCGGAGAGGCAGTGCGCGAAATCGTAGAGCGGGTACAGGCACCAGGCGTCGCCGGTGCGGTAGTGGCTGGCGCGGCGGATGCGATAGAGCGGCGGATCGCGCAGCTTCATGTTGGGCGCCGCCATGTCGATCTTCGCGCGGAGCGTGTGCGCGCCGTCGCCGAACTCGCCCGCGCGCATCCGCCGGAACAGATCGAGGTTCTCGTCGACCGATCGCCCGCGGTGCGGGCTCTCGCGCCCCGGCTGCGAGACGGTGCCGCGCTGCTCGCGCACCTCGGCCTCGCTCAGGCTGCAGACGTACGCCTTCTGCGCGCGGATCAGCTCTTCCGCGTACTCGTACAGGCGCTCGAAGTAGCCCGACGCGTGGAAGAGCCCCGCCGGCTCGAAGCCCAGCCACCGCACGTCACGCGCGATCGCCTCGACGTACTCCGGATCTTCGGTGGAGGGGTTCGTGTCGTCCATCCGCAGGTTGCACGTGCCGCCGTACTCGCGCGCGAGGCCGAAGTTGAGGCAGATGGACTTCGCGTGACCGACGTGGAGGTAGCCGTTCGGCTCCGGGGGGAACCTCGTCGCGACCCGCCCGCCGTACGTGCCCGCCGCAGCGTGCTCGTCGATGATCTCCCGGAGAAAATCCTTGGGTCGCTTCGGTGTGGACACGAGGGGCGCGAGCGTTCTCCCGGTGCGCGCGGGTCGTCAATGCCTTGCCACGGGCGCGCGCCCACCGTACCTCGCGCCGCATGAGCGACCCCACGTCGAAGGCGCTGTTCGCGCGCGCGAAGGAGCTGATGCCGGGCGGCGTGAACAGCCCGGTGCGGGCGTTCCGCGCGGTCGGCGGCGAGCCCGTCTTCTTCCGCGAGGCCCGGGGCGCGTGGCTCGTCGGCGCGGACGGCGCGCGCTACGTCGACTGCGTCGGGTCGTGGGGGCCCGCGATCCTCGGCCACGCCGATGCTCGGGTCGTCGAGGCGGTGCAGCAGGCGGCCGCGCGCGGGCTCTCCTTCGGCGCGCCCTCCGAGCTCGAGATCACCTTCGCCGAGCGGGTGCGCGAGCTGTACCCGTCGGTGGAGATGATGCGCGCGGTGTCGTCCGGCACCGAGGCGTGCATGGCGGCGCTGCGGGTCGCGCGCGGCGCCACGGGGCGCGACGTCATCGTGAAGTTCGAGGGCTGCTACCACGGGCACGCCGACGCCCTGCTCGTGAAGGCCGGCAGCGGGCTCGCGACGTTCGGCGTGCCCGACAGCGCGGGCGTCCCCGAGCGCGCCGCGGCGGCCACCGTGACCTTGCCCTACAACGATCAAGCGGCGCTCGAGGCGCTGTTCGCGACCCGCGGGCACGAGCTCGCGGCGGTGATCGTCGAGCCCGTCGTGGGCAACATGGGCTGCGTCCCGCCGGCGCCGGGGTTCCTCGAGGCGATCGTGCGCCTCTCGGACGAGCACGGCACCGTCTCGATCTTCGACGAGGTGATGACGGGCTGCCGCGTCGCGAGGGGCGGCGCGCAGGAGCGGTTCGGCCTGCGCCCCGCGATGACCTGCCTCGGCAAGGTGATCGGCGGCGGCAAGCCGCTCGCCGCGTACGGCGGGCGCCGCGCGCTGATGGAGCAGGTCGCGCCGCTCGGCCCCGTCTACCAGGCGGGCACCCTGAGCGGGAACCCCGTGAGCGTCTCCGCGGGCCTCGCGACGATCGCCCAGCTGACCCCGGAGCTCTACGCCCACCTCGAGGCGATGGGCGCGCGGCTCGAGGCGGGGCTCGTCGAGGGCGCGCGCGCGGCGGGCGTCGCGGCGACCGTGCAGCGCGTCGGCAGCATGTTGACTTTGTTCTTCGTCGACGGAGGGGTGCGCTCGTGGGCCGACGCGGATCGATCCGACCGCGCGCGGTTCGGGCGGTGGCACGCGGGCCTCCTGTCACGCGGCGTCTACTGGCCGCCGAGCCAGTTCGAGGCGGCGTTCCTCTCGCGCGAGCACGGGGTCGACGAGATCGATCGCGTCGTCGCCGCGAGCGCCGCGGCGATGCGCGAGCTCGGCTGACGACGCGCCCACGCGCGGGGACGCCTCTCAGCGTCGATTTCGGGAGCGAGTGCCGGAGTCCGAAGCGGAATTCGAGCCGGATTGGGCTGAAACCGCGCGCAGGCCTGGCCATGCCACGTCGAGCACGGCTTCACCCAAGGCGGCCGAAGGACGCGAGGAATCCGGTGCTCGCGACGAAGGGATCCCGAGACCCACGCTCAGTTCGCCGGGGTCGCCTCGGCCTGACCGCGGCTGCCGAGCATGCCCTTCGCGCGCAGGTCGCGCCGCTCCATCCCGGCCCGCACGAAGCGTGAGAACAACGGGTGCGGCGCGACGGGCCGGCTCTTGAACTCGGGGTGGAACTGGCACGCGACGAAGTACGGGTGCGAAGAGAGCTCGATCATCTCGACGAGGCGGCCGTCCGGGCTCGTCCCCGAGAACACGAGGCCCGCCTGCGCCAGCCGCTCGCGGAAGGCGTTGTTGAACTCGAACCGGTGGCGGTGCCGCTCGCTGATCTCGGTCGCGCCGTAGGCCTCGGCGGCGAGGGTGCCGGGCGCGAGCGTGCACGGGTAGGCGCCGAGCCGCATCGTGCCGCCCTTGTTCTGGGTGCTGCGCTGGTCGAGCATCAGATCGATCACCGGGTGGGGCGTGTCGCGGTCGAACTCGGTCGAGTTCGCGCGGTCGAGCTTCACGACGCTCCGCGCGAACTCGACGACCGCGAGCTGCATGCCGAGGCAGATGCCGAAGAACGGGACGCCCTTCTCGCGCGCGTACCGCGCCGTCGCGATCTTCCCCTCGGTGCCGCGGTCGCCGAACCCGCCCGGCACGAGGATGGCGTCGAGGTGCGCGAACAGGGCGTCGGGGCCCAGGCGCTCGACGTCCTCCGAGTCGATGTGCTCGAGCTCGACCTTCACGTCGTTCGCCATGCCGCCGTGCACGAGGGCCTCGTTCAGCGACTTGTAGGCGTCCTTCAGCTTCACGTACTTGCCGACGACGCCGATCTTCACGGTGCCCTTCTGCGGCTCGGTCACGCGGCGGACGATGCCGCGCCACGTCGACAGATCGGGGCGCTTCGACCAGATGTTCAGCTTCTCGGCGAGGATCTCGTCGAGGCGCTCCGCGTGGAACGCGAGCGGCAGTTCGTACACGTGCTTCACGTCGGCGCCGCTCACCACGCACTCGACCGGCACGTTGCAGAACAGCGCGATCTTCTCCTTGATGCGCGGGCCGAGCGGCTCGTGGGCGCGGCAGATGAGGATGTCGGGCTGGATGCCGATCTCGCGCATCTCGCGGACGGCGTGCTGCGTCGGCTTCGTCTTCAGCTCGCCGGCGGCCTCGATGAACGGCACGAGGGTCACGTGCACGCTGACGGCGTTGTCCTTGCCGAGCTCGATCTTGAGCTGGCGCAGCGCCTCGAGGAAGGGCAGCGACTCGATGTCGCCGACGGTGCCGCCGACCTCGATGATCGCGATGTCGGCCTCCTC
>JADLFU010000027.1 GCA_020849655.1 Polyangiaceae bacterium | reverse complement strand
GCCCACGGCCTCGATCGCCTCGGCGCTCAGCGACACCGGCTCGCGCCTCAGCACGATCGGCGCCGCGGGCTCCTCCGCTGCGTCCCGCTGGGTCCACGCCGGGCGCTCGACGCGCGGCGCGTACGCGTCGTCGATGCGTCGCTCGACGCCGTCGTCCTCGATCAGGTGGACGTGGTGGCCGTAGCGCGTCAGCAACGGCAGCTGCTCCTCCGCCTCCGCGCGATCGATGAAGACGTAGACGACCTTGTCGACGGGCTTCTCGGGCCCGAGCGGCTGCAGCCAGCGCGCCGCCGCGGCGTCGTACAGCTCCGCGGCCGACACCACGCGGCGGTGGACCACGAACACCAGCGAGCGGTCGTTCCCCTTGTGCAGCCCCGCGAGCTCGGTCGCGAACCGGTGATCTCGGGCGAGAAAGCCGGCGAGCAGGTCGGCGTGCGCGCTCTCCGCCTGCGCGCGGGCCTCGTCCATGCCGACGGCGAAGTCGTGAAACTGCACCAGCGTGGTGTCGTTGGGGCCGCGCAGGAGGCGCGACGGCCCGGTGGCCAGCCACCGCCGCGAGACCACGCGCGCGTGCCCGGCCCCCTGGAAGGCGCACCCCCAGCCGAGCCGGTGGTGGCCGTCGCCGAGCGACGGCGACCGGTAGCTCCAGTCGTGGAAGGTCGCGAACGAGGCCACCGTGAACGGGATGCGACCGAGCCTGCGCACGAGCGCGGCCGGCTCGAGCTCGAACTCGTGCGTCAAACCGCGCACGCCGTCGCGCTCGAGGGTGATCGCGTCGACCATCTCGTGCCAGCTCGCGCTCGGTCTCTTGCCGAGGCCGGCGACCAGGGTGTCGACCCAGTCGTCGTCGACGGGGACCGACTGCATGTCGATCTCGAGCTCCTCGGGCCGACCCACCGGGGTCAACCCCTGCTCGACGACGGCGCGCGCCGTGGCGCCGATGTCTTCGCTGCTGAACGAGTAGATGAGCTTCCTGATCGCGGTCATCGATAGCCTCCTCGAGAGCGCCTTCAACCGAGCCACTTGCTCAGCACGATCGTCGCGGCGACCATGACGAGCGGGAGCAGCGAGAGCGCCGAGAACCCGACGATCCGGGTCGTGGCGCGCACCGTCCGCAGCGCGCCGCGCATGTCGGCGGCGTGCGCAGCGAGGCGTTGCGTCAGGTCGGCGCCGACCGCCGCGACCTGCTCGCGCCCGAGCAGGTTGTCGGCGGCGCAATACGCGCAGCGCACCGAGCCGAACGCGCTGACCGGGTCGGTCTCGCGCGAAGGAAGCGGGCCCCCGCACAGGTGGCAAGCGCCCTGCGGCGCGCCGCTCTGCGCCGGAAGCGCCGTGAAGGTCCGCCGCAGCCGCACGCGCACGAGCCGGTGGAGCCAGGCCGCGGCGACGGCGAGCGAGGCGCCGGTGAGCACCCCCCCAAGCGGTGGAACCACGCGCCCGGGGAACGCGACGTCGAACCCCTTGTCCAAGGCCGCCCACACGGCGCTGAACGTCAGGAGGCCAGCGCACGAGCCAAGCACGAGCCACACGGCGAAGCCGAGCGCGAAGCCCTCGTCGCCGAGCATCTGCACCCTCGCCTCGTCGAGGCGTCGCCCCGCAGCGAGCTTGTCGCCGACGAGGGCCATGCTCGACGCGAGCTCCGCTCGGACCTCGGGAGGCAGCACGAGGAGCGCTCGACAGCTCGCGCACGGCTGCGCCTGCGTCGCGAGGGAGAGCGTCGCCGGCGCGCCGCAGCGCGCGCACGCCACGGTCCGAAGCGCGCCGCTCATTGGGGGCTCGATCACCGAGGAGGCTACCAGCGTTCGAAGCGCGCCGCTCATTGGGGGCTCGATCACCGAAGGAGGCTACCAGCAAGTCCCGGGGGGCGCGCCGCTCCCCGTCGTGCTCCCCCAGAGATTCATCCCCGGCGGTGGCCGGAGTCCACGGGCTCTCTCGTTCTGCTAGAACCACGGTGGTCGAACCGTGAGCTCGTCGCCACGTCGCTGGTATGCGCACCTGGGCGTGCGAGGCTCCCGACCCGGGCCGCGCTGGCTGCGCGGGCCTGTCGAGCACCCCGATCGGCCGACGCCTGAGCAGATCCTGGAGGAGCTCCGGGCGGGCGCGCCCGAGCCGCTGCCGCCCCCGCCGCTCGTGCTCGACGTCGCGCACCTGTTCGAGCTCCCCGACGTGCCGCGTCCACCTCGAGGCGACGCGCGCCCTCTTCTGCGCTGGCGCCTCGAGGTGGAGTTCGCGTGTCACGACGTCCGCGTCGTCGGCACCGCCGCCGGCGTGCTCGGCTGGCCCGAAGAGCCCGTCGGCGACGTGCTCGGCGCGATGCGGCGCCTGCTCGTCGCCGAGCGCCTCGCCGAAGGAGGGTACGGGCCCGAGTACCTCGACTACACTGACGTGGACGGCTGCCGCGTCGAGCAGACCGACGCGGCGGCGACGCACCCGCTCGCCGCCGAGTGATCTCGAGCGATGGACGCGAACCTGCTCGATCTCGCCGGCTACTTGCGCGCGGTGCGCGCGGCCAACGTGAAGGCGCGGCTCCTCGTCGCGGCCGGCGGGTTCGGTGGCCCCGCCGGTCACGGCCGGGTCGGCGTCCTCGAGCTGCGCGACGAGGGGGCCTCGGTGCTCGTCGACGCGTGGCTCCCGTCGTCCGACGTCGCGGGGCTCGTCGACGCGCTGCGGAGCGAGGGGTTCCAGGCGCGCGCCGGGGGCTGGGACACGATGTACGCCACCGCGTACCGCTTCGCCTGGACGAGCGACGCGCGCGGCCCCTTCGAGATCTGGTCCGACCAAGGGCTCGAGTGCACCCTCGTCGAGGGGAGCGTCCGTGCCCGGACATCGCGGACGCCGGCCGCGACGATCGTCACCGTGGAGCCGTACGTCTCGGGCGACTGGATAGAGCGCGGCGTGCGCCTCCGCACCGCCGACGGCGCTCTCGTCGTCCTCGCGCGCGACGAAGATCAGGGCCCCGCGATCGACCCGACGTACGACGGGCTGAACCTCATGGCCGACGTCTGGTGGACCCACGCGCTCGCCCGCGCGCTCGTCGAGCGGCTCGACGGCGTGCCGCTGGCCGACTGCACCTGAGTCGATCCCATCGTCGTACGCAAGAAGTCGAGCGGTGCGCATGGGAAGAAGAGACGCCCTCGAAGAGCCTCGGCGGCGTCCAAGCCGTGAGAGACGACCGTCGAGCACGCGCGCCGGCGCCCAGACCAGCGCCGCGACGGCGCGCAGACGTGCCCGGCGTGGGCCGGAATCGTGGCATTCTCGAGCACCTGCGCGAGTCCATCCCATGCCCGCCGCACGAACGTCGTCGCCGAGTCACCTCTCTCCTCAGCTGCCACACGCCCGCCGCACGAACGCAGTCGCCGACTCGTCTCTCCCTCACGCGCACGCATGATCGCCGTGGCCCGCCTTGCGGCGCAGCACGGCGCTGCGCCAGTACGGCGCTTCGCCAGCACGGCGGCCGCGGCTCGGACTGCGTTCGGGCACGCCGCACGGTTCGCCGATGCTTCGCAGGTACGCACCCACCCTGTTCGGATCCGTGACCATCGCGACGAGCTTCATGCGGCCGCTGCACTCCGGGCATCGGCGGCGTCGTCGAGCCGCGCGACGGAGGCTCCGTCGTCACCGACCGGCTGACCGTCAGGCCGCGCCTCGCCGCCCCCCTCGCGCGCATCCTCGTCCGCTGGGTCTTCGCGTGGCGACACCGGCGGCTGCGCGCGCGGTTCGGCTAGCGGGCGCGGCCGCCATCTGCTACTACCGCGCGTAGTAGATGCTCCACGATCCGAGGTCCAGGTGACGTTCCGCCTCCGCGCCGGCAAGCGCGGCCTCGAGCTGCGCCTGCACGAGCTCGAGGCCGAGATCATGGACGCGGTGTGGCGCCGGCAGTGGATCGAGTTCGCGGTCGGCGACGTCGTCACCGTGCTCGAGCAGCGCCGCGCCATCGCGTACACGACGGTGATGACCACCGTCGCGCGGCTGCACGACAAGGGGCTGCTCGGCCGGCGGCGCGACGGCAAGCGGTACCTCTACGCGCCGAAGGTGACGCGCGAGCAGTTCCTGCAGGCGACGGCGCGCGAGGTGCTCGATCACGCCGTCGGCGGTCACGCGGCGATCGCGATGCTCGCCGAGAAGGTGTCGGGTGCGTCCGCGTGCGAGCTCGACGAGCTGGAGGCGCTCATCCAGAAGCGCCGCGAGGAGCTCGGCGCGTGACCGACGCGCTCGTGCCCTTGCTCGCGGTCGCCGTCGTGGTCGTGGTCGTGCTCCCCGCGTCGGCGCTGCTCGCGAAGGGCGCGCTCTCGCTGCTCGAGCGTGAGGTCGGAGGCGGCCCGCTGCACGGGCTCGACGCGCGCTTCTTCGTCCTCGTCGGCTCGACCGCGCTGCCGCTGGTCTGGCTGCTGTCAGCCGCCGTGCACCAGGCCGAGGAGGGCCGCGCGGCGGTCGCCTGCTCGCTCGCGCACGGCGCCGACGGCTGCTCCGAGCCGCTCACCTTCGCGGTCGCGCTGGCTGCGCTCGTCCTCGGCGCGGCCGCGCTCCTCCTCGGGAGGCGGCGAGGTCCGCGCGGCGCCGTGTCCCGCGAGGCGGAGGCGACGCGGGCCCGCGTGGAGGCGCTGGTCGCCCGGCACGCCGCGCTCACGCCGCTCTCCGGGCGGATCGTCCTCACGGAAGCTCCGGGCTTCTCGATCTCGGCGCACGGGCTGCTCGCGCCTCGCGTGTTCGTCGGCGTCGCCTTCGCGGCGAAGCTCGGCGACGACGCGCTCCGCGGCGCGCTGGCGCACGAGCTGGAGCACGTCGGGTCGCGCGACCCGCTCCGGTACCTGCTCGTCGAGCTGGCGCTCTCGGTCAACCCGCTCGGCGCGTGGCTGCTCCGCTCCCACGCCGCGCGCTGGCAGGCGGCGCGCGAGGCGCACTGTGATCGCGAGGCCGTCGTCCGCGGCGCCGCGCCGCTCGCGCTCGCGGACGCCATCGTCCAGGCCGCGCGCCCCGCGCCGACGGAGGCCGTGGCGCTCGGCGCGCGTGACACCGCGGTGCTGCGGCTGCGCGTCGGGATGCTGCTCGCGTTCGCCGAGCGCCCGCCCACCCGCTGCTGCCACGCGAGCTCGCCCGCCGCGTGGGGCGCGTGCGCGCTGCTCGTCGCCGCGCTCGTGACGCCGCACCACTCGAGCTCCGCGCCCCTCGACGCGCTCCACCGCGACGTCGAGCGCGCGCTGACGGCCCGCTGATCGGAGGACGACCCCATGCGCCCGGATCCACGCTCTTCCACATCTACTATCGCACGTAGTAGTTGCGCGCTCGCGGCGCTCACGGCGCTCGGGCTGCTCTCTGGCGGGTGCGGGGGCGCGCCGCACCACGTGACGACGCCCGCCGAGGCGCCCGCGCCCCACCTCCGCGGGCACGCGGAGGACGACGCGCCCGCCGCGCGCCACGACGCTCCGTTGCCGGATCCGACCGCCGGCGCGGAGGTGTCGCTCGCGGGCATCCTGGCGTTCGCCGACCAGAGATCGCCGGTGCTCGCCGTCGCGCGCAGCACCCGATCACGGGCGGAGGCGGCGCGGGTCGCGGCGTCGATCCTGATGCCGACGAACCCGGTGGTGACGGTCGCCGCCGGGCCGCGGTTCGGGCTGACGGGTCGGGGCGTCGACGTCGAGGTGTCGCTCACGCAGCAGGTGCAGATCGCGGGCGAGCGGGGCCTGCGCGTCGAGGCGGCCGACGCGCTCGGCGCGCTCACGGCGGCGGAGATCGAGCAGCTCCGGTGGGCGGTGCACTGCGACGTGCACGCCGCGTTTCATCGCGCGCTCGTCGAGCAGCAGCGCGCGCGCCTGGCGGCGCAGGTCGTGGACTTTCAGGAGAGCGTCCTCGGCGCGGTCGAGCGGCGGATCAAGGCGGGAGACGTCGCGCCGCTCGCGCTGCGGCTCGCGCAGGCGGAGGTCGCGCAGGCGAAGCAGGTCTCCGTCGCGGCGACGCAGGCGAGGCTCGTGGCGCGCATCCGGCTCGCGCAGCTCGCGGGCTGGCCCGTCTCGTCCCCGCCCGAGCCCGTCGGCGAGGTCGACGCGCCGAGGGAGCCGCCGAGCCAGGCCGCGCTCGGTGTGGTCGCGCGTGAGCGGCTCCCGAGCCTGCGCGCGGCGGGCGCCCGCGTGCGCGAGGCCGAGGCGAGGGCGCGGCTCGCGGGCCGGGAGGCGTGGCCCAGGCCGTCGCTCGGCGTGCAGTACCGCCGCGAGGGCAACCCCTCGAGCGAGGGCGCCTACGACATCGTGATGGGCGTCGTCTCCGTGCCGATCACCAGCTTCCAGCGCAACCAGGGAGAGCAGGCGCACGCGCGCGCCGACGCGAGGGTCGCGGAGGCCGAGCAGGACGCCGCGCGCCGGCTCCTCGACGGGCAGATCGCCGAGGCGCGCAGCGAGGTCGTCGCGGCCAGCGCGCGGGCGCGGGCCTACCGGGCCGAGATCCTGCCGAGGTTCGAGGAGAACCTCTCGCTCCTGCGGCGCTCGTTCGAGCTCGGCGAGATCGATCTGCTCGCGCTGTCCGCGGGGCGCGAGCGGTTCCTCAGGATCCAGAGCGACGCGCTCGACGCCCAGCAGGCGTACTTCGTCGCGCTCGCGGCGCTCGAGCGCGTGGTGGGCGTCGATCTCTGGCACGACGATCACGGCGAGGGGGCCCGATGACGCGGCTCATCGCGGTGGCGCCGCTCCTCGCGCTCCTCGTCGGGTGCCGCGCGCCCGCGTCGGGCGACGGCCACGCCCACCCTGCCCCGAGCTCGAGCGCGAGGGCCGCCGAGCCTCACGTGGCGGAGGTGGTGCTCGGCGCGGAGGCGATGGAGCGCGCCGGGATCCGCGTCGGCCACGCAGAGCGGCGCGCGCTCGCGGGCGGCGCGGCCCTCCCCGCGGAGGTCGAGTTCGATCCGACAAGCACCGCGCACGTCGGACCGCTCGTGCCGGGCCGCATCACGCGCGTGTCGGTCACCCTCGGCGAGCGCGTCCGGCGCGGCCAGCTGCTCGGGCTCGTCGCGTCGATCGACGCGTCCGCCGCGCGGGCACGGCTCGACCAGGCGAGGGCGCGGCTGACGGCGGCCGAGGCGACGCTGAAGCGCCAGCAGCAGCTCTCCACCGAGGGGATAGGCGCGCAGCGCGCGCTCATCGACGCCGAGGCGCAGGCGACCGAGCTGCGAGCGGAGGTCGCGGGGCTGCGCCGCCAGCTCGCGGTGTTCGGCTCGGGCGGCGCAGGCGAGCTCTCGCTGACGGCGCCCATCGCGGGCGTGGTCGTCGCGGTGCACGCGACGCTCGGCGAGGCGGCGACGCCGGAGCAGGCCGCCTTCATCGTGACCGATCCCACGAAGGTCTGGGTGCGGGGCGACGCCCCCGAGCTCGAGCTCGGGCGGGTGCAGCTCGGCGCGGCGGCGGTCGTGCGCCTCCACGCGTTCCCGGACCTCGCGATGCCGGGCGTCGTGACCTACGTCGCGCCCGCGCTCGATCCTCGCACGCGCTCGTTGCCGCTCCGCGTGACGCTCCAGGCGCCCGATCCTCGGCTGCGCGGCGGCCTGTTCGGCACGGTCGAGCTCGTCGCCGCGGGCGCGGACGATCGCCCGGTCACCGTCCCCACCGACGCCGTCGCGGAGCTCGACGGACAGTCGGTGGTGTTCACGCCGGGCGCCGCGCCCGGCAGCTTCCGTCCCCACGCCGTCGCGCTCGGCCGACGCTCGGGCGGGTACGTCGAGGTGCGGTCGGGGCTCGAGCCGGGCGCGCCCGTCGCCACGAGCGGCGCGTTCACGCTGAAGAGCGCGCTGCGCAGCGCCGAGCTCGCGGGGGAGCACTGATCCGATGAGGCGCCTGCTCGAGCTCTGCCTGCAGTGGCGCCTGCTCGTCGGGGCGCTCGTGATCGTGGTCGCCGTCATCGGCGGGCACAGCGCGCGGCGCCTGCCCATCGACGCCGTGCCGGACATCACGAACGTGCAGGTGCTGGTGCTCACCGACGCGCCGGCGCTCGGCCCCGTCGACGTCGAGCGCACGATCACCGCGCCGGTCGAGGCGGCGATGAGCGGGCTCCCGGGCGTCGAGCAGATCCGCAGCGTCTCGCGGTTCGGCGTCTCCGCCATCACGGTCGTGTTCGAGGAGGGCACGGACCTCCTGCGCGCGCGGCAGCTGGTGTCGGAGCGCCTCGCGGGGGCGAAGGAGCGCTTGCCCTCGGGCGCGGCGCCGGAGCTCGGGCCGCTGAGCTCCGGGCTCGGGGAGATCATGCAGTTCGAGGTGCGCGCCGACCGACCCTGCGCACCCAACGAACCTGACACCGACGCCTGCTACACCCAGATGGAGCTGCGGGCGGTGCTCGACTGGTTCATCGCGTACGAGCTGCGCGCGGTGCCGGGCGTCGTCGAGGTCAACGCGTTCGGCGGCGAGCTGAAGACCTACGAGGTGGAGGTGCTGCCGGATCGCCTGCGCGCGCTCTCGGTGTCACTCAACGATCTCTACGAGGCGCTCTCGCGCAACAACGCGACGGCGGGCGGCGGGTACCTGGTGCGCGCGGGCGAGCAGCTGCTCGTGCGGGGCGAGGGCCGCATCCAGAGCCTCGACGAGATCGGCGACGTCCTCATCGAGACGCGCGACAACGGCGTGCCGGTGCTCGTGCGCGACGTCGCGCGGGTGCACCTCGCGCCGCTCATCCGCCAGGGCGCGGTGACCCGCGACGGGCGCGGCGAGGCCGTCACCGGCATCGTGATGATGCTCATCGGCGCGAACGGCAGGCAGGTCGTCGCCGACGTGAAGGCGAAGCTCGCGCGGATCTCGCCGTCGCTCCCGCCCGGCGTCCGCGTCGAGCTGACCTACGATCGCTCGACGCTCGTCGACCGCACGATCCACACGGTGGCGAAGAACCTCGCGGAGGGGGCGCTCTTCGTCGTCGGCGTGCTGTTCGTCCTGCTCGGGAGCGTGCGCGGCGGGCTGATCGTCGCCGCCGCGATCCCGTTCGCGATGCTCGTGGCGCTCACCGGCATGCAGGCGCTCGGGCTCTCGGGCAACCTGATGAGCCTCGGCGCGATCGACTTCGGGATCGTCGTGGACGGCTCGATCATCGTCGTCGAGAGCGCCGTCGTGGCGCTGTCGGCGGAGGCGCGGCGGCTCGCGCGCCCGATGAGCTACGACGAGGCCGCGGGCGTGGTGCTCGGCGCGACGCTGGACGTGCGACGCGCGGCGGTGTTCGGCGAGGCCATCATCGTCATCGTGTACGTGCCCATCCTCGCGCTCGGCGGCATCGAGGGGAAGATGTTCAAGCCGATGGCCATCACGGTGCTGTTCGCGCTGCTCGGCGCGTTCGTCGCGTCGTTGACGTTCGTGCCGGTGCTCGTCGCGACGTTCCTTCGCCACCACGCCGAAGAGCGCGAGCCGCTCGTCGTGCGGGCGATGCACGCGGCCTACACGCGCGTGCTCGACGGCATCATGCGCGCGCCGCGCCGCGTCCTCGCGACGGCCCTCGCGCTGCTCCTCGTCAGCGGCGTCGTCGCCTCGCGGATGGGCGCCGAGTTCGTCCCGCGGCTCGACGAGGGCGCGCTCTCCATCCAGATCATGCGCCTGCCGAGCGTGTCGCTCGAGGAGAGCGTCGCGTCCGCCACCCGGGTCGAGCGGGTGCTCCTCGAGTTCCCCGAGGTGCGCGGCGTCGTGTCGAAGACGGGGCGCGCCGAGATCGCCACCGATCCCATGGGCGTCGAGCTGTCGGACTGCCTCGTCGAGCTCGCGCCGCGGTCCGAGTGGAAGACCGCGAGGAGCCGGGAGGAGCTCGTGGCGCGCATCTCCGCGCGCTTCGCCGAGGCGCTGCCCGGGCTCGGGTTCTCGTTCTCCCAGCCGATCGAGCTGCGCATGGCGGAGCTCATCAGCGGGACGCGCTCCGACGTGGCCGTCACGATCTACGGGGACGATCTCGGGACGCTGCTGCGCCTCGGCGGCGAGGTGCAGGCCACCCTGCGGGGGGTCCAGGGCGCGACGGACGTGCGCGGCGAGCAGCTCGCGGGCCTCCCGACGCTCGAGGTGACGGTCGATCGCGCGGCGGCGTCGCGGTACGGCGTCTCGGTGCGCGACGCGCTCGACGCCATCGAGGCGATCGGCGGGCGCGCGGTCGGCGAGGTCTACGAGGGCGAGCGGCGGTTCCGCCTCCAGGTGCGCCTGCCGGCCGCGCTCCGCGACGACGCCGACGAGGTGCGGCAGCTGCCTGTCAGCGGCCAGCGCGGCCCGCTCGTCCCGCTCGGGCAGATCGCCCACGTGCGCATCGTCGACTCCCCCGCGAGCGTGAGCCGCGAGGCCGTACGACGGCGCACGAGCGTCGAGGCGAACGTCCGGGGCCGAGACCTCGCCAGCTTCGTCGGCGAGGCGTCGGCGCGCGTGCGCGAACAGGTGAAGCTGCCGCCGGGGTACGTCGTGCGCTGGGGCGGTCAGTTCGAGAACCTCACCGCCGCGGCCGAGCGCCTCGCGGTCGCCGTGCCGCTCGCGCTCGGCCTCATCTTCGTCTTGCTCTACCTCGCGTTCGGGCAGCTGAAGCCGGCGCTCCTGATCTACCTGAACGTGCCGTTCGCGGCGGTCGGCGGCGTGTTCGCGCTCGCGGCGCGCGGGCTGCCGTTCTCGATCTCCGCGGCCGTCGGGTTCATCGCGCTGTTCGGGATCGCGGTGCTGAACGGCGTCGTGTTGCTGACGACCGTGAAGAAGCTCCGCGCGCTCGGCCGCGCGCCGCGGGAGGCCGCGCAGGAGGGCGCGCTGTCGCGCCTGCGGGCCGTCGCGATGACGGCGACGGTCGCCGCGCTGGGGTTCCTGCCCATGGCGCTCTCGACGAGCGAGGGCGCGGAGGTGCAGCGGCCGCTGGCGACCGTCGTGATCGGCGGCCTGGTGAGCGCGACGTTCCTCACGCTGTTCGTGCTGCCGACGGCGTACGGGTACTTCTACCGACGGGAGGAGGGTCCGCCGGGTCCAGCGCCCGAGGCCGCCTCACCCGCGGGCCTGGCATCCCCCTGACGGGAGGCCTGGTAGCGGAAGAGGCGGGCAGATTCTGGTGGCTAAGTCGCCGCAGCAGCGGAAGCCGAGCGAGGTGCTGACATACCTGAAGAGGATGCGCCCTTGGGTGCCGTCGGGCTCCGCGCACGCGAGTGGAACCGCCGCCTTGGAGCTCCAGCTATAGTTGCCACCTCGTGCCCCGGAAGTGGCGCTGTCGGCGTTGTCGCCCACGACCGAGTCGTCCCACTCACGCATCCCGACACTCATGGAGTAGATCTTGTCGAACGGCGGCTCGGTTCCGTGACAGTTGGGCGCGGCCTTGATCGGGTCAGCCAGGGCCGCCTGGGCCGCTTCCTTGTTGGCGACTCCGTCCGGCACGAGCGTGCTATCGAGGCACCGGCCGTCCTCAAAGGTGTCGCCGTACGGCAGCTTGGTCTTGCCGCCCTGGGTGCACGCGTTGATCCACTCGCTCGCCTTCGGATCGATGGACTCGTCCGCGGTGAGAGTCGCGCCGCCCCCGATGCGCCCGCACAGCCGCTTGCCCGCCCACTTGCAGTACGCGTCGGCGTCGCAGAAGTCGACGCACCCCATGGCCTTCTTGGGCGTCTTCT
>JADLFU010000026.1 GCA_020849655.1 Polyangiaceae bacterium | reverse complement strand
TGCCGCCTTGATTCAGTTCAGGGCGCCCCGGGCACGTACGCTGCGAGGCCCTCCATGGCCGCGCCTCTCCCCGACTCCTCGCTCGACGCGATCCTCGCGGTGCAGCTCACGGTCGCGTGGGCGGGTGAGGGCCGGTGCTCGCCGACGCGGCTCGGGTGGTGGGGCACCCTCATCGTCACGTTCTTCCTCCTTGTGGGCGACCGCGTCGTCCCTCGCACGCGCGCGACGCTCGACCCGCCGCGTCGCGACCATGACCACGAGCCCTGGGATGAGGTCTACGGTGTCACCTGCGACGAGGTCTGGGCGCTCGCGGTCAGTTCGATCGACTCCGGCACCTACCGTATCCGCCTCGACAGCCTCGGCCCCCCGCCCAGGCGGCGCCGTGACCACCACGACTGGCAGCTCGCAGGCCCTGCGCCGATAGTGCAACTCCGGGGGATGGCCCCCCGCCCCACCCAGGCCTGCTCAGCCGGGCCTGGCGCGCTTCGCCTGCGGCCGGCGCCTGGCGAGGTGCTCGGCGAGGAAGCGCCCGGTCACGCTGTGGCGCGCGGCGCTGACCTGCTCGGGGGTCCCCTCGGCGACCACGCGGCCCCCCGCCTGCCCGCCGTCGGGGCCGACGTCGATGATCCAGTCGGCGGCCGCGATGACGTCGAGGTGGTGCTCGATGACGACGACCGTGCTGCCCGCGTCGACGAGGCGCCCCAGCACCTCCAGCAGCCGCTCGACGTCGCCGAAGTGAAGCCCCGTGGTCGGCTCGTCGAGCACGTACAGCGAGCGTCCGGCGCCGCTCCGCGACAGCTCCCGCGCGAGCTTGATCCGCTGCGCCTCGCCGCCCGAGAGCGTCGGTGACGGCTGCCCGAGCCGCAGGTAGCCGAGCCCCACGTCGTCGAGCGTGCGGAGGCCGCGCGCGACGTCGCGGTGCGCCGAGAAGAGCGCGAGCGCGTCGCTCACGCTCGTGTCGAGCACGTCGGCGATCGAGCGCCCCTTGAACGTCACCTTCAGCGTCGCGTCGTTGAACCGCCGGCCCTGGCACTCGTCGCAGGTCACGAAGACGTCGGGGAGGAAATGCATCTCGACGCGACGCTGGCCGTCGCCGCCGCACGCCTCGCAGCGACCGCCGCGCACGTTGAACGAGAACCGCCCCGCCTCGTAGCCCCGCGCGCGCGCCTCGGGCGTCTTCGCGAACACCTCGCGGATCCCGTCGAACAGCTTCGTGTAGGTCGCCGGGTTCGAGCGCGGCGTGCGGCCGATGGGCTGCTGATCGACGAGCACCACACGATCGAGCGCGTCGACGCCGTCGATGCGATCGTGGGCGCCCGCGGCGGCGTGGGCGCCGTGCAACGTGCGGGCGAGCGAGGGCACGAGGATGTCGCCGATGAGCGACGACTTGCCCGCGCCCGAGACCCCGGTCACGCAGACCAGCCGGCCGAGCGGCACGGCGACGGTGACGCTCTTCAGGTTGTTCGCGCGGGCGCCGACGATCGTGAGCTCGCGACCGTTGCCCAGGCGTCGCGTCGCGGGCAGCGGGATCGCCCTCTGCCCCGAGAGGTAGGCGCCGGTGGGGGAGCGCGCGTCGGCCTGCACCGCCGCGGGCGTCCCCGAGGCCACGACGCGGCCGCCCGCCTCGCCCGCGCCGGGACCGAAGTCCACCAGCAGATCCGCGCGGCGCATCGTCTCCTCGTCGTGCTCGACGACGAGCACGGTGTTGCCGAGATCGCGCAGCGAACAGAGCGTGCGGAGCAGCTTCTCGTTGTCGCGCGGGTGCAGGCCGATCGACGGCTCGTCGAGCACGTACAGCACGCCCGTCAGCTCGCTGCCCACCTGCGCCGCGAGCCGGATGCGCTGGCTCTCGCCGCCCGACAGCGTCGCCGCCGCGCGGTCGAGCGTCAGGTACGAGAGGCCCACGTCGACGAGGAACCCCAGCCTCGCCCGGATCTCCTTCGTCAGCTCCGCCGCGACCCGCGCGCGCTCACCTGACAATTTCAACGTGCTGACGAACGCGACGGCGTCCGCGATGGTCATCCGCGACAGCTCGTGGAGGCCGGCGTCGCCGACCTTGACCGCGCGGCTCTCGGGGCGCAGGCGCGCGCCCTCGCACGCCGGGCACGGCTTGTCGGAGAACCAGCGCAGGTAGTACTGCTTCATGTCGTCGCTGTGGGTCGCCTTCAGGCGCCGCAGGAGCTGGTTGCACAAGCCCTCCCAGACGCGCTGCCCGCGGCTGCCGCCGAAGAGCACGAGGTCGCGCTGCGCCTTCGGGAGCGTCGCCCAGGGGCGGTCGAGATCGACGCCGAACGTCCTCGAGATCGCTTCGATGGAGTCGGCCGTCCAGCCCTCGCCGCGGTCCATCGCGCTCGTCCACGGGCCGATCGCGCCCGCGCGGATCGACAGCTGCGGCGCCGTGACGACGAGCTCCGGGTCCATCTCCGGGCGCGAGCCGAGGCCGTTGCACTCGCCGCAGCACCCCACGGGGCTGTTGAAGCTGAACGACTGCGGGCCGAGCTCGCCGTACGAGGTGCCGCAGGCGACGCACGCGCGCCGGGACGAGTACGTCACCTCGCCGCCCGGCCCGAGCACGACCGCGAGGCCGTCGCCCTCGCGCAGCGCGACCTCGAGCGCCTCGACGAGCCGCGGGCGATCGGACGCGCGCGCGACCAGCCTGTCGATGACGAGATCGACGTCGTGCTTCGACTTCTTGTCGAGGCGCGGGAGCTCGACCGAGAGATCGACCAAGCGGGCGTCGACCCGCGCGCGCGTGAACCCCCGCGCGAGCGCGCCCTCGAGGACGTCGACGAACTCGCCCTTCTTCTGCCGCGCGAGCGGCGCGAGCACCTCGACGCGCGCCGTGGCGTGCGCCGTGAGGACGTCGGTCGCGATCGACTCGGCGGTGCGCGCGCCGACCGCGTCTCCGCAGAGGTGGCAGGTCTGCTCGCCCGCGCGCGCCCAGAGCACGCGCAGGTAGTCGTGGATCTCCGTGACGGTGCCGACGGTCGAGCGAGGGTTCGACGACGCGGCCTTCTGCTCGATCGCGATCGTCGGGACGAGGCCGCGGATGTGGTCGACCTTCGGCTTCTCCATCTGCCCGAGGAACTGCCGCGCGTACGACGAGAGGCTCTCGACGTACCTTCGCTGCCCCTCCGCGTAGAGCGTGTCGAACGCCAGCGACGACTTGCCGCTGCCCGATGGACCGGTGAACACGATGAGCGCGTTCTTCGGGAGCGCGAGCTCGACGTTCTTCAGGTTGTGCTCGCGCGCGCCCTTGACGACGATGGTGTCGCGCGTCGACGGCTCCTTCCGATGCGCGCGCGTCACGCCCGCTCTCCCGGGGCGCGATCGTCGCCCTCGTCCTCATCCTCTTCGCGGCGCCTCGGCGGGGGTGGCGGCGGCGCGGGGCTCCGGCCGACGCGCCAGACCGCGAACGCCACCAGCGCCCCCGCGACCGCGCCCGCCGCGCCCGCCAGCGCCCAGTGCAGCCGCGCGGGGCGAAACGCGACGCCGCGCGCGCCCTCGGCCATGCGCGTGAACGCGGCCGCGTACTTGTTCTCCTCGGCGGCGAGGCAGTAGGCGTCGATCATGCCCATGCCCTTGTCGGTCGGCACCACCCAGCGGAACACGCGGATCGGCTGCTCGCCCCAGCGCTCGCTCTTCACCGTGGCCTCGAGCCGCGCGAAGACGGCGTCGCCGGGACCGAGCCTCACGACGCGCGCCTCGACGACCTTCGCGGGGACGTCGCCGATCTCGACGACGCCCTTGCCGAACAGCGTCTCCTTCAGCTCGTCGCCCGGACGGAACGGGTAGTCGCTCTCCGAGAGCTCGACGACCTCGGTGTAGCTCGCCTCGTGCTCGTCGCCGTCGTCGGCGCTCCAGTGGAACCAGACGCGGCTCGTGCCGGCCTTCAGCGCCTCGACGGCCTTGTCGTCGTCGCCGCCGACGATCGCCGCGGCGATGTCGCGCTGCGCCTCGTTGAAGTCGACGGGCGGCGTGATCTCGAGCGGCGCGCCCGCGGGCCGGTCGCGGCGGCCGCCCCACAGGTTGAGGGCCGCGACGACGGCGAGGAACGTGAGCAGACCTGCGAGGCGAGGGGCCATCAGGCGGCGCGCTTTGCGCCGTGGAGCCGGCGCGGTCAAGCCGCGGCGTCCCGCGGGCAAGGGCAGCTCGCTCCGCCAGGGCACGAGCCGGTCCCCTGCCGGCGGGCGTGACCGCAGGCGTCGGGGAGCGAGGCCGCGACGGCGTCCTCTCCGCCTAGGACGGGCCGGCCGAGCTCCTCTGGACGAGCCCGCGCGTTCCGTCCACGACCACGATGTCGGCGTCCTTCAGGCGGTGCGTCGCGACCTGGGTGCCAAGCACCGCGGGGATGCCGTACTCCCGCGCGACGATGGCAGCATGAGAGAGCGGCCCGCCCGTGTCGGCGACGACCGCGGACGCCAGAGAGAACAGGGGCGTCCACGCCGGATCCGTGAACGAACAGACCAGCACGTCGCCAGGCTCCAGCTTGCCAAACTCCTCGGGCCCGTGGATGACCCTCGCAGGTCCCGTCGCCACACCAGGGCTGCCAGCCTGCCCCTTCAAGTCAGCGTCGCTCGACGCCATGGCCAGCGCCGGCCCCCGCCACGACGTCGTCGCACCTGCCCGAGCCGCGCGCCGCCTCGTCGCCAGCTTCCGGAGCTCCGGCGGACTCCCTTCACCCAGCAGCGCCTGGCACAGCTCACGCAGCGTCAGGAAGCGAACGTGGTCCTCGGTGGCCAACGCCCCGGCGGCTACGAGCCGCCTCTGGGCCTCGCGCACGCCCGCTCGGGCCACCGAGAAGAGCTCCTCGATGAGGTACAAGGTCGCCTCGCGAGCGACGTGCCCCAGGCGAAACTTCTCCAGCATCCCCAGGAAGAGGCGCCGAACCCTGCCCGGAAGGCGCGCGGCGACGCCATCTCGAAGCCTCGCGAAGCGCTCGGCCGCCGCCGCACCTCGCGCCTCGCCCGCGCCCGCCAGCCCCGAGCGCACCACCGCGGCCAGGGTGGCGAACAGCGGCGTCGGGTCCTCCCTCCACGAGACATTCGAGAAAGGCAAGTACACCTTCATGGTGCGAGCACCATGCTCGTCGAGGAACCGCTGCAAGTGCTCGACGAACGCCCTGCCCTCCTCCGTCGTGCGGAGCGCGGGCAACACCTGACCCGGCGGCTCCTGGAGCGTCGCCCGCACCACAGGCACGGCCTGCGCCCGCTCGGCCAATCGCTCGAGCGCCTGGTCAATCATCACCGTCCGATACTGGAGATCGCCGAGCAAGTCCGCCCACTCGACCCGCCCGCCCCCTCCCACGCGCACGAGCAGCTTCAACATGACGCCCCGGACCATCATCGGCATGATGTAGTCACCGAAGCGAGCACGACCCACCTCGGCCGACGCGTCGACCGCGCCGACAATGAACTGGACCAGCGCTCGGTCATCGAGCGAAGTGACGTCCACCTTCCGCAGCTCGGCGAGCCGGTCGCCGAGCCGCTTGCCTTCGCCATGGCTCCACGCCGCCGGGTCCACGCGGAGCCACCGGCGGAGGGTGCGTGGCAGCCCGAACAGCCCGAGCGTCACGCGCGGCGCGATGGGATCGATCCTGGGAAGGCCGTCCTCGTGCATGAGGATCATCTCGCCGGCCGACGGAGCCTTCACGCCGACCCGACGAATGGCACACAGGAGCTGTTCGTAGCTGGAGACGACCGCCTCGTGGTCCAGCGGATAGGGTGGATCCGGGTAATGCTCGAGGATGTCGTCGAGCATCCGACGCTCGATCCCGCTGAGCTTTCGCGCAGGCGCGGTGGATCGTGCCTCGAGCACCCCGAGCGAGGTGACAGGGCGGGTCTGGAGGAGAAACACCTCTCCCCCGGAGAACGCCCACTCGATGTCCTGCGGATGCCCGTAGTGCGCCTCCACGTCCGAGCCGAGCCTCAGGAGGCGAGAGAGCGCGGCTTCGTCCAGGCACAGTCGCCTCCGATCCTCGGACGCCACCGGCTCGGTCACCGTGCCGCCCTCGGCCGCGGAGCGGATCAGCGTCTCCTTGGTCCCGCACACCTGCTCGCGAACTTCCATCGGCGTCGTCCTGCCCACGCGAAACGTGTCGGGGGTGACCCGTCCGGACACGACGCTCTCGCCGAGCCCGTAGGAGGCGTTGATCAGCATCTCGTCGCGTCGTCCCGTCACGGGGTTGACCGTGAACAGCACACCGGCCGTCTCGGGCTCGACCATGCGCTGGACGACGACGGACAGGCTCACTTGCTCGTGCGGGAAGCCATTGCGCTGCCGATAGGCGACCGCCCGCCCGGTCCAGAGCGAGGCCCAGCAACGCCGGATGCTCTGGAGCAGCGGCGCCTCCCCCCGGACGCCGAGGTAGGTCTCCTGCTGCCCCGCGAAGCTCGCCTCGGGCAGGTCCTCCGCCGTCGCCGACGACCGCACGGCGACGGAACACGGGCCCCCTTCCAGCTTCGCGTAGGCTGCCTCCACGGCCTCGACCACGTCCGCGGGGACGGGAGCTCGCTCGATGAGCGCGCGAATCTCGGCCGCGGTCGCCTCGTTGCTCGACGCATCCTCGGGATCCATCGCGTCGAGCAGCCTCTGGATCGAAGGCCACAAGTCAGCTTCGGAGATGACTCTGCGATACGCCTCGGCCGTCACACAGAAGCCCCCCGGCACGGGGAGACCGGCGCGCGCCATCTCGCCGAGGTTGGCGCCCTTGCCACCGACCCGTTCAATGTCTCCTGCTCCGACCTCATGAAACCACACGACGCTCATGACACCTCCTCGACGCGAGGCGAAGCGCCCCGACCAAGCACCAACACAGAAGCTCCCGCACACGATCCCGAGATGATGGCCAGCGCTCTGTCGGGCGGGTGCCCGTGGCATGGACAGGTGGGAGACGAGGGAGACACGTGTGTCAGGTCGGCAGGAGAGGACGCCGACGGCCCCGTGCGACGTCGATTCACTTGCGCATCCCCCGAAAGACGAGGTCGAGCGACGCGCCGAACCGCGCGCTCAAGGGACGCGCGTCGTCCGCCTCGCGAAGCCACCCCACGACGGTGCTGAAGTATGCCCCAGACAGCACCAGGGCGCCGTCTTCGGGCCGCATGTCCCTCTTCAGCTCACCTCGGGCCTGCCCCGCCCGCACCAGTTGCTCGAGGAGCTGGAGCAGTCGCTGCTGGTTCGGGGCGTCCGCGTCCATCACCGGACCCGACCGCAGCCCCGCCATCACGACCTGCTCCGACAGCGAACGATTCTCTTCATGCCAGGTCGCAGAGACGTCGAACAGCTGACGAATCAACGCCGAGATCGGCACCTTGGCGCGAAGTCCCTCGTCCACGAGCGCCGACATCGCCTCCGTGAGCATCTCCCCAAGGTGGCCGAACACAGCCTCCTTCGTCGGAAAATACAGGAAGAACGTCCCCTTGCCGATGTCCGCAGCCTCCGTGATTTCAGTCACGGTCGTGTGCTCGAACCCCTTCTTCCGAAAGAGCTCCATGGCGGTCCGGAAGATGTGCTCCCTCGTCTCGCGCTGCCGTCGCTGCACACGTGTCAGTTTCTCCACCATGACCGCTCTCTCCTCGAATGAGAAGTTCAAGCCGCTCTGCGAATGACCGAGGTCAGTTATAGCGAGGTGCTCTTCGCTGTCAAGAGGGTCATGTGGGGCCGCAGCCCGATTTCTTGGGTCCCGTCCCACCCACCGCGCCTCCCACACGGGCGCTCCTGCGCTCCCACGAAGGACCGCAGAGACGCGCCCCACGATCGGCGCTGACGCTAGCGCCAGAGGATCGCCACGGCGACGAGCGCCATGACCGCGAAGGTCGTCGCGACCACCCCCACGACCACCGCGGCGACGATCTTCAGTCCCGTGGCACGGCTCGCCGCCCGCTCCGCGCGGTAGGCCGCGACCTCTGGCTGGCAGCCGCGTGCGAGCTCCGTGCGCGCGGCGACGGCGAGCTCGACCGCGGTGTCGACCAGGGCGCGCAGGGTGGGCTCGTCGAGCGGCCACCCCTCGATCACCCAGTGCACGCCCGGTGTCGCGCAGCCGTCGCGCTTCGCGTCGGAGCCGAGCGTGAGCCGACTGATCCCGCTCGCGGACAGGCATGCGGCGATCGGACCCTGGGCGATCGCCGCGCCCAGCGCGCGGGGGGCTCCGACCATGGCGGTCCCGGCGAGCCTCTGTCCTTGAAAGCGGGAGACCGGCTCCCAGGCCGGGTAGGGCCAGGTGGCGCCGCCGCTGTACACGCTGACGTCGAGCTCGTCCTCGACCTCGAGGGTCGTGAAGGGCATCGTCCCCGTCCGCGAGGCGCTCATCGTCATCACAACGCGCACGGGTGCGCCGCGGATCCTCCCCCGCGCCTCGAGTTCCGAGAACACCGGGCCGTCCTGCCTCACCCCCGCCGGGCCAAAGAGCGCCGCGAGCATCTGATGCGCGACGACAGGGTCCGGGCGTTGTCCGGCGCGGAGGGCGAGCATCCGCGGCTTGTATCACGACGCCGACGTGCGCCGAGCCGACACGGCACGGCAGGCGGAGGGGGAGAGGACGAAAGTCATGGCAATTTGTGATGAACGCGCAGGGTGAGACGGGGGCGATGAACAGATGCAACTGTCTCTGGCGTCTGGCTGAAGTTGACGCTGGTCAACCCGTGCGGAAGGGCGTCTCACTCCCCGGTGGAACGACCACCCAACCGCCCCTGGCGTGGCGAGGAGAGGCACGCCGAGGTTGGAACCGCCCGAGCGTCATGGCCGCGACTTCTGGCGCCTGCGGACGGACCGCTGCGGGAGGAGACCCGCCTCTCGGAGGAGCTCGATGTCGAGCAGGTCCTTGGGGCGACCGCACGCGCGCTTCGTCTTCACGTATTCGGCGAGCCCAAGGAAACCGACCTCTCGGCCCTCGACGACCAGCGTGTTCCGTCCCCGCCACGCCTCGCCGAACGAGAGTCCGGCCGTGCTGCTGAGGATGTCGATGGCGACCGGCGGACGACCCAGGGTGGCCATCCTGCCCTTCGCGGAGAAGTGCGCGACCGCCTGCTCCGCCAGCGCGGCGTAGCCGAACGACGCGAGCGCCTCCGCGAGCCGCGCCGCGTTCGCCCGGGTGGGCTCGACGAGCACGTCGAGATCCTCGGTGAACCGCGGCCTACCCAGCGTCGCGAGCGCGTGCGCGCCGATGACGACGAACCGGACTCGATGGTCCGCGAGACAGCACAAAAACTCTCTCAAGTCGGGGTGGAGACTCTGGGTCATCGTAGGTCGCGCGCGCAGCTCCTCGGCGACGCGGAGGCCCTCTTCGCCCACGAGCGAGCGGGCGCGTTCCCGGATGAACCGCGCGTTGTCGGCCGCCGAGCCCAGCTTCCACGCCTTCACGCACGCGAGCGTACATGGCCGCAGAGATGGGTGGAACCCGGCGAGCGTCCGCCCTGCGTCGGCTACCGGGGCTGCGCTACGACCGCCGCGATCATCACTGGCGATGTGGAACGCGAGGCCGATCGCCTCCTGGACGACGACGAGGACGCTCATCGACAGCGCGTCCAGGCGGTCCTCGTCCGCGCGGAGCTGGTCGACCGCCTCGGGGCGCCTGCGCCGCAGGCGGGTCAGGTGCTCCCGCATCAGCGCGAGCTTGCGCGTCACCAGCAGCGGGTCGATCACCCGGCGCCTCCGCCTGCGACCCGCCTCAAGTAGCGAGCCTGCGCGTCGAGGTACACCGGCTCGAGATCGAGCCACTCCAGCGCCGCGTCAGCGCGAAACCGCGCGAACGATCCGGGGCGTTCCTCGCGCAGGAGAACGCCCCGCGCGACCTCGCGGCGCAGCACCACATCGTCGGTCCGATCGAGCCGCAGCAAGTCGACGGCGCGGCCGCTCGCCCGCGCGAGCGCGTCCTCGAGGTCAGCCTCGTCCGCTGCGGACAGCGGGCCGCTCGGCAGGACGGCGACGTCCAGCTCGCTGTCGGCGCGCGGGGAGCCCTTCGCGCACGAGCCGAACAGCACGACGAGGCCCGCGCTCTGCAGATCGCGCAACGCGGCGCGCAGTCGGTCGAGCTCGGCGGGCTCCACGCGGGTCAGCCTGCCAGCGCGCGGGGAGCGCGGGGCCACCAGGCGGCGCGCTCCGCCGTGCGCCGGCGTGGTCGAGCCGCGGCGTCACTCGGGCTTCGGCGCCTTGCCCTGCTCGATCACGAACCGGTACCCGGCCGGCAGGCGGTAGCGCTCGATCGTCCCCGGCGCGTCGGGCCAGCGCACGGTGACGTCGACAGAGCACGCGCCGCCGAGGCCGAAGTGCAGCGTCGCGTCGTCCTGGTTGCCGTAGTGACCGTGGCCGCCGTCGACCTCGCGCACCTGGCCGCGGTCGTCCGCGAACACCTCGACGCGCGCGCCGATGGCCGCGCGGTTCGCGCCCGCGCCGCCCACGAGCCGCAGCTGCACGAAGCTGCCGCCGAGCTGGTTCTCGAAGAGGCGGACCTGCGACGTCGGGTAGCACTCGGCCGAGTCGGTCGGCGACGAGCCGCAGCGCGCGCGGGAGTGCCCGACGACCAGATCGAGATCGCCGTCGCGATCGAAGTCGGCGACGACGCTGCCGTGGCTGCGGTGGTGATCGATGCCGTCGGCGAGCGGCACCGCCTCGAACGTGCCGTCCGGCTTCTGATGAAACAACAGGCCGCGGTTCTCCGGGTAGTCGGAGCCGCCGAGGTAGAGATCGAGGCGCCCGTCGTTGTCGAAGTCGAGCGCCGACGCCGTCATGATCCCCTCGTCGAAGCCGACCGACGGGTACGTGCGCGAGAGGCCCATCGCCGCGTTGCCGGGCCGCTGGAACACGAGCGCGCCGCCGCTCGACCGGTTGAGCAGCAGCTGCGCGCGATCGGACGAGCTGCCGACGTCCCAGTGCATGATCTCGGTGGTCAGCAGATCGAGGCGCCCGTCGTTGTCGAAGTCGGCGCAGACGGTCGCGCCGCTGTTGCCGCCGAGGCGGTAGGCGCGCCGATCGGTCGCGTGGTTCCACCGAAATGCGTCCGAGTCGGTCTTGCACGGGATGTACTTCGGCGCGGGCACGCCCTCGCACTCGTCGTCGGTCGGGTGCAGCTTGCACCAGCAGCGCGCGGACTCGTTGTCGCGCCAGTCCTGATCGGCGTCGTACGCGTAGCCGGACGAGACGCTGACGTTCTCGAACGTGTTGTCCCCCTTGCCGCGAAAGAGGAGGTTCGGCGCGCGGCCGTACGACGCGGCGAGCAGCTCCGGGGTGCCGTCGCCGTCGAGATCGCACGCGGCCGCGCTCCACGCGTTCGAGCTGCCGAGGGCGGCGTCGAGGTCGGCCGGCTTCGCGCTCGACCAGGGGAGCGTCTTCAGGCCCGCGTCGACGGTCACGTCGACGAAGCCGCCCTTGCCGTCGCCGCGGTACAAGCGATCCTGCTGCGGGTTCGCTCCGACCGAGTTCTCGGTGACCCAGAGGTCGAGGTTGCCGTCGCGATCGAAATCGACGAACGCGGCGCCCGCCGGCGCGTCCTTGCCCGGGTTCAGGCGCAGATCGAGCGCGTCGGAGCCGAGCGCGAAGTTGCCCTTGCCGTCGTTCAGCAGCAGCTCGCTCGTCTCGGTGCCGGGGCTCTTCGGATCGGCGGTGAGCCCGGTGTAGACATCGAGATCACCGTCGTTGTCGACGTCGCCGAACGCGAACACCTCGCCCGGTCGCCCCTCGGTCGGCGTGGCGCCCGGCGTGCGGCGCGCGCGCAGCCCCGACGCCTCCGTCACGTCCTTGAACGCGCCGCCGTCGTTGCGCAGGAGCCACGTCTGGCGCTTGTCGGGCGACGCGAAGTCGTCGGCGCCGTTGCCGCCGCGGCGCACGACCAGATCCGGCCGGCCGTCCGCGTCGACGTCGGCGACGTTGAGCCGCACGCCGACGACGCCCTCGAGCTTCCACTTCGACGTCGCCTCCTCGAACGCCTTCGTGCCCGGCGTCCACGGCGCGACGGGCGAGCACTTCGCGGGCAGATCGACGACGATCGGCGCTGCGCCACCTCCCGCCTGGCCGACGAAGCCGCCGCCCGCCGCGCCGGACGCGCCCGAGCTCCCCGGCGAGCCGCTCTTGCCGCCCTGCCCCGCGCCCGCCTGCCCCGCGCCCGCCTGCCCCGCGCCCGCCTGCCCCGCGCCTGCCTGCCCGGCGCCTGCCTGCCCGGCCCCCGCCTGCGACGCGCCGGCCTGCGACGCGCCTGCGTGAGCCGCGCCAGCCTGCCCGGCGGCTGCCGCCGGGGGCGAGTCGTCGTCCCCCCCGCAGGCGACGGCGACGATCGGGGCGAGGAACCAGGCGAAGATGCGGGCGCGCATGGGTCGTGCGTAGCACGGGCGCTCCGCCACGATCTCGCCATGATCTCTGCCGCGAAGCTCCTCGCGCGCGCCGTCGCCCCGCCCCGCTCGCCTGCGAAGAAGGGCGCGGAGGTCGACGATGACGACGACGATGGAGACGACGACGGAGACGACGATGGATCGAGAGCGCGAGCGGGCGCCGCTCACGCGCGAGGTGGCGATCGGGATCGCGGGCGCGGCCGCGCTCGGCGCCGCGGCCGGCAGCGGGCACGGGCTCGCGATGGGCCTGCGGGGCGCCGCGCTCGCGCCGCTCCTGTTCTTCGGAGGCGCGGCGCTCGCGCTGCCGCCGATGGTGCTGTGCGGGACCTGGTCGGGGTCGCGCGCGACGCTCGCGGAGCTCGGGCGGCACACCGCGGGGACGCTGGGCGCGCTCGGGCGCGCGCTGCTCGGCCTCGCGCTCCCGGCGGCCTTCCTCTCCGCGACGGTGCGCACGCGCGCGGGGCTGGGCGTCCTCGTCGCGACGCTGTCGGTGGCGGGGCTCGCCGCCGTGCTCCGACAGGCGCGCGCGCTCCGCGCCGCGGAGGACGCGCCGCACGCGTGGCTCGCGATCGCGGCGTGGGGGACGCTCTCGCTCGGCATCGGCGCGCGCCTGATGTTCCTCCTGTCGCGCAACCTGGGAGGTGCGCCGTGACGCCGGCCTTCGATCCTCAGGTAGCGCCGCGGGAGCAGGCCTGGGAGCAGCTGGAGTCCCTCGCGCGCGCGCCGGAGCGCTTCGTCCGTGACGCGGGGGCGCCGTCGACGAGCTCGACGCGCGCGCTGCTCGCCACGATCGTGCTCGGCGGCGCGGTGTTCGGCGCGGTGATCGGCGGGTACCGAGGCGGCGCCCAGGTCGCCTACGCCGCCGTGAAGCTGCCCGCGTTCCTGCTCGGGACGCTGGCCCTCTCGGTGCCGGCGTTCGTCGGCCTCGCGCGAGCGTTCTCGCTGCGGGTGGAGCCGGCGGAGCTGGTGGCGCTCTCGCTCGGCGCGACGGCGCGGCTCGCGCTGGTGCTCGTCGGGCTCGCGCCCGTGCTCTGGCTGCTGTCGGGCGTCTGCACGTACCACTCGATGACGCTGTGGAGCACGGCGGCGATGCTCGTCGCGGGGCTCTCGGCCTCCTCCCTGCTGTTCGCGGGGCTCGCGCGGCGCGGCACGTGGGGCAAGGTCGCGGGCGCGCTGATGGTCGCGGTGTTCGGCCTGCTGGGCGCGCAGACGTCGTGGATGCTGCGGCCGTTCCTCGTGCGCCCGCGCACCGTGCACGTGCCGTTCATGCGCGCGGTCGAGGGCGATCCGTTCGGCAGCGTCAGCACCTCGCTGCGCTCCGCGACCGGGAGCTTCGCGCGCGAGCCGGGGGAGTGGACCGAGCGGACGCGCGAGCGCAGCTCCGCCAGCGAGGCGGACTGATGAGGCTCGAGCACTGGGGCGGGGTGTACGTCGCCCTGGGCGTCGCCTTCGCCGTCGCGCTCGCGCGGCGTAGTCCCGGCGCGTCTCGGCTCGATCTCGCGCTCGTCTGCGTCGCGTGGCCGCTCTACGCGCCGTCGGCGCTCGCGCCGCGGGCCGCGCCGCCGCTCTGCCCCGAGATCGCGCGGCTCGCCGCCGTCATCGCCGAGGTGCGCGACCCGGCGTGGCGCCCGCTCTTGCCGGGTCCGGCGGAGCTGTCGTCGATCGACCGAGCGCTCGGCGCGATGGCGCGGCGCGCGTCCGATCTCTCGCGCGTCGTCGCCGCCGAGCCCGCGCCGGGCGCTCGCCTCCTCGATCTCGCCGCGCGCGCCGAGTCGGAGGCCCGGCAGATGCGCGGCGCGCTCGACGCGCTGCGCCTGGAGGTGGTGGCGCTCCGGTTCTCGGACGGCGCGACGGGCGGCGAGCGCGAGCGGGTCGGGGCGCTCGTCGCGCGGCTCCGCGACGCGCAGGGGGGGCTCGACGACGGCCTCTCTTGACGCGCCGGCGCGCCGCTCGTCGGATCCCCCGGTGAGCCGAGTCCTCGTCGTCGACGACGATCCGCACCTGCGCGACGTCGTCACGTACGCGCTCGGTCGCGAGGGATACGCGGTGGAGGCGGCGGCCGACGGCAAGCGGGCGCTCGAGGTCTTCGAGCAGCGCGGGCCCTTCTCGCTCGTGGTGCTCGACGTCACGATGCCGGAGCTCGACGGCCTCGAGGTGTGCCGGCGCCTGCGCGCGCGGGCGGAGGTGTCGATCGTGTTCCTCTCGTCACGCGACGAGGAGCTCGACAAGATCGTCGGCCTCGAGGTCGGCGGCGACGACTACGTGACGAAGCCCTTCTCGCCGCGAGAGCTCTGCGCCCGCGTGCGCGCGGTGCTGCGGCGAGCGGCGGCGCCGAAGGTGGAGTCGACCGACGCGGTGACGCTCGGCGCGCTCTCTGTCGACCGCGCCCGCTACCTCGCGCGGGTGGGCGACGCCCCGCTCCCGCTGACGACGTCGGAGCTCGAGCTGCTCGCGGAGCTGGTGGCGGCGCCGGGCCGGGCGCTCACGCGCGAGCACCTCGCCCTCTCGGCGCTCGGCTCCGAGGGCGAGGCCGGACCGCGCGCCGTCGACACGCACATCAAGCGCCTGCGCAGGAAGCTCCGAGACGCCGGCGTCGACCCGATCGAGACCGTGTACGGCGTCGGGTATCGCGCGCGCGCGCGGTGAGGGTACGCTCGCGCGATGACCGAGAACGACCACAAGGTGCTGCGCGCGCTCATCGCGGTCGCGTGGGCGGACGGCCAGATGGAAGACACCGAGAGCACCGTCATCGACGGCCTGCTCGCGGGCTTCGACGCGTCGGACGACGAGGAGGCCACCCTGCGCGAGTACGCGCGGACCGAGCGCTCGCTCCGCGACGTCGACGTCTCGGGCCTCTCCGACGAGGACAAGGAGCTCTTGCTCGGCAACGCGGCGCTCCTCACGCACGCGGACGGCGACCAGTCCACCGCCGAGCGCCTCGTGCTCGGCGAGCTCTCCACCCTGCTCGGCTTCGACCGCTCGAGGTCGTTCGAGATCATCGAGTCGGTGCGCGGCGGCGCGCTCGACGAGCGCTAGTCGATCGGAACGATCGTTCCGCGCGCAGTCACGACGGCGCGCTCGACGGGGCGGTCGACCTCCGCCCCGGGCAGCACGATCGAGCCCCTCACGGCGGCGCGCACGACGGCGCCGTCGCCGACGATCGAGCCGCGCACGTCGCAGCCGGCGGCGACCCTGGCCGACGGGGCGACGAACTGTGGGCGCGCGCCGAGCCAGCGCGCGTTCGCGGCGGCGTACGAGCGGACCGTGCCGATGTCGTCCCAAGGCCCCTCGTGCCACGCGGCGGCGACGCGCGCGCCCCGCCGGAGCGCGGGCTCCACGACGTCGCCGACGAGACAGCCCTCGCCGGGCAGCGACGCGACCGCAGCCGGCGACAGCGCCGAGACGCCGAGGAAGTCACCGCCGCGGGCCTCCTCGCCCACCGTGGTCCCTCGCACGCGCACGACGAGCCCATCCTCGGAGACGCCGACCGTCCCCTCGCCACGCGCGCGCGGGGCGACGACCCAGGCGGCGAGCGCGCCCATCACGCGCCGCCGCGAGAGGAGCGCCGCGAGATCCACCGGCGCGAGGATGTCGCCGTTCCACACGACGACGTCTCCGTCTCCCAGGAGCGCGCGCGCGTTCGCCACGCCGCCGGCGGTCCCGAGGATGCGCGGCTCGCAGAGCGCGACGTGCGGCAGCGGCAGGCTCAGCCCGTCGAAGGCCTCGGGGCGGTGGTGCGTGTTGAGGATCACCCGCTCGGCGACGCGCGCGAGCGCCAGGGCGACGTGGTGCACGGCGGGCCTGTCGCCGACCGGCAAGAGCGGCTTCGGCAGCTCGTCGGTCAGCGGGCGCAGGCGCGTCCCGTAGCCCGCCGCGAGGATCATCGCCGTCACCACGCGCCCCCGGATGCCACGCGCGGGCGCACAGGGCCAAGAGAACGACCCCGAGAACTTGGCCCCGCCGACGCGCGCCCGGTACCGGCCGGCGCATGCGCCTCACCGTGTCGCTCGCGCTCGCCCTCCTGCTCGCCACCGTGGTGGGCGCGCTCGGCTGCGGCACCGAGCCGGTCGGCGTCGAGAGCTGCCGCACGATCGAGGAGAAGCGCTGCGAGCTCGCGCCGACCTGCGGCACGAGCCCCGACGTCGCCGCATGCAAGCGCTTCTATCGCGACCAGTGCCTCCACGGGCTCGCGGTCGAGGCGGACCCGGGCAAGCCCGCGGTCGACAAGTGCACGGCGGCGCTCGACGCCGCGGCCACCTGCGCGAAGCGCGATCCCGGCGCGCCGTGCGCGTCCGTCGGCGCCGCGCCCGGCGCGACGTCCTGCGACGCCATCCTGAAGCCCGAGCTGCTCACCGAGTGCGCCTGGCTCGTCCCCGTCGTCCCGGTGACCGGCGCGGCGGGCGCGGCGGGCGCGGCGGGCGCGGCCTCGACGGCGGGCAGCGCGGGCGCCGGCGGATCGTGAGCGAGCGCGCGAGCGCCACGTTCGAGCTGGTCTTTCGCGCGCCCGAGGCGGACGTCGACGAGCTCGGGCACGTCTCGAACGTCGCCGTCGTGCGCTACGTGCAGGACGTCGCGCGGGCCCACTCCGAGGCGGTGGGCCTCGATCTCGCGGCCTACCAGGCGGCGGGCGTGGTGTTCGTGGTGCGACGGCACGAGCTCGACTACCTTCGCCCGATCATGGGCGGCGACGAGGTCCGCGCGACGACATGGATAGCGGAGTACTCGGGCGCGACGGCGCGGCGCGTGGTGACGCTCGACGGTGCGTCGGGCCAGCCGCTCGCGCGGGCGGAGACGCGCTGGGCCCTCGTGTCGATCTCGTCGGGGCGCCCCCGCCGCGTGACGCCCGAGATCGTCGAGAGGTTCGCCCGCGGATGAGCGCGGCTCCCACGCCGCCCGAGCTCGGGCCGAAGATCGCGGGCTGGGCGGAGCGCTATGTGCGCTTCATGGACGACGCGGTGAAGGTGCCCGGCACGAGGGTCGGCGTGGGCGTCGATCCGATCGTCGGAATGATCATTCCGGGCGCCGGCGACGCGCTCACCGGCGCGGGCTCCATCGCGCTGTTGCTGCTCGCGCTGAAGGAGGGCGTGCCGACGGTCGTCATCGCGAAGATGGTGCTGAACATCCTCGTCGACACCCTGCTCGGCTTCGTCCCGGTGGGCGGCGACATCTTCGATCTGTTCTTCCGCTCCAACCGGCGCAACCTCGCGCTCATCGAGGCGCACCGCGGCGGGAAGAAGCCCCGCGCGCGCGACTACGTCGTCGTCGCCGTCGGGATCTTCCTCGCCGTGCTGAGCGTCGTGCTGCCCTTCTTGATCGTCTACGGCCTGGGCGCGGGCGCGCTCTACGCGCTGTGGCGGCTCGTCTCCGGCTGAGTCACCGCGACCGGAGCGCGGCGTCGAACACCGCGGGCGCCTGCGCTCCGCCGATCACGCGCGCGCCATCGAGCAGGAAGAACGGCACGCCGGTGACGCCGAGCTGCCGCGCGCGCGCCTGATCCCGGCGCACCTCCTCCTCGTGCGCGCCCGACGAGAGCGCCGCCGCGGCCTCGTCGACGTCGAGCCCGATCTCGTCGGCGAGCGGCAAGAGCGCGTCCGCGCTGAAGATGGAACGCTGCTCCTCGAACTGCGCCCGGTACAGGCGCTCGCGGAGCGCCGCCGCGCGACCTCGCTCCCGCGCGTGCGCGAGCAGCTGATGCGCGAGCCGGGTGCTGCCGGTGCGCCCCCCGACGAGGCGCAGCGTCAGGCCCTCCGCCGCCGCGGTCGCCTCGATGCGCCGCTGCATCGTCACGACGGCCGCCTCGGTCATCCCGTACTTCGCCGTCAGCATCTCGAGCTGCGTCTGCTCGCTGCCGAGCGGGAGCGACGGATCGAGCTCGAACGCGTGAGGCGTGACCTCCACCGCGCCGGGCGACGGCGACCGCGCGATCGCCTGCTCGAGGCGGCGCTCGCCGAGGCGACAGTACGGACAGACGAGATCGGCCCAGAGCTCGATGCGCATGCGCGCCACTCATGGGGGCGTCCGGCGCAGCTCACAAGTGACCTTCGGCGTGAACACGCGCGCCGGCGAGCCGATGAAGGTGACCACCTCGACCGAGCGGCGCGCGGGCGCGGTCACGCGGTGGACGGTGGAGCTGACGTCGGTCGACACGTCGCAGTCGGCGTCGCGGTCGCAGGTGCTGTCGAGGTGCACGATATGGTCGTACCCGAGGTTCCGGTAGCGGGCCTCGGCGCGGGCGCGCACGCAGGTCGCGTCGGCGCTCGGCTTCGCCGCGGGCGCTCCGCCCCCCCACGCGAGGGCGAAGAGCGAGGCGGCGAGCAGGAGCGCGCGCGACATGACCGATCGATGCCACGCGCCCGCCCGCCTCGCAAGCAGGAGGCGCACCATGGATTTCCTCAGGAGAGGCCGCCGCGGCGTCGCGCGATCCAGTGCGCCCCGAGCGCGAGGGTCGCGAGCAGCGTCCACGCCCACGCGGGCGCGAGCGGCGAGACGTGCATCTCCGAGATCACCTCCGCCGCCGCGGGCAGCGAGAGGCGCGCGGCGTCCGTCGCCCGCACGACCTCGCCCGACGTCGCCGCCGCGAGCGCGCGCAGCCTCGCCTCGTCGGGGCGCGGATCGGCCCACTCGTCGCCGCCCCGCTCGCACGCGATCGCCCTGCGGGTCGCGCCGCCGCCGTCGCCGACCTTCACGCGGGCCATGTAGCCGCCGGGCTCGAGCGCGCCGAGATCGACCTCGACGCTGCCTGCGCCGGGCGGGATCGCGACGCGCCGCACCGTGCCGCGCGGCGACTCCGTCGCGGGGACGAGATCGACGACGACGTCGCCCGTCGTGCCAGGCAGCGGCACGACGCGAAGCTTCGTCGGGCGACCCGTGAGGCACGGCGCGACGAGCTCCACCTGCGCGGGCTCGAACCTCGGATCACGCATCAGCCACCCGAGCAGGCCGTCCCACAGCGCGCCGTGTCCCCTGCCCGCCGCGCGCGCCGCGACCTCGCCGAACCCGAGGCGGTGCGCGCCGTCGAGGCCGAGCGCGATCGAGCGGCCGTCGCCGTGCTCGACGAGCGACAGCAGCGGCATCGGCTTGCCGGTGGAGGTCACGCGGGTCGGGTGCTCCCAGAGGACGAGCGCGCCGTCGCGCGCGTCGCCGACGATGTTCGCGCCCGGCATCGTCGGCAGCTCGCCCCCGAGCAGCGCGCGCACCGGCGCGAGCATCGGCGCCGCGGCCCCCTGCGTCGTCACGCGCGGCGCCACGCGCGCCTGGTCGACGTTGTCGCCTCCCCGGCGCCCCTCGAGCTTCACGGGCAGGACGCGCGCGAGATCGCTGCCCGCGTAGCCGCCGTCGGAGAACGATCCCGGGCCGCCGACCATCACGAGCCCACCGCCGCGCTCGACGTACTCCGCGAGGTTGCGGAGGTACTTCGACATCTCGCCGCGCATGTACGGCACGGCGTCGAAGTCCTGCAGGACCACGGCGTCGAAGGTCGGCAGCTCCGTCGTGAACAGCTCGTCGACCGGGAACCGGATGAGCGCGAGCTCCGAGTCGGGCGCGGTCACCTCGCTGCGATCGCTGCGCAAGATGAAGAACGCGATCACGTCGACCGACGCGTTCGACTTCAACCAGTTGCGGAGCGCGCGCACGTCGTACGTCGGGCGCCCCGCGACGTGCAGGAGCCGCACGCGCTCGCGTGTCACGTCGACGACGAGCGTGCGGCGATCGTTGTCGGGGATGGCGTCGCCGCTCGGCGCGTCGATCGACACCTCCACGAGGCGCGGCCCGGCGCGCTCCAGCGTGATCGGCACGTCGACCGAGCCCGCGCCGCGCGAGAGCGACACCGTGCCGGAGGCGAGCTCCTGCGGGGCTGCGCCGTCGAGCAGCTCGCGCACGTGGTACGGCACGGCGTCACACGAGAGCCCGGCGCACGCGACCTCGATGGTCATCGGGGTCGCCTGGTGCGCGACCGCCGCGCCGCTCGTCGACACCTTGAGCACGGAGGCGTCGCGCGGCGCGTCGGTCGCGACCGCGACCGCCGACAGCGGGATGCGCCGTCGCGACAGGGCCTCGGTGAGCTCGCGATCACCGCGCGAAGCGTCGAGCCGGCCGTCGCTCACCACGACGAGCGCCGCGGGCGGCTCCCCCGGCTCGTCGAGGAGCCGGAGGACCGCGGCGCCCAGATCGGAGCGCACGAAGCTCGGCGGGCCGTCCCCGACCGGCGACGCCGGCCCCTCGCCGAACCCGGAGACGGTGATCCGGGCGTCCTTCGCGGCGTGCGACAGCGCCGCGAGCGCGCGCGCGCCGACCTCGTCTCGCGTGCCGCCGAGGCCCGGCAGCAGCATGCTGCGGCTGCGGTCGACGAGCACCGTGACGCGCGCGCCGACCCTCGCGCTTTTCGTCCGCACCGACGCCGGCCGCAGGATCGCGACGAGCGACAAGAGCGCCGCCGCCGCGCCCGTCGCCAGCACGAGCCACCGCGACTCGCGCCTGCCCCGCACCTCGAGCCCGAGGAGCGCGATCCCGAGCGCGGCGAGCCCCACCGCGACCACGATCGACGCGCGGGAGAGATCGGCAGAGAGCGCGAGCGTGCGGTCCACGCGTCACTTCGGCGCGCGCCGCTTCATCAGCATCGGCGCGTGGACCTGGTCGTCCTTGTAGTTCGAGCAGAGGACGTACATCGCGATGTTGACGGCGAGGCGCGTCGCCAGCTCGCGCTGCCGCTCGCCGCCCGGCTCGACGCGGTACGTCGGGGTGCCCTCCCGCTCGCGCGCGAGCGCGCCGAGCAGATCGTGCGACGAGAACAGCACCTGCGCCGTGCCCGCGAGGGAAATCGCGTCGAGGTGGTCGGGGCCCTCGACGCGCCCCACGGGGCGCGCGAGCAGGTAGAACGAGTGGTAGACGACGTGCTTCTCCGGCAGCTTGATCACCGCGGACTCCGGCAGCACCCGCGCGAGCTCGCGGCGCGCGTCGCGCCCGAACGCGCCGCCCTCCGGCGCGGCGTCGTCGACGAGAAGGATGCCGCCGATCAGCAGGAATTTTCGCAGCCCCTCGACCTCGCGGATCGTCAGCGGCGCGATCGCCCCCTCCCCTGCCCAGACGGCGAAGGGCTCGGCGAGCAGCTGCGGCGCGTCGGCGCGCACGGTGCCGGGCGTCACCCGCGACGGCGCGCTCGTCTGACGTCGGAGATCCTCGGCCCACCGCGCCGTCGCGCGCGCGCGCGGCCCCTCGAGCCGCGAGGTGCCGGTGAGCAGGAGCCGCGGGTGAAACGCGCCCTCGTCGCCGAACGCGAGCGCGCGAGGCGCCGCCAGGCCCGCCGCTGCCCCCGCGAGCAGCGCCCGCCGCCCGAGCCTCCCGTCGATCACTCGAAGTCCTCCACGACCCACGCGCCGTCCTCTCGACGCAGGCGCACCCGGTGGCCGCCTCCGAGGTCGACCGTCGCCTTGTCGCCGCTCACCTTGACGTCGAGCGCGTCGGGGCGCTCGAGGCTCGTGACGAGCCGGGAGAGGTCTCGCTCCATCGACGCGCGCGTCTCCTTCGACAGCAGCCGGAGCAGCGCCGCGTAGCTGCGCCGCGCGAGCGCCCTCCGCAGCTGATCGAGCGCCTGCGCTGGCGTGCGAGCCCGCGCGGGCAGGGCGTGCGCGCTGATGAGCTTGGGCGCGCCGTCCTCGACGGTGAGCACGACCTCCTCACCGTCGGCGGTCCGCGACCGCGCCTCGACGCGCGCGACGACGCCGGGGCCGCCAAGAGACTCCGCGCGCGCGGCGAGCTCCGGCGTCGCGTCGGCGACGCCTCGGCGCGCGCCCTCCACGCCGATCGACCGGCGCGCCTCGTCCGTCATCATCGCGTACAGGGCGTCGGCGTCGCCGCGCGAGGCGGCGCGCGCGTAGGCCTGGCGGGCGCCCTCCGGATCGGGGATCCGCTGGGTCGCGCAGCCCGTCAGGCACGCGAGCAGCGCGGCGACAGGGAGGGGCCTCATCGGGGCGGACCCTACCCCAGATCCACGCTGTCGCGGGCCGCTCGACGACGCCGGCTCCCAGCCGCCGCGGTGGGTGGTTCCTCGAGTGTCGCGCCGTGCCGGCGAAGGCGGACGTACCCCGAGATCACCTGCACGAGCCGAGCGGCGGCGTCCCGCAGCGTCCGCGCTCACCCGCGCGCCAGAGCGCGGCGCCGCCGCGTGCGACCAGTCTCAGATCGAGATGGTTCGTCGAAGGGTCGGCGCGCCTCCCCGGCCGCGACCCAGCGGCCGCTTCTTCCATGCGTGGTAGCTTGTACCGGACGCGCGGGGAACGAGCAGCCCATGCGCGGAGCGCGGCTCGGCGGACCGGCCGGGCGAGAGGTGACCTCAGGGAGGTGAGGTCGGCGTCAACCGCACGGCCGTGACCGCGGCGTCGAGCGTCACGGTGACGCCGCGCTCGGTCGGCTCGCCGAACGGGACGTCGTCGCGCTCGAGGGCATCGGGCCGTGTGAGGGTGGTCCACGGCAGCGCCCCGCGATCAATCCGAACCGCGCGCGGGCCGCTGCCAAGGCGCAACAAGTGAAGAATCGCGCCGTCGCCGCGGGTGGCGGGCTTCAGCGCGGTGACGAGCACGCCGTCGCCGTCGACCGAGACCAGCCGCCCCTCCGCGGCGAGCGTGCCGGCGTGGCGACCGGTCAGGGCGGCCCAGAGCGGCCTCGACAGCGCGATCGAGGCCGCCACGTCGGCCGCGCCCTGACCCGCGCGATCGCGTCGGCCCAGCGAGAACGCGATGGTGGCCTCGCCGTCTTCGATCCCCGACGGGCCGACGTCGTCGCACGATGGCTCGGCGGGCGCGTTGCGAAACGCGACCCACTCGAGCGCGCCGCTCGGTGTGCCGTGCACGGCGGTCGACTGTCCGAGGTGGACCGCGAGCTCGCCGCGCGCCACCCAGGTCACCGCTGGCCACAGCGACGGCTCGTAGTGGTGCGCGAGCGGACGCGTGACGACGCCGGCGGCGACCCCCATCGTGAGCGCGTCGTCGGCCGCGCTCGGCTGGACGCGGAGCATGATCGTCCGATCGGTCGCGGCGGAGCCCGTGACCCGCAGCTCGAGGCTGGCGCCGCCGGCGGCCGCGATCATGTCGACGGTCATCGGCCGACCGTCGAGCTTCGCGGTGCCTCGGAGCGTCACCCGCGCCGGACCCGCCTCGACGATCGAGAGCTTCTCGAACCGCGTCCGCTGAAGCTCGACGAACTCGGCGTCGGCGCAGTCGACGCGCTCCGAGCCTATGCGGTAGAGGCCGCCCGTGTCGTGGTAGGTGACCCACACGAGCGACGCGTCGGCGAGCAGCTCCGCGCCGTCGACGGCGAGCGAGCTCAACGCCCAGCCCGTCGAGTCGCCGGACCACCGTGCTTCGAGCCGACCCGTCGACAGGTGCGCGGTGCTGGCGTCGAGCGTCACCGACGCACCCGGGGCGGCCGCGGGCTCGATGGAGAAGGTGCGCCAGCCGAGGGCGGGCACCGCCTCGGCGACGAACGCGACCCGATCGGGCGCGACGGGCTGCGCGGGCACGACGAGCTCACCCGCGCGCGCGCGAACGGGTCCGGTGATCGCGAGCGGCACCTCGACGACCTCACTGCGCGCGAGCGGACCGGGGTTGACCACCACGACGACCTCGCCGCCCGCTGCGCCGGTGGTGTCGACGGCGGCCGCCAGCCCGGCCTTCACGCGCTGCTGGGTCTGGTCGGTCGCGGCGCGCGCGGCGGTGAGCTGCGGGAGCTGTTCGTCGGTGACCACGGCGTCCTTGGACGTGCCAGTGATCCAGTCATGATGGTTCGCGAGGACAGCGGGACGCCAGGCGGCCGCGAGCTCGACCGAGCGCGGCTCGAGCAGCGCGAGGAACGGCTCGACGCCGACGAGCGAGTCGACGAGCTCGCGCGCGGCGCGCTTGACCCGCGGCCGCGACGCGTAGAATCCGGTCCACACGGGCGTGATGTCCCGCTCCATGACTGGCAAGGCGTCGCGGTGGAACGCGACGAGTCGCATGTAGTCCTCGAACGTCGCGGTGGTGACCCACACGCCCGTGCGCGCGTACTCGGCGTCGTTCCACCACTGCGCGTACTGTGTGAGGTTCGGACGGGGCGGCTGAAAGTCGCAGCCGACGGGGACGAACATGTACGGCGTGCGCTGGTAGGGGGTGAGCTGGGTGATGTACTCGTCGAGCTGGCCGCGCACGAACGCGGGATCGTCGTCGTGGTCGACTCCGATCCGTGTTCCGCCGAGCGCGATCCCGGCGAGATCGATCGTGTCGCCCTGGCAGTACTCGCGCACTGGCATGTAGTGCGCGAGCACCTCGCCGCCGCCCGGACCGCGCCACACGAAATCGGCGGTGCCCAGATCGCGCAGCACGGAGGCCGTGGTGGTCGCGCCCGGCAGGACCGGGTCGAGCTTGCCGACGATCACCTCGTAAGAGCGCCGAGCGCCGTCGGCGCGTCCGAAGCCGACCGACGTGAAACCCGCCGAGGACAAGAGGTCGGGGACGGTCGGCGAGTGACCGAACGAGTCGGGCAACCACGCGGCGTGCGGACGGGCGCCGAGCCGCTCGGCGAACTCGGTCCCGAGCAGGTAGTCGCGGAGCAGCGCCTCGTCGGTTGGCAGCAGCGTGTCGGGCGTCGTCATGCCGCCGCCGACGACGCGAGCGTGCCCCGAGCCGAGGTGTCGCGGCCAGGCGCCGTCGCCGTGCGCGGCGACATGCTCGGCGAGGTACGCCATCTCGGCGACCGAGTAGTAGGCGCGGGGATCGCGGTCGAGGATCGCTTCGGCGTCGAGGAACACCTGCTCGACGTGGTCACGGTAGTACTGCTCGAACGCCTTCTTCCAGTCGATGTCGAGGTGGCTGCTCTGGCTGAGGATCAGCACGCGGTCGGCCTCGGCCGGGATCCCGAACGCGCCGCGCACGTCGCGCTCGGTCGGCGCCGGCTGGAGGACTGGCGGCGCCGGGCGAGCATCGCCGCAGCCGCCGAGCGACGCGACACACACATTACCAATACAAACAAGCGCGAGCACCGCCGGGGCGACGCGCGCGCTCTGCCGCGCGGACGCCGTGAGGCTCTCTGACATGGGCTCGCGGGCAGCTCGGGTCACGTGGGTACGCGCCACCCTATCTCATCGTCCGCGCGCGTGGGGAGCGTTCGGTCGGCGCGCTCGCTGCGACACCTCGCCTCACCCCTTGCCCCAGCGCATCCCGGGACCGTCCACCGAGGTTCCACACCGTCAAGTACGCCGGCTGGTAGCCGACGCGCGGGCAGCGGAATCCAGCCCGATCGTGGTCGCACGCGGTCGGACTGCCTCTTCTTGTGCGCTTCGTCGCGCGCGGCACCACCAGGCGAAGAGAGCTGCAGCGGACCCAGGGTGCGTCTACCGGGGACTCGAGTTCTCGGGTGCACCAGTTGGCGATCTACACCACCTTCTTCCTGTGCACCGACGAGTTGCTCGGCGGGTCCCCCGGCTGGCGGCCGCCGCTGGCGTCGCCCTCCCGCCGCGAGTTCCGCAACCCGTTCACCGGCGAGGTGTCGGTAGTGGAGACAGTCGAGCCCGAGTGGCCCGACGGAGGGGACGAAGGAGACGAGCCGGGTCCAGAGTACGGGGCGGTCGAGGTTCAGGGGAGCTACGAGGGCTACCTCGGGGGTCGCATCCCGGCCTTCGTGCGCTCCCGCGTGCACTGGGCGGCGAAGGGCCTGACCGAGGTGGAGCTGGGGCCGCTGTGCGAGATCGTCGGCGTCCGCCCTGAGTTCGTGTCACCCATCTACGGGCCTCCCTCGTCGGGTGCGGAGGTTCAGCAACTGCCGGCGGGACTGCTTGCCAAGCTCGCCGTGGTCGACCTGAAGACGGTGGCCAAGCAGTGGGCCGCCGCGATGTCCACGCCCGAGCACACGCACGCCGTGTCGGGCGTCCAGGTCTCCGACGCGTGGTCGACGCTGGAGGCGTCGGCTGTCCTCGAGCCCCTCGTGGCCCTGGCCCGGCAGGCCACAGCGGGGCAGCAGTTGTACGTTCTGGTCGAGACGTGAGAGGCCGGCCCGGCTGTTGGCGCAGTCTCTCCCCGGCGCGGCGCTGCGCTCTCGGAGGGCCGCGCCCTCGCTCTCGACGAAGTGGTAGCGGATCGTCTGGGCGGGCTCCTGCCGTCGCACGCGCGATCGTCCGACACGTGCGACGAGCGGGTGTGACGGCCGAGGTCACACGGCGGCGCGGCGCTCGGGCGCTCGGGCGACCAAGGCTAGCCTCCCTGCCCGTGTCTCTGCGCCGCGCGGCCGCGCTCGGGATCGCGGCGCTCTCGATCGCGCCCGCGGCGAGCGCGCACGACCTCACGCCGCCACGCCCCGCGGAGCCGCAGCCCGTCGCGCGCTGGCCCGACGGCGCCGCCGCGGCCCACGACGTGGTCGTGCCGGTCGTGCTGGTGATCGGCGCCGATGGTCACGTCGACGAGGTGATCGTCGACGCGAGCCTGGGCGAGCCCTTCGACGCCGCCGCGATCGACGCCGCGCGCCGCTGGGCGTTCACGCCCGCACGAGCCGAGGGGCGCCCCGTCGCGGCGAAGGTCCGCGCGGTCATCCGGTTCCTCGGGCGCGCGCCTTCGCCCCCGGCCGCGCCCGTGGCGCCGCGCCCTGGCGCCACGCAGCTCGCGAACGGAGACGCGGAGCACTCGCACGCCCACGTCCGGGTGCTCGGTGAGCGGCCCGAGGCTGTCCGCTCCGCGTCCGCGTCGACGCTCGGGCGCCCTGTGCTCGGCGCCGCGCCGCACCGCACGGCGGCCGATCTCTTGAAGACCGCGCCGGGCGTCGCGATCGTGCAGCACGGCGGCGACGGCAAGGCGTTCCAGATCTTCTTCCGCGGCTTCGACGCCGAGCACGGGCAGGACGTCGAGGTGTGGGTCGGGGGAGCGCCGGTGAACGACGTCTCCAACGTGCACGGCCAGGGCTACGCCGATCTCCACTTCGTCCCCGCGGAGCTGGTGCGACAGCTGCGCTCGACGCCCGGCACGTACGATCCGCGGCAGGGTGATTTCGCGGTCGCCGGCACGCTGCGCCTCTCGCTCGGGCTCGACGAGCCCGGCGTGACAGTGAGGTCGCAGGCGGGATCGTTCGGCGCGCGCCGCGCGTTCGTCGCGTACCGCCCGGTCTCCGCGGAGCCCTCCACGTTCGCGGCGTTCGAGGCCGCGTCGACGACCGGGTTCGGCCCCGCGCGCGCCGCGACGCGCGCCTCGGCGCTGGCGCAGGGCGCGTGGGCGATCGGCGACGCCGCGAGGCTCCGGGTGCTCGTCTCCACGTACGCGTCGAGGTTCGACTCGGCCGGCGTGCTGCGCCTCAGCGACGTCGAGGGTGGGAAGATCGATCGCTTCGGCAGCTACGACGAGGACCAGGGCGGCGCGTCGGCGCGCACGCAGCTGGTCGTCGAGCTCGCCAGCGCGGACGACGGTGAGCGGTGGAGCGTCGCGCCGTTCGTGGGCTCCCGCTCGATGCGGCTGCGGCAGGACTTCACCGGGTACCTCGAGGATCCGGTCGACGGCCGGGCCACCGAGCAAGAGAACGACGCGGTGACGCTCGGCGGCGTCGCGCGCTACGCGCGGCCGCTCGACTGGCTCTCGTCGCGAGACGCCGTCGAGGTCGGCGTCTACGCGCGGAGCGACAGCATCCACCAGTCGCAGGCCAACGTCGCCGTCGACCGGCGGCAGATCGTGGACGTGCCGGTGCGAGCGACGATCCACGCGACCAACGCGGCGGGCTACGTCGATCTCTCGCTCTCGCCCGCGCGCTGGCTCGTCGCGCGCGCGGGCGTGCGGCAGGACGGCCTCGCCTACTCGGTGCGCGACGAGGCAGGGGGAGGCGGGGCGCGCAGCGCCGCAGGCTCGCACGTCGGGAGGAAGGCCTCGCTCACGGCCTCGGTCGCGCGGGGCGCGTCGGTCGTCGCGAGCTACGGCGAGGGGTTTCGGTCGCCCCAGGCTCGCTCGCTCGCGAACGGCGAGCTCGCTCCCTTCACCACCGTGCGGTCCTACGAGCTCGGCGCGCGCTACCGCGACGGCGCGCTCCAGGCCTCGGCGGCCGCGTTCCGCGCGGAGCTCTCGGACGATCTCGCGTTCGATCCGGCGACGACCCGCGCCGAGCGCACGCCGGGCACCTCCCGCACCGGCCTCGCCGCGGACGTCGTGGCGGAGCCCGCGCCGTGGATCACGACGTCGACGAGCGCGACGTACACCCGCGCGGTGTTCCGCGCCGATGACGGCGGGCACCGGCGCGGCGATCTCTTGCCGTACGCGCCGCAGCTCGTGGCCCGCGCGGATCTCGCGGTCCGCGGGGTGGTGGGGCGCGTGCTCGGCCAGCCGCTGCGCGCGCGGCTCGGCTACGGAGCGTCGCTGCTGCATCGACGGCCGCTGCCCTTCGGCGAGCTGGCCCACGACGTGCTGACGGGCGACGCGACGGCGGCGCTCAGGCTCGGCGCCATCGAGCTCACCTGCGACGTCTACAACGCGCTCGACGCCCGCTACTACGACGGCGAGTACACGTTCGCGTCCGCGTTCACCCGCGGGGCGACGCCGTCGCTCGTGCCGCAGCGGCACGTCACCGTCGGCGCGCCGCGCGCGTGGCTCGCCGGCGTCACGCTCCACCTGTTACCCAAGGCCTCCCGATGAAACGACTCCTGATCCTCCTCTGCCTCCCCTCGCTCGGCGCGCTGCACGCTGGCTGCGGCAGCGACGCGACCGCGGCCGACTCCACGACGGGCAAGCGCGTCCGCGTGCACGTCGACGTGGCCGGCGCCGCCGACGCGCGCGCGCCCTTCTTCCTCGGCACGGGTCACTCGGTGACGCTGACGCGCGCGGCGGTCGCGCTCGACGCGGTGCAGATCTTCGACGGCCCTCCGGCGGTCGCGTGGGCGCCGCGCCCGCGACGGACGTGGTCGAGCTGGCTCCTCGGCACGGCGCACGCGCACCCGGGCCACTACCAGGCGGGCAACGCGCTCGGCGAGGTGGTAGCGCCCGGCACGTTCGAGCTGCTCGGCGCGCCGACGGCGCTCGGCGACGGAGACGGCGTGACCGGCACGTTCCGGTCCGCGCGCGTCACGTACTCGGCGTCCTCCACGTCGCTTGGAGGCGCCGCCGTCGTCGCGGAGGGCACGGCGAAGAAGGGCGACGCGACCCTCACCTTCCGGCTCGTCGCGCCCCGCTCCCAGCTCGAGCTGAGCCTCGCGGGCGGGCGCGTCGAGGGCTGCCCCTTCACCGAGCGCGAGGTCTCGGGAGATCTCGCGGCCACGCTGACCATCTCGCCGAGCGCGTGGTTCTTGTTCGTCGACTTCGGCGCGCTCTCCGGCGGCACCGCCGAGGCGCCGGTGACGCTCGGCCCGGACTCCCCGCAGGGCGTCTCGTTCGCGGTCGGCGTCGCGCAGCTCTCGGGCTACCGGATGGCCGCCACGGAGTGACCGCGCGCCCACAGCACCCGCGCGCGCCAGAGCCTGCGCGCGGCCGGCGGGCATCCAGCGCCGATCGGTCACGCCCCCCCGGCCCGAGTCGCTTGCGCAGCGTGACAGCTCATGTTCTCGTTCGTGTATGAACAGTCCCGCCCCCCTCCGCCCCCCACGAAACACGAACGCAGAGCGCGCAGAGAGCCGTCCCGCGAGGTCTCGTCAGCCTCTGTCTCCTGGCAGTGACCGCCTGCGCCGATCCAGCAGCGAGCGAGTCCTTCGGAAGCTCGTCCCAGGCCGTCTCGCCGGACTCGGGCGAGGTTGACAGTGCGGGCATGACCGAGGTCGGCGTGGCCCTCGACGAGGTTCACGGGGGCGTGCGCTATCGAGCGGTTCGCAACTCAGGCGACGACGCCGGCGCTGTGTCGCTGAAGGTCGTGATGATCAGCCCCTGGGGCGACAGGCTCGAGCAACCGCTCTCGACTTCCTCGCTGGCAAAGGGCGCCATCGTAGAAGGCGCCATCGATCTCGAGGAGCTCCCGCTTCAGCTGACCAACGCGAGTGCGCCCGTCTACATCGAAGCACGGGCTGCACGCAGCGGGCGCCCCGACCTGGTCGTGGCGAGCTCCCCGCTGTTTGTCCACTACGGGGTCGCGGCCAGGCGGTTGCGTACGACGCCGACGCCAAGAAGAAGGACCACGGCGGTGGAAGCTGGGGCGACAAGGGTGCCCTTCATGGCCGAATCAGGACGGCTCTGGGCTGGGAACCCATCGAGGACGTCGCCGTCCGCAAGGCCGAGGAAGTCGGTGCCGTGGTCGGTCCATTCCTCGAGCAAGAGGAGACGGGCCTGGACGCCCCCGCGAAGGCGCCGCCCGGCCCCCCGCCTCCGCCGCCACCCCCCTGCTTCCCGCTGGTGGCTCGACGAGTGTGCGCGTCCGTGACGTCGAACTTCCTGGATGCCGGCGGGGGCGAGGACTACCTGACGGTGCCAGGGCTGGCGTCGGCGCGGGTGGCGTTCGCCAAGTATTCGATTTCGGGCATCGCGGCCGCGAACGGCTATCTCGACGCCCAGGGGTCGACAAACCCGCAGGACATCGACGATTCGAGGTGGAAGACCGTGATCGCCCACGAGCTGGGGCACGCACTGTCGATGGGGTACGGAGACCTGCAGCTGGACTACAGCGGGGATGTTCCCAACAACCCGCTCTGCAACACCTCGAACGTGACAGGTGCCGGAACGTTGCACTCACTTCAGTCTGTCGAGCTCGTCTCGATCGCAGTGAACGAGGGGTTTGCGCACCACGTCGCCAATCGGCTGATGAACAACTGGTGGAACCCCAACCCTATCCTCAACTACTACAAGGAAATTCGCTTTCCTTGGCAGGCGCCCGGGACACCGCCCACGTCGCCCCCCATCGCCCTACCCGCGGTCGCCTATGCTCGCTGGCACAAGGACATCTGCTCTGACACCGGCGGCGGCGTGGCCGGGGTAGAGTGGGATTGGATGAACTTCTTCTGGGCAGTGAACGACATGGAGTCGTGGTCGACGATCCAGCAGCTTGGCAACATTCTTCGGCGCGCCTGCGGCACCTATCCAGGACCATGCCACTTTCAGGCAGCCGACTGGATGGGGATCGACCTCGGCGCGCGGGCTGAACTCGGGCTCTTCTCAAGTCAGCACGCTCACATCCTCCCCACCGGTCAGAACGCGGGAGTGGACCATTGAAGAACGCGCGCGCTCTGCGTTGGTGCTGCCTCCTGCTGCTTCTCCTGGCGTCCTGTCACGGCTCGGCGCCCACCGACCGCTCACCCGCGGGAGCCGCGGGAGAGCAAGGAAGCGGCGCCGCTGGGGGCGGAGGCGAGGGAGGTGAGGGCGGCGGCCCTGTAGCTGAGCGCACCTGGCCTGGTACCCCGCCCGGCGCGACGAGCGTGGCGGATTGTCCCCCCGTCGACGTCCAGGCGACGGGGGGACCGCCCGCGGGAGAGCCGCGCAAGGTGGACGGCCCCTTCCCGCCGGTCTCGTACGAGCCCGACGACCGGTGCGAGCGAAGCTACGCAGAGATCGTCGGGTGTGACGTTCGCCCGGCGCCCGCGGAGTGTGTGGGACCGTGCAAGCACCCCGTGGTGCAGCCCTTCTGTCGCGAGGGGTGGTGCTACATTCCCAAGGGTTGCTTCATCATGGGCCAATCACAATGCCAGAGGCCACGCGCCGCGGCGACTGCGGAGCCGACCCAGGTCACCATCAGCCGCGACTTTCTGCTGCAGGAGCACGAGCTGACCCAGAGCCAGTGGGCGGCGCTCGGGTACCCCAATCGCATCGACGAGCAAGAGAAGACCAAGGCGACCGCCTGCGTGGGAGACACCTGCCCTGCAGGCACGCTCACGTGGTTCGACGCCATTTCCTATGCCAACGCGCTGTCCGCTCGGCACGGCCTGCCCGCGTGCATGGAGCTGTCCGAGTGTGAGGGCGAGGCGGGCGAGGGGCTCCTCTGCAAGAAGTTCGTGCCGACGCACACGCCGTACTCCGCCTGCCTCGGCTACCGTCTCCCGACCGAGGCAGAGCAGGAGTACGCGGCGCGCGGCGGCACGGTCACGTCGCTCTACACGGGCATGATGCTCCACAACGACGGCCCCAGCGGCATCTCGAAGTGTGTGCTCGACTGCGCGCTGCACTTCAGCGCCTGGCACTGTCTCAATCACGGCGACACCGTGCACCGGGTGGGAGAGCGTCTGCCTTCTCACTGGGGGCTCCGTGACATCATGGGGAACGTGGCCGAGTACAGCGTCGACGTCTCCTATGTGCTCCCCATAGGACCGGTCGTGGACCCGACCAGGCTCGCAGGCCCCGTGACGCCGAGCGGACTTCCTTGGTCACGCAGTGTTGGGAAAGGCGTGGTGTACAGCAGCACCTGGGGCATCAGCTCAGGGATGCGTCTTACGGCGGGTGACGGGACGCTCTCTAGAGGATTTGGGGTGCGGCTGGCCCGGACGCTTCCCTAGATCGGCGGGATCGCTGCGGGGGACGCTCGCGTCGACTGGGATGATGTCGTCGCGCGACGATGTGACCTCGGTCCACGGTCGCGCGCGTCAGCGCCAGCGGGTTCGGCTGTTGCCGGGCGCGACGAAGCGCGCAAGAGGCGAGAAGCAGCAGCCCGTCCGCGCGCGACCGCGATCGGGCTGCAGGCTGCGCGGCGCGCCGCGAGCAAGAGGGAGTGACCGCGCGCGCCACAGCGCCCGCGCTCGCTAGGGCCCGCGCACGCGTCGCGGGTACGGAGCGCGCATGTCCCCCAACGCCGCGTCACGCTCCCTGATGTCAGTCCTCATCCCCCTCGTCGCCGCCTGCGGAGGCGATGATCCCTCCGGCGGGGTCGGTGACGCCGAGTTCACGACGTGGGGCGAGGCGTACATCGAGCAGGGCATCGGCCCCGACTCCACCGGCGAGGCCGGCTTCGTCGACGGCTGGACGGTGAAGTTCGAGAAGTTCCTCGTGAACTTCGGCGAGATCACGGTGAGAGACGCGAGCGGCGCCGTGGCGGGGGCGCAAGCAGGGACGGCGCTCGTCGACAACGTACGCCCCGGCAGAAAGTCGCTGTTTCGGATCACGGGCCTCGAGGCGAAGGCGTACCCGCAGGTGTCGTACGCCCTCGTGCCCGTCACGCCGACGACGCGCCCCGTCGCGGCGACCGACGCCGACCGCGACGAGATGGCGGCGCGTGGCTGGTCGATCTGGGTGACGGGCGCGGCGACGAAGGGCGGCGAGACGAAGCGCTTCTCGTGGGGCTTTGCGACGAACACCGCGCTCACGGAGTGCAAGGCCGTGGAGGACGGCCGCGAGCAGCTCGGCATCGTCGTGCGCCCGGGGCAGACGGACACGAGCGAGCTGACGACGCACGGGGACCATTTCTTCTACGACCGCCTGCAGGCCTCGCCCGATCCGGCCGTGGCCACGCGCCTCCGGTTCGACGCCATCGCGGCGGCCGACGCGGACGGCGACGGCGACGTGACGCTCGAGGAGCTGCGCGCGGCGACGCTGTCGGTGCCGACGTACAATCCGTCGCCGTTCGCGGTGACGCACCTCGGCGACTTCATCACGTCCCTCTCCCGGAGCGTCGGCCACTACCGCGGCGAGGGAGAGTGCGTGGTCGGCGCGCGCTAGCGGCCGCGGCGAGCTGCGTGGTACGCGTCGAGATCATGCGGCTCCGCGCGACCACGCTGCTCCTCATGCTCGCCGCGGCCTGCGGCGGCGGCTCCGACGACGCGACCAGCGCGCCCTCCACGTCGGCCGGCGGCGCGCACGCGGCCGGCGGCCAGCCGGCGAGCGGACAGGCAGGCAGCGCGGGCGACGCTGGCGAGGCGGGGAGCGCGGGCACGGCGGGCAGCGCGGGCACGGCCGGCGGCGCAAGCAAGGCGGGTAGCGCCGGCGCGGCGGGCGACGCAGGCAAGGCGGGCAGCGCGGGGAAGGCGGGCAGCGCGGGGAAGGCAGGGAGCGCGGGCACGGCAGGCAGCGCGGGCAAGGCGACCGCAGGCGCGGCGGGCAAGGCGAGCGCGGGCAGCGCGGGCAGCGGTCCGCTCCCCTACCCGACCCGGCCCGCGATGAAGCTGAAGGGCCTCCAGCCCGACTTCTGGCCCGATCTCGACGAGGTCGCCGGCAACGGCGTCGGCGCGGTCGCGATGAACCTCGTGTGGGCGGTCTGGGAGAGCACGAAGAAGTCAGCGCCGTGCGGCGCGAAGGAGCAGGAGTACGACGGGCGGTGCTTCGTCGTCGACGCGGGCGTCGACCAGGCCATCAAGGCGTACTCCGACCGCGGCGTCGCCGTCACCGCGATCGTGTACGGCGTGCCCGGCTGGGCGCGCGCCGGCCACCCGTGCTCGCCGGTCGCGGCGGGGTTCGAGATCTTCTGCTCGCCTGACGACGCCGCCGACTACGGGCGGTTCGCGGGGATGCTCGCGCGCCGCTACGACGGGAAATCCGGGCACGGCCGCGTCGCGGATTTCGTCATCCACAACGAGGTCAACGCGAACGACTGGTTCGACATCGGGTGCGGCCAGGGCAAGGCGTGCGACGTCGACGCGTGGCTCGACGCCTACGCCGCGAGCTTCTCGGCAGCCTACGATCGCGTGATCGACGAGCAGGCGACCGCGAAGGTGCTCGTCTCGCTCGATCACCACTTCGGCAAGCAGTTCGATACGCCCGCCGCGGCGCACCCGCTGCTCGGCGGGCAGACGGTGCTCGAGGGGCTCGCGGCGCGCGTCGGGGCGCGGAAATGGCGGGTCGCGATGCACCCCTACCCGCCCGATCTGCTGAAGCCCGCGTTCTCGCCGGACGACGATCCGAAGGTCACCTACGGCAGCCTCGGCGTGCTCGCGGGCTGGCTGCGGAGGACCTTCCCGACCGCGCCCTGGACGTGGGAGATCCAGCTCACGGAGAGCGGCGTCAACTCGCTCGGGCCTGGCTCGAGCGAGGCCGCGCAGGCGGACGGCGTCTGCAAGAGCCTCCGCAACGCGCTCGGGACGCCAGGCGTCGAGAGCTACATCTACCACCGCATGAAGGACCACCCCGTCGAGACCGCGTCGGGGCTCGGCGTCGGCCTGCGCGACACGAACGGCAAGGCGAAGGCGGCGTGGGCGGTCTGGGCGCTCGCGAACCGCCCCGACGTCGGCAAGGTGTCGTGCGGGTTCGAGGACTTGCCGTACGTGCGGCTGACGCGCAGCTACTCGGCCGCGCGTGGGCACTGGGCCTCGACGAGGGAGCCGCCGACCGGGTTCACGAAGGAGCAGTCGTGGCGCCTCTCGCGCGATCCGCAGCCGGGGACGCACCTCCTCTTCGAGTGCCGCGCCGGCGCGCACTCGCTCGTGTCACCGAGCGCGAGCTGCGAGGGCCTGCCGCCGCTCGGGCCGCTCGGGTACGCGTGGGACGCGGCCGGCGGCGGGCGCGTCGCGCTCCACCGCTGCTACGTGCCGGGCTCGGGCGACCACTTCGTCTCGCCCGACGCCGGGTGCGAGGGGCAGACGGTCGAGCAGACGCTCGGGTGGGTCCTGCCCTGATCCCGCGCCCTCTGCGCGCAAAGGACGGTACCTTCGGGGGATGACCAAGCGCGCCGTGCTGGTGGGCATCGACGAGTTCTCCGACCGCGCCGTCCCGCCGCTCGCGGGGTGCGTCGCCGACGCGAGGGCGATGGCCGCGGCGCTCGTGCAGCGCTTCGGCTTCGCCGAGGCGGACGTGAAGCTGCTGACGGGCGCGCGCGCGACGAAGGACGCCATCCTGCGCGCGGTCGACTGGCTCGGCATGACCGCGGCCCCGGGCGACACCGCGCTCCTCTACCTGGCGACGTACGGCTCGTACCTGCCGAACGAGCGCGGCGACGATCGCGACGGCCTCGACCAGGTGTTCGCGTCGCACGATCACCACTTTCAGCTGACGGCGCTGCGCGACGACGAGCTGGTGACCAGGCTGCGGCGCGTGCCGCGGGGCGCGGCGACCGTCGTCATCGCCGACGTCGGGGTGCCGTGCGAGCTGCCGGCGCCGAGCGGGCCGCCCGCGTTCGGCGCGCCGATGCCGACGCGCGGGAGGTTCCTCGCGCCGCCGCCGCTGATGGTGCAGGCCGAGCTCGCGCGCGGGCTGTCGCTCCGCCCGAGGCTGCTCGTGCGCAAGGGCGACGACGCGCCGATCATCGGCGTGCTCGCGTGCCGGGAGGGCGAGGTCGCGGCCGAGATCCAGGCGAGCGGCGAGGTGCGGGGCGCCTTCACGCTGTCGCTGCTCGAGGTGCTCGCCGAGGCGGGCGGCGCGCCGTGGCAGGCGACGGTGGAGCGCACGGCCGAGCGGCTGCGCGCGCGGGGCTGCTCGATGCAGCCCGAGGTGCTCACCCCGCCCGAGCTCGCGTCCGTCCCCGCGCTCGCGGGCGGGGCCGTCGCGCCCGCGACCGGTGCGCAGGCGCAGGCCCCTTACGGCGGGGCGCCCTCGTACGCGAGCCCGTCCTACGCCGCGCCGTCCTACACGGGCGCGCCGACGTCGCAGGGAGCGCCGCGCGCGGGGCTCGGGGTCGGCGCCATCGCGGCGGGGGTCGGGGTGGCGGCGGTCGCGGGCGGCGTCGCGGCGCTCGCGTACTCGGGCTCGCAGGGGTCGACGGCGCCCGCGCCCGTCGCGCCGGCGGGGCCGCCGATGCCGACGCTCCCGACGTTCCACGCGGTGAACACGGCGCTCGCCGAGTTCGCGCCCGACGACTACTCCGTGATGGTGGCGAACGCGGTCTTGCGCGTCGTGCCCTTCGCGCCGACGCCGCTCTCGTACCGTACGCTCGAGGAGGCGCTGCCGCAGCTCTTCCCCGCGGCCACGGGCGAGACGCACCGGCGCGCGTCGATGCTGGCGTCGGGCGCCGACGTGTCCTCGGCGCTGTCTGCGGTCGGCGTCGCCGACAAGGCCGACACCGGGATCGCGGCGTTCTCGGGCGCGAAGGCCGTCTGGGGGCTCATCACCGGCAAGGGCAGCGACGCGCTCGAGACCGACACCCAGCAGGGCGTCGACGCGGTGATCAAGCTGCTCGCGATGGCGTACTTCATCGCGAAGCTCTACCCGGGAGGCCCCATCGATCGGGTGCGCGCGCACCACACGACCCCCGCCGGGCAGGCGATGACCATCTTCTACGGCGCCGTCGACGTCGCCTTGCCGTTCGCCGACAACGCCGTCTCGTACGGGTCCGACCTGCTCGGCGGCCTCATCGCGCGGCACGGCGCCGCCGCCACCACCAAGCTCGGCGCCGTCGCCGGGCCGGCGGCCGCGGGCGAGGCGCAGGGCATCCTCTCGTCGCTCATCGCGCCGGTGTCCGGGATCGTGCAGTCGGTGCTGCCGTACGCGAAGCGCGCCGGCGACGCCGTCTCCGCGTACCTCCCCACCGCGATGAACGTGGCCGACAAGGCCGCCGGCGCGGTCGCGACCGGCATCGACGCCCTGCCCGTCTACCGCTACCTCGGCGCGCGGGCGGCGGCGGAGGCCTGCATCCTGCTCGCGTCCCGCGGCTGATTGCATTCCAACAATCATCACGCCCGACGCCCCACGGCTCGTCGCCGCCGCCGCTCGTGGGCCGGTCAGCGCAGCTCGGGCGCCGGCGCCGCGAGCCCCGCGCGCACCGCGTCGACGATCCCGCTCGAGAGCGCCGCGTCCGCCTTCACGCACGCCGCGGTGACGTCGCCGCTCGTCACGCCACGACACTCCTTGCGGCGCTTGTCGTAGAGCGCGGAGAGCTTCGCGTCGGCGAGCACCGCGTCGCGGGTCTTCTGCCCGAGCTCGCGCCACGACACCGGGCCGGCCTTCGCGCGGGGCGGGCGCTTCTCGGTGAGCTCCTCCTGCGCGAGCGAAGCGCACGAGCCGTCCCAGCGCAGGACGTCGAAGCTCGCGCCCTGCCCCACGATCATCCCGCCCCCCGCGTGCTTGCGCAGCAGCAGCACCTCCTCGTCGAACACGAGCTTGCCGCGCGACGTGCTCCCGCCGCCCGCGTTCCACGCCTCGGTGTCGCGCGTGAGGAAGGCGCGCGTCCACGGGGAGCCCTTCGCGAACATCACGAGCGCGGCGTCGGCGCTCGCGACGCGACAGAGCAGCGCGACGTGCGCCTCCGAGGGCACGCACGCCCCCGTCGCGCTCTTGCCGGCCGCGTCGCACTCGGTGGGCAGGCCGAGCGCTGCCGGTGCGGGCTCCTTGGGGGCTGGAGGAGCGGCGGGCGCGGCGGAGGACGCCGGAGGAGGAGGCGCGGGCGCGGCAGAGGGCGGAGCGGCTGACGGAGACGCGCCGCAGCCGAGGGCGAGCGACGTGGAGATCGTGAGGACCGTGCGGCGCATGCCCAGCCCACTATCATCGACGCTACGGGGGCTCGATCGGGATCACCGCGCGGAAGGCCATCGCGCCGCCGCGAGCGGGCTCGATGGTCAGCTTCCCGCCGTGCAGCGCGACGATCGCGCGCGCCATCGGGAGGCCGACCGCGAGCCCACCCAGGCGCCCCTTGACGGTCGGCCAGCGCACGGGATCGAGCAGCAGCGCCACGTCCTCCAGCTTGTACGTGCCCGAGGGCTCGCGGACCGTGATCACCAGGCGCCGCTCGTCGCGGCGCGCGACCCGGAGCTCGACCCCGCCTGCGGGGCAGAGCCGCTTCGCGTGGCCGAGGAGCACCGCGAGCGCCTGGGAGATCCGCGCCTCGTCCCAGGTGACCTCGGGGAGCCCGCCCTCCACCTGCACCTTGACGGGCGCGGCCTCCATCGGCCCGAGCTCGTCGCCCCTCGTGATCGCCAGCGCGACGATCTCGTCGATGCGCCCGGGCACCCGCGTGAGCTGCAGCTGCTGCGCCTCCACCCGCGCCGCGTCGAGGATCGTCTCGATGAGCGCGAGCAGCTCGCGCGCCCGCCGCTCGATCACCGCCACGCTCTCCCGCTGCCCGTCGTTGAGCGGCTCGGCGTCGACCAGCGCCGCGAACCCGAGGATCGAGTTGAGCGGGCTCTTCAGATCGTGGCTGACGCTCGCGAACAGCAGGCCGCGCAGCCGCAGGCTCGCCTCGTGCGTGTCGAGCTTGCGCTCCTGCGCGGCCGCGAACTCCCGGAACCTGTCGGTGAGCGCGTCGACCGCGTCCGCGAGCCGCGCGACCGCGGAGAAGCGCGCCGGCGCGTCGAGGCGCGTGGTGCCCCGACGGAGGCGCTCGCTGCCGAGCTCCGAGAGGTGCGCCGCCGCGACCTCGAGATCCCTCGCGAGCGCGCGGCCGAGCCAGCGCCCCACCGCGGCCGCGAGCAACACGGCCACCACCGCCGCGAGGACGACGGGCACGCTCGCGAGCTCGGCGTCCGGCGTCGCGAACCGAACGAGCGCGTGCCCCTCCGCGTTCGGGACGGTGACGCCGAGCCTGTCGTCCGCGCCTCGCTGCACGCGGTAGAGCGCGGGCTGCGGGCGCGCGTGCGCGAGGTACCCCTGCTCCGCGGCGATCCTCGTCGCCTCGTGCTGCCCCGCCGTGGGCGACGCAGCGGGCAGCGCATCCAGCGGCCCGCGCGCGAGCTGGATGGCCGCGTCGATCCGCGAGGTCTCGACCGCGCGCCGCACCTGCGCGTGCGCGACGACCGAGGCGCCGACCGCCACGATCACGACGGGCGCGACGACCGAGAGCAGCAGCGTCGTCGCCGTGCGCCGCGCCGGCACGCCCCGCAGATCGAGCTCGTCGAGCACCTCCCGCGCCGAGTCCGCCGGGACGAGCTCCAGCACGAGGGCCACCATGCGCCGCAGGATCACGTAGAGCGGGATCCCCCCCGCGCCCACCGCGAGACAGCCGAGCACCGCGAGCGCGAGGCGCGTGCCGAGATCGACGTCCTCGGCGCCGAGCTGCGGCACGAGCGTCGCCGCGCACGCCAGGCTCCCCACGGCGACGGACACGCGCGCGACCCACGCGGGCAGCGAGGCGAGCTCCTCGATCTCCTGGGGCTCGAACGCGCGCGAGCCGAGCGCGATCGCGCGCAAGAGGTAGCGGAGGCGCGTCAGGCGCAGGTACACCGCCAGCTGCGCCGCCAGCTCCACCGCGACCGCCACCTGCAGCGTCGAGCTCCTGACCGCCTGTGCCTCGCGTGCGTCCAGCAGCAGGAGCGGCGGCGCGAGCAGGGAGAACCCCACGAGCACCACGAGACCGACGCCGAGCTGCGTCAAGAGCACGCCCCCCACCAGCCGCTCCGCCGACCTCACGCGAGCCTCGAGCGCCCCGGAGGGCGAGACACCGGGGGGCGAGACACCGGCGGCCGCGACCCCGGCGCAGGGGGCGACGAGCGGCGCGCGGGCGGCTCGCTCGTCTCGGCGAGCGGCGCGGCCGGCAGCTCGAGGTGGAACGTGGAGCCCTCCCCGGGGACGCTGTCGAGCGCGAGGCTGCCCGAGTGCGCGAGCGTGAGACGCCGCGCGATCGCGAGCCCGAGCCCGCTGCCCTTGCGGCGCAGCCGCGCGTCGCCGACCTGACGAAACTCCTCGAACACGAGCTGCGCCTCGGCCTCCGAGATGCCGGGGCCGCTGTCCGACACCGAGACGCGCGCGCGCTGGTCGCCGCTCCGCAGGGTCACCCGCACCTCGCCCGCGGCGGTGAACTTGACGGCGTTGCCGATCAGGTTCGTTAGAATCTGGTGGACGCGCCGCCGGTCCGCCCACGCCAGCGTCGGCCGGTCACCGACGGCGACGAGGCGCACCGGGCGGCCCTCGAGGAGCGGCGCCATCGAGCGCAGGACGTCGTCCACGATCGGCGACAGATCGATGAGCGCGCGGTCCAGCCGCAGCGTCCCGGTCTCGATGGCGGACAGATCGAGGATGTCGTCGATGAGCCCGCGCAGGTGCTCGCCGCTCTTCCTGATGACGGCGAGATCCTCGCGCGCGCCGTCGGAGATCTCGCCCTCGACCTCGGCGGACAGCACGTCGGTGAACCCGAGGATGCCGTTCAGCGGCGTGCGCAGCTCGTGCGAGAGCGTCGCGAGGAAGCGCGAGCGGCCCTCGTCGATGGCCTCGGCCTGCTCGAGGTCCTGCCGGTGCGCGCGCTCGCTCGCCGCGAAGCGCTCGAGCAACAAATCGAACGCCGCCGCGACGACGCCGCCCTGCTCGAACGTGCGGATCGGCACGGGCTCGCCGACCGGCTCGCCCGGCGCGCGCGCCATCCGCTCGACCCTCGCGCGCACGACCTCGAGATCGTCGCTCGCGCCCTTCGCGAAGCGAAACGCGCCGTACGACGCCGTCGCGACCAGCGCGACCGCGAGCACGACGAGCGCGCGCAGCAGATCCCGCGACCCGAGCGGCGTCGCCGGCGCGTGCACGAGGGCGACGACCGACAGGTGCGCCTGCGGCGGCGAGAGCGACTGGGCCGAGAACGCCGATCGCCCGGTCGAGGTGTCGGTGAACCCGCCCGGAGAGAGCAAGAGCTCGCTCGCCGGGCGCTCCAGCTCCGCGCCCGTGTCGACGAGCACGCGCCCCTCGCCCTCGACGAGGAGCAGATCCACCCGCGCCTGCCGCGCGATGTGCTCGAGCACCTGCGGGCGATCCTCCTCGCCCACCGCCCGCAGGCGCGCCGCCGTCGTCCGGGCGAGCAGGCGCGCGGCCTGCTCGGAGCCCTCGTCGGCGACCCGGCGGAAGTGCGCGAGCGACAGCGCCACCATGACCGTCGTCACGGCGATCCCGAGCAGGAGCACCGCGGCCGTCGCGACCGCCGCGAGCGAGAGGCCCCGACCCCGTCCGGCCGCCTGCGCGACCGACGGCGACCGCTGCCTCGTCACGAGCCGAGCAGCCGCGCGACCTCGGCAGGCCAGCGCCGCGGCCTCATGTCCTGCCCGACGCACGCGAGGCGCGTCTCGCCGTCGCACACGGCAACGCCGTCGGCCTCGCGCGTGATCTCGTACGAGAACCTCACCGTCACGCGGGTCACCTCGGCCACGCGCGCGGCGACCACGAGCGCGTCGTCGAACCGCGCGGGCCGCTGGTACCTCAGCCGCGCGTCGACGACCGGCAGGTGGATGCCCGCCCGGACCCAGTCGTCGTACGAGACGCCGCGGGCCTTCAGCCACTCGACGCGCGCGGCCTCGAAGTACTGGAGGTAGTTGGAGTGGTGCACGATGCCCATCAGATCGGTCTCGACGAACCTCACGACGAGCCGGTGCCGCGTCACCTCGCCGAGCTCGCTCACGGCGCGGTCTCCCACCCCTTCGCCGCGACGAACAGGCGCGCGGGCCGGTGCTGCCCGCGGCGCTCCTCGGACGTCGGACGGACGAGCCCGAGCGACAGCACCTTCGTCCGGAACGCGGCGCGATCGAGGGTCCGACCGAGGATGGACTCGACGACCCGCTGCGCCTCCGACAGCGTGAAGCGCGCAGGCAACAAGCCGAACGCCAGCGTCGTCGTCTCGACGCGCGCCCGCAGGACCCGCACCGCGCGGGCGAGGATCTCCTCGTGGTCGAACGCGAGCGCGATCTCTCCCTCGCCCGCCTCCGCGCCCTCCATCGCGCCGATCCGGACGTCGCCTCCCCGGTCGACGTGGAGCGCGAAGAACCCCACCTCGGTCGTGCGCAGGCCCGCCGCGGCGCGCGCCAGGACGTCCGCGGGGACGAGCGCGAGGTGCGCGACCGACACGACGCGCGTGCGCGGATCGCGGTCGGGCTCGGAGAACGTCCCCACCTCCTCGCACGCGACGCCCGCGAGGCCCGTCTCTTCCGAGAGCACGCGCACCGCCGCCTCGGGGATCGACTCGTCCTCACGGAGGAACCCGCCGGGCAGCGCCCAGGCTCCCAGGTACGGCGCCTCCGCGCGCCGCCCGAGCAGGCAGAGGAGCCGCCCGTCGTCGCCGACGCTCGTCACGACGAGATCCACCGCGACCGACGGGCGGGGGAAGCGCGACGGATCGTAGCCGCGCGGCGCCTCGCGCTCTCTCTGCCTCCGCGACGACATCGGGGCGATGGATACCACGCGCCCCCCGCGTCCGCGCCCGTCAGAAGAAGGACGCGGGCGCGCGCGCGCCCGTGCGCAGCACGCTCCTCGACACCTGCCCGAGGACGCGCCGGATCTCGCCCGCCGAGAGCGCGGTCGTGAGCACGGTGGGGAACCCGAGCGCGGCGGCCTGCGCGGCCTGGGCGGCCCCGTCACCGCCGAACCCGACGTACGCGAGCACGAGCCCCTCGTCCCCCGAGAGCCGCGCGGCGAGCGCCTTGACCTCGTCGGCCCTGCGCCGGGACGCGTTGTCCTCCACGTCGGTCATCACGAGCACGACCCCGCGCGAGCGCACGCCGCTGTCGCGCAGCATCGCGCGGTACCCGTCGAGGTGCGCGAGCGCGCCGTACGCGGCGTCGAACAGCGCGGTGCACCCGTCCGGCGCGTAGAGCCCCGCGTCGAGCCGGGGCACGTCGGCGAGCTTGCGGTAGCCGAAGCACAGCCGCGCCACGTCCTGGAAGACGGTCACGCTGACGAGCACCTGGTCCGCCGTCCGCGCGCCCGCCATCGCGGCGATCTCCGCGCCGAACGCCGCGACCACGTCGGCCGCGTGCGGGCCCATCGACCCGGACGCGTCGAGCACGTAGCTCACGAGCGTGACGTCCTCGCTCTCGAGGTCGTCCAGGCCGACGCCGAGCGCGCCGAAATCGGTGATGGTGTCGAGGTTCAAGACTTCATCGTCGTTCATGGTGTCCTCCTTGGGTTCGGCTCAGGCGATGGCATCGGTCGAGCGCACGACCTTCACGCCGCGCGCGCGGTGCTGGGCGATCTCGGCCTCGGCGAGGGCGTCGAAGTCGATGTCGGGGTGCGCGACGCTCGAGGTGCAGTCGCCGAGCAGCCGCAGCTTGCCGAGCACCGCGGGCTCGCGCTCGAAGTACGTGACCATCGAGCGCAGCGACTCGAGCACGCAGTGGCTCTTCGCCTGCCCCGCGATGTACACGAGATCGTGGCGCCCGAGCGCGTCGAGGAGCGTCGCGTTCAGGCCGCCCTGCGGGTGCCTCGGGAACTTCACCTCCGGCTCGAGCACGCTGTAGTGCTCCGTCTGGGGGATCGAGCCCTTCGACAGGAACACCGGCTGGGCGCGCCGCGCGGCCGCGTGGAACGACACCGCCTCGAACAGCGACGGATCGAGCGCCTGGCCGACGCCGCCGATCATCGTGTGGTACGGCCACAGGCAGAGCGCCTTCTTCGCCGTCTTCGCGAGCTCCCCGACGTACTCGACCGACCACGCGGGATCGAACAGCGGTCGGTAGGCGCCCCGCGTGAGCTCGTCCGGCCCGATGAGCGTGAAGGGCGCGGGGTGCTGACCGCGCTCGTCGACCCACCACGTCGGGTAGAAGATCTGGAACGCCAGGTGGCTGTCGAGGCTCGCGACGACGGTGCTGATCTCGCCGACGTGCTCGTAGAGGAACTCGATCGTCCGCCGCGTGTCGTCGACGGCGCCCGGCACGGCGAGCGCGCCCTCCGTGTGGATGAAGTCGATCTGCGCGTCGATGAGGACGAGCGCGATCTTCCTCGTGTCGCGCGACGCGGGCGGGAGGCCGAGCCTCGCGCCCTCGCCGGTGGCGCGGGCGACGTCCGGCGCGAAGAGGGTGCCGACCTTGTGGGCCGGGTAGCCGCTGGGGATCATGGGCTGTTGCTCCTTCTCTGGTGGGGGGTGACGGGTGCGTTCGG
>JADLFU010000025.1 GCA_020849655.1 Polyangiaceae bacterium | reverse complement strand
GGCCGCCTTGGGTGAACCCGTGCTCGACGTGGCACGGCCACGCCTGCGCGCGGTTTCAGCCCAATCCGGCTCGAATTCCGCTTCGGACTCCGGCACCCGCTCCTCGGGCTCCCGAAATCCATGCTCAACCCGCTGCAGGTCACGGTGGGCGGCGCCATCGTCTGGTACTTAGGCTCGCCGGCGGCGCGAGCGCGCTTCGAGGAAGGAGCGCCGCGAGCGCGACGGACGACGACAGCGTGTCACGCCGCCCTTCCCCCACGGTGTTCGCCGAGCCGCTGTCGTACTCCTGCGCCAGGGTGGCCGTGCCGCCGGCGCCTCGGCACGACGGCAGCTGGACCTCGAGCGGCCGCCGCCGCGCCGGGCTCGCGGGGGTCGCCGCGCTGGTCGTGGCGGTGAGCGGGTCGACCGCGTCGGCCGGCGTCATCGCTGCGATCGCCATCTCCAGCGCGAGCGCGTACCCGGTGCGCGCCCCCACCCCGCCCACGCCTCCCTCACGCCCTGCGCCGTCGCCGCGGGTCGGACCCACTGCTCCCGCCGCTCGCCAGTTGCCGACCGCGTCGCCTGCGCGGTCTGCGCGCCCCACCCCGACGACGCCACCACTGATCCCGGCGTTGCCCGTGATCCCGGCGTTGCCCGTGATCCCGGCGTTGCCCGTGATCCCAGCGCTGCCCGGTCTCGGCGCGCCCACTCCCGCGCCGCCGCCGCCGGTCAGCGCGGCGCGCGTCGTGATGTACGGCGCGGAGTGGTGCGGCGCGTGTCGCCACCTGAAGGCCGACCTGCGCGCGCGTGGGGTGCCTTTCACCGAGGTCGACGTCGACAGAGATGGCGCGGCGTTCGAGCGCGCGGTCGCGACGTCGGGCAAGGCGCGCGCGCTGCCGCTCACCGAGATCGACCGAGACCTCCGCGTCACGTGGATCCAGGGCGCCGACGCCGACGGTGTCGAGCGCGCGTACCGCGGACGCTGAGCTACCTCACGACGTGTGGCCGATCTCGAGCTGGCCCACCAGATCGGAGACCGGGCGCTCCACGCACGGCTACGGACCGCAATCCACCTTCGTGAGGCGCCAGGTCGGGTTCCGGCCGTTCAGCCCGGCGGCGTTGTCCGTGACCGGCGAGTCGCTGAGCCTCACACCGATCTTCGAGGGAGTGGCGAACACGACGTCGAGCGGGGGCATCGTCTTGCCCTCGTCGACGCAGGCCTCGAAGTCGGAGTCGGCGCCGCCACCGGTGCTGTAGTCCGACTTTCCGGGTAGGGTGCCGAGGAACACGCCCGGATCGTCTCCGATGACCTGCCACGTCGCGTAGGTGCCGGTGGCGTAGGCGTTCACGGTCCACGACTGGGAGTCCGAGTACTTCATGCACCCGTCGAGGTACGTGAAGCGGTAGGTGCCCGCGGGGACGACGTCGCCGTTCGCGAAGTACAGGGGATCGCCGAAGAGCTGCAGCATGCCCGGCACCGCGCCGCTCACGACGGTCCCGAAGTCACATGGATCGACGCCCCCGCCGCTCCCCGCGGACCCCGCCGCGCCACCTTCGCCCGCCCCACCGGTGCCCCCCGCGGACGAGCCGCCTGCACCCGCATCCGAGCCACCTGCACCCGCCGCGGCTCCACCCGCACCCGCCGCCGAGCCACCTGCACCCGCCGCGGCTCCACCCGCACCTGCCTCCGAGCCACCTGCACCCGCCGCGGCTCCACCCGCACCCGCCTCCGAGCCACCTGCACCCGCCGCGGTTCCACCCGCACCCGCCGCGGTTCCACCCGCGCCCGCCGCGGTTCCACCTGCGCCCGCCGCGGTTCCACCCGCGCCCGCCGCCGAGCCACCGGCACCCCCCGCGGTTCCACCCGCACCCGCCGACGTGCCGCCCGCCGACGATCCACCGGCCGACGATCCGCCGGCCGACGTGGAGCCACCATTCCCCGACGCACCGGCGGACTGACCGGAGCCCCCCCCGGCGCCTCCCTGCGCTCCGTTGGGCGCGACCTCCCCGCCTTCGCTCGATCCACCGCAGCCTGCCGCCGTCGCCATCGCCGCCAACCAGAGAAGAATCGTGATGCGCATGAGAGACCATCATGTGGTGGAAATCGCGGCTTCGCAAGCGCGTTGCACCGAGGGATGATGGTAGGCGTCACGCGTGAGCCAGGGCTCGACCCGCTCTCCCCCGCGCGCCGTCTGCGTCGTCGCCGCGGGTCGGGCGCGCTGCTCCCCCCGTCGCCGACCGCGCGCCCCACCCCGCGGACGTCACCCGTGGTCCCAGCGTCCAGCTCCTCGCGCGTGTGCTCGGGATCCTGGACACCCGGCGCAACGGCGCGCAGCCCTCGGCCCGGTGACGAGCGAGCAGGGAATCCGGCGCGGGGGCCACTACGCGCTCAGCCGCTCCCGCCACTGATTCAACGTTCGTTCACGGTGGTCCGGGGTCTGAAACCCGAACGGAAGCCCCATCAGCCACAACCGCACCCGTCGCTTCCCGGACGCCACCGTCGCGACCGCCGGCTGCGTTCGGGCGTCCGCGTTCATCTCCGGGTACACCAGCATGGAGTCCACATGCTCCGCCTCATCGAGCGCGGCGTAGGCCAGCGCCTGGTGCAGGTCCGCGCGGTGGGCGTCGCGGGTGCTCTCTGTAAGGCCGCTCCAGCCCTTGCTGGCGATGAGCTGGAGGTGAGTCTTGTACTTGGCGTCCACCCACACCAGGCGGCCGGGGCCCCGCATGCCGCTGTCGGGGATGAGCGCGCGCATGGAGGCGGTGGGGGTGGACCAGTTGAGGCGGCGCGTGATGCGGCCGCGACGCAGTGGCGTGAACCCACAGCGGGGAGCCAGGTCGGCGACGAAGGCGTCCACCCACGCTTCCCAGACCTCGTCGATGCGCAGATCCCAGCTCATTCCGTCGAGCACGCGCGCGCCGCCGAGGCCGCGCTCGTCGGCCACCCAGCCCATGGCCTGCGCGGCTTCGGCCACCCACGCAGAGCCGGTCACCCGCAGCTCGCCACGCGGGCGGCGCGCGTCTCCCTCGCCGGCCATCCGCTGCAGGTCAGCCACGCGCTCGCGCAAGAGGCGTGCGGGGAGCGCCTCGTGAAACGACGCCAGGTCTTCGTCCAGGCGGCCGAGGGTCCAGCGCACAGCGGCCATCAGGTCGGGATCGTCGTCGAGCTCGGTGAAGTGGCAGGGCAGGCTGGTCCAGCGGCCCGAGGGCACGTCCGTGCGCGCCCAGCGCGGCCAGTCCACGCGCCCGCGCGGGCTCTGCCTCACCTCCACCCGTTCGGTGAAGCCGCGACGATGGTGCCGCAGCAGCGCCTCGAGGCGGCGCACCGCGGGCGCGGCCAACAGCCACGTGGGCACCTCGCGCGCGGAGCCCGGCACCAGCGGCGTGCCACCCAGCGAGGCCTCTGTCTGGAAGCCAATGTCACTCAGCACGGCGCCGAGGGCGCTCCAGCGGAAGCGCGGCGCCACCAGGAGTCCTGCGGCCACGCGGCGCGTGGAGGGCGACAAGAGCGGCACCGCGCCCGTGCGCGAGCCCGGCGTCAGGCGCACGCCCAGCTTGCGGCGCACGTCGACGGCCGTGGATACGCCGAGGCGTGTGAGGTGCGTAGTGTTCGCCTCCAGGAACGGATCCACCCAACGGTCGCCGGTGGCGCCGACGTCGGCGGCCTCCACGCGCACGGAGGGACCGTGGTCCACGGCCTCGATCAGCGGGCGAGCGCTGGGCAAATCCAGGAGGCCACGCGTCGCGCGCTCACGGCCTCGCTGTGTGTGGCCGCGCTTCACCCGCGCTCTCGCAGCCGGGACTCCACGCAGTCAGCCAGCCCCGCGACGGCGTCCGAGGCGCTCCCGCACATGCGCTCGTCCAGGTAGTCGCGCAGCAGGGGCAGCAGCTCGAACTCGAGGCGACGCGCCACGCGGCTCGCGCGCTCGCTGGGGCCCAGGTCGGGGCGCGGGTCCAGGAAGTAGGCGTGCCCCGGCACCAGCCGCAGGGTGTCGTCGTCGGCGTACTCGGCGAAGGTGTGCACCGTGTCGGTGAAGAGCGCCTGCGCGAAATCCACGCCCTCTTGCGCCACCACGTCGAGCTGGGGCCACACGTCCACAAACGCAAAGCGCCGTCGGATCGCCACATCCATGCGCGCGATGGAGCGGTCCGCCGTGTTGCGTGTGGCCAGCACGTGCAGCGTGGGATACAGCCGCAGAGTCTCCGGGAAGCCGTCGGGCGCGTGCGGCAGATGCACGGCACGGTCCGCCTCACCAGGCTCGAAGAGAACGATGGACTCTCCCAGCACGCGGCCGAGGTCCGCGCGGTTGATCTCGTCGATGACCAGCACGTGCTCGCGACCCTCGGCGGCGCGGTTGGCTCGCAGCAGGTCACCGGGCCGGACCTCGAACGCGAGGCCGGTGCCCACGGGCTTGGGGAAGAGCCCCACCACGAAGTCCTCGTACGTGCGCGCCGGGTGGAACTGGATGCGCGTGCTCGCGCCGATGCGCTCAGCGATCCGCCACGCCATGCGTGTCTTGCCCGTGCCGGGCGGGCCCTCGAGCACCACGAAGCGCCGCTCGCGTAGCAGCGCGAGCACGTCATCCTCGGTCTTGGCCGGGAAGATGGCGCTGGCGATGCGATGCGTGCGGACGTTCCACTGTTCGGCGGCAGCCCCGGTGAGCGGCGTCTTGTGCTCGTCGAAGAAGAGGTTCAGCAGGTCGGCGACGCGCTCTCCGTCGGCCGGGGTGCGCACAGGCGTCGCCGCGTAGATCACCCGCGCGTAGGACTTGCGCGCCGCCGCGATCTCGGGCCAGCCGTCCGCCACGCTGGCGGGGACTTCGGCCGTGATGTCGAGCAGGTCGGGCTTCACCCAGGTCTTGCCGCCGTGCAGCCGCGAGAGCGCCTTCAGCCTGCGGCGATGCCCCGGTCGTCCGAGGATGTGCGCGTCGGCGCCAAAACCATCCGTGCCGATCACCAGCACCGCGACGCTGCCGCCTTCGCCCGGAAACCACACCAGCGATGTCCCCTGATACGGACCCGAGGTGGGGTTGTCGGACGTGATCCAGCCTGCGTACGAAGCCGCGTCGTCCTTCTTCTGCAGGTTCACGCGGAGCTGGTAGGCGTCCTTGTGGTGCTTCGCCCTGTGGCAGCGCTCGTCGTACACCCTGTCGAGCAGCGCGCGAACCTTGTCGCTGTCCCCCGTGAGCGGCCAAGCGCGTCCACGCGCCATGCCTGCGACCAGCTCCTCGAATGCCGTCATGCCTACCTCGCGCCGTGTTGGTACCGGGTCGCAGGCTATCACGGCCGCGCCGGGCAGCTCGACCACTGGCCGGTCGAGACCGTCGAGACCACCTGGCGGACAGGCGCGGACAGGCCCGAGCTGAACGCGGGTGACCCGTGCGCGCAGGTCGGTGTTGCCTCCACTGAATCGGCCAGGCCTCGCTCGAGACGCCATGTCGGACGTGCGCTTCGGTCTGGCGAAGCGTCCAGTGGGCAAGCCTCGGCTCGCGGATCGAGGCGTCCCGGCGAGGAGCTTCGCCCGGTGTGCAGGGCGCTCCGATTCGCGACGCTCGTGCGAAGCCGCGCAACTCCGGGCGTGCCCATCTCCACTGACAGCGTGAACTTTCCACTGCTCGCCCCTCCGTGACGCCGCGCGAATGCTTGCGCTCCGGCGCAGCAACGCCCCCTCTGGCCTCACCACGCCCGGCGCCCAGCACACGCGGGCTCACGAGCTGCAGCTGAGCATCGAGCAGCCCGGGACGCTCCGCGCCCAGTCGGGCCGCTTCGCCGCGTACGCCTCCAGCCCGGGGCGCTCGTCGTACGGCGCCCGCAAGACGTCCATCAGCCGCTCGAGCGGCGCGTCGTCGCCGCGGGTCGCCGCCTCGATGACCTCGTGCACGAGGTAGTTGCGCGGCACGTAGATGGGGTTCGCCCGGTGCATCGTGGCGCGGCGCTCGTCGGGCGGCAGATCGCCGCGGGCGCGCGCGGCGTAGCGCTCGAGCCACAGCGCCAGCGGCTCGGCGGCGGCGGAGCGCGCCGCGTCCGCGTCGTAGAACGCGACGGCGACCGGCGCGAGGCGCGCCTCCGTCGACACCGACGGGCCGAGGTCGACGTCCGCGAGCCGGCGGAAGAACAGCGTCATGTCGATCTCGGCCGCCCCGAGCGCGGCGAACAGCGACGACGTCAGCTCGTCGTCCTCGTCGACGAGCTCCGGGCGCGCGCAGAGGCCGAGCTTGCTCGCCATCATCTGCGGCTCGAGGCGGCGGAGCTCGTCGCCGTACGCGCCGAGCGCGAGGGCGAGCGGGGCGGTGTCGTCGACGAGGTGCGCGAGCGCCTCCGCGAAGCGCACGAGGTTCCACTGCGCGATGCGGGGCTGGTTGCCGAAGCGGTAGCGGCGGCCGCCGGCGTCGGTGGTGTTCGGGGTCCACCCCGGATCGAAGCCCTCGAGCCAGCCGTACGGGCCGTAGTCGATCGTGAGCCCGAGGATCGAGAGGTTGTCGGTGTTCATCACGCCGTGCACGAACCCGACCCGCATCCAGCCGACGATCATCCGCGCCGTGCGGCGCCCGACCTCGGCGACGAAGCCTGGCAGATCGAGGCGCTCGCCGTCGACGAGCCACGGGTAGTGCTCCCGCAGCGCGAACCGGGTGAGCGCGCGCAGCGTCTCCGCGTCGCCGCGCGACGCGTGGATCTCGAAGCTGCCGAGGCGCAGGAACGACGGCGCCACGCGGCACACGATCGCCCCCGGCTCAGGGGCGGGGTGCCCGTCGTAGAGGATGTCGCGCACGACGGCGTCGCCGGTCGTCACGAGCGAGAGCGCGCGCGTCGTCGGCACGCCGAGGTGGTGCATCGCCTCGCTGCACACGAGCTCGCGCAGGGACGACCGGAGCACCGCGCGGCCGTCCGCGCGCCGCGAGTACGGCGTGACGCCCGCGCCCTTCAGCTGCAGCTCGAGGCGCTCGCCCCCCGGCGCGACGATCTCTCCGAGCGTGATCGCGCGGCCGTCGCCGAGCTGCCCCGCCCACTGACCGAACTGGTGCCCGCCGTAGCACGCGGCGTATGGCTGCATCCCGTCGACGATCCGGTTGCCGGCGAGCACCTCGACGAGCGTGGGGGTCACCTCGGTCGACAGGCCGAGCGACGCGGCGACCTCGGGCACGAGCACGCGCAGACGCGGCGCGCTCACCGGCGTCGGCGCGACGCGCGAGTAGCACGCGCGCGTGACCTCGCGGCAGCGGTTGCTCGGCTCGGGATCGCCGGGCAGCTCGGTCACGAAGCGAGCGTCGAACGTGAGCGCCTCGATCGGGCGCGCCATCGGATCGTTCACCACGCGCGAGATAGCACGCACGGCGCGTCGCCGACGCACGCCTGGCGAGCGTCGCGTCGTCTAGCGGCGCCGCGCCATCGCCCTCGCGGCGAGCTCGAGCTCGGCGGCCGTCGACGCCTGCAGCACCCGGTGCACGGCGCGCCCGTACAGCGGCATCGCGCTGTCGCCCGCGCCCCAGAGGCCGCGCGGCTCGGGGCAGATCCAGAGCACGTGCCCCGCTCGCTCGCGCAGCTTCGCGACGAGATCGACCCTGGGATCCGCGTAGTTCGTGCGGCCGTCGCCGACGATGACGACGGTCGTGCGCCGATCGAGCTCGGCGCCCGCGCGCGCGTCGAAGGCGGCGAGCGCGCGGCCGTAGGAAGACTCGTGGTCGAGCGGCACGACCTCCCCGGAGAGGATGCCCGCGACGGCGCGCGGTCCCTGTGCGGCGAAGAGCGCGGTCGTCTCGGCGACCTCGGAGACGAACACGAACGAGCGCGTCCGCTCGAACAGCGCGTGCAGCGCCAGCGTCAGCTCGAGCAGGAACGCCGCGGCCGGACGCACCGACGCGGAGACGTCCGCCAGCACCACCAGCCTCGGCCGCTCGCGCCGGCGATCGCGGCGCGCGAGGCGGAGCGGCGCCCCGAGCGTGCGCGTGGCCGCGCGCAGCGTCCGGCGAGCGTCGAGGCGACCCCGTCGCGCGTGCCGAGCCCGCACGCGCGCGCTCCCCGAGAGCCGCGCCGCGAGCGCCCGCACGGCCCGCCGCACCTCCTCCGCCTCGGCCTCGTCGAGCTGCGTGAGAGGTTTGTGTGAGAGCGACGGGGAGGCCACGGGCGCGAGGCGCGCCATGCGGGCGACGACGTGGCGCTGCAGCTCGGTGCGCGCGTCGGCGAGCTCGCGCTCGAGCAGGAGGGCCGCGCGACCGCCGAGCTCCTCGCCGAGCGCGGCGACGAGCGCGATCCGCAGGCGCGCCGCCCCCCCCCGCGCCTGGCGCAGCCCGACGACCTCGGAGACGCGCTCGACGAAGTACCCGCGGGTCGCCGGGTTCGACGCGCCGCCGAGCGCGGCCTCGACCTCGCGTGACAAGAGGCGGTGCGAGAGCGTGCGCCCGTCGAGCAGGGCCAGCAGCGCGGCCGCCGCCGGATCGCCTCCCTCGGCGAGCGAGCGCGCGATCGCGACGACGTCGGCGACGAGGGCGGCGTCGAGCCCCCCGGCGACGAGCCGCGCCGTGACGTCGAGGCGGTGCGCGGCGCGCGGATCGAAGTACGCGCGGACGAGCCGGCGGAGGCGCTCGGCGTCGGCCGCGCTCTCGGCGAGCACGGTCGCGAGCGCGTCCTCGACGGCTGATCTGTCGTCGAGCCCGACCAGCGCCACCGCGCGCGCGGCGAGCGCCGACCGCTCCGGCGAGATGGCGAACCCCGCGCGGCGCAACGTCCAGCACAGCTCGTCGATGACGCGGAGCACGCGCCGCGACCCTACGCGCGGTCCGGGTCGTGGGCTGCGGAAACTGACAACCCACTCGAAGCCAGCAGCGTACGAGGCCCGCGCGGTCCGTGTGGCCAACTGACGCCGGGGGCGCGCGCGTCAGCCGAGGCGCGCGGCCAGCTTCTCTGCGAGGTACCGCGACACCGTCAGGATGGGCGCCATCGTGTGGGTCGACGACGTGGTGGGGAACCCGGACGAGTCGAACACGTACACGTCGCGCGCCCCGTAGACGTTCCCTGCGGGGTCGGCGGCGCCCTGCCCGCTCGACGGCGCGAACCGCACCGATCCCTGCTGGTGCGCGCTGAGGAACGGCGTGGTCGCCGGCGCGAACGCGAGCGCGTCGATCGCCGAGAGATCGGCCGCGCTGGTGAGGATGACGGGGGGCGAGGTGGCGATCTGCACCTCGCGCGCGCCGGCGGCGAAGAGGAGGCGCGTCGCCGCCTTGGCCGCGTCGCGGTAGCGCTGGCGCTGCTCGTCGGGGGCGGTGTAGTCGATGCGGAGGCGCCCGGACGACTCGACGCGCACCCGCCCGTTCGGGCCGTCGGGGACGAGGCACAGCACCGCCGCGAGGTGGGGAAACTTCGCCATCGTCGCCTTGCCCTCGTGGCCCAGCTTCGGGAGGATCGACGCGACGATCCCCGGCGTGCCGCCGATCGACTCGATGCGATAGCCGCCGAGCCCGCTCGCCTCGTCGTGCCGCTCCCACTCGGTCACCGCGAACGACTGGGGGATGCCGCGGAAGAAGTTCACCGGGCGATCGAAGAGCGCCGAGACGGGCAGCTGCGGCTGCAGCGACAGGTTGCGCCCCACGTGCTCGTTGCCGATGCCGGACGCGAGGAGCAGCTGCGCCGAGGCCACCGCGTTCGCGGCGAGCACGACGACCTTGGCGCGGACGGTGAAGCTCCCGCGCTCGTGGTGCCCCGCGGCGTCGAGCGTGCGGACGTGCAGGGTCTTCTGCTCGCGCGAGCCGCCCTCGATGCGCACGGCGCGGGCCCGTAGGAAGAACCGCGCGCCGCGCTCGACCGCGGCGGGGATCGCCACGAACCGGGGGTTGCGCTTCGCGTCGAGCGGGCACCCGATGAGGCACGTGCCCGTCCCCGCGCAGCCGACGCGGTTGTGCATCATGATCTCGCCGCGCACGCCCAGCCGCCTCGCGCCGTCGCGGAGCAGGGCGTTGTTGGTGTTGAGCTGCTCCTCGGTCGGGAGGTTCGCCGAGAGATCGGCGAGCGCGCGGGCGCGGTACGGCGCGAGCGTCTCGGGGGAGAGGTCGGTGAGGCCGTGGCGGGTCTGCCAGTGCCGGAGCACCTCGTCGGAGATGGGCACGACGTCGCACGCGTTGATCACGCCGCCGCCGCCGAGCGCGCGCCCCTGGAGCACCGCGATCGACAGATCGGAGGTCGAGCGCCCTCCGCGGTCCATGTAGAGCCGGTCGTACATCGCGCCGTCGCGCTGCGTGAGGTCGAGCCCGACGGCGTCGCCGCCCTCCTCGAGCACGAGCACCTCCTTGCCGGCCGCCGCGAGGGTCCACGCCGCCGTGGCGCCGCCGCACCCGGAGCCGACGACGCACACCTCGACCGAGAGCTCACGGGGCGGGGCCTCGCGTGACAGATCGACGATCGAGCCGCTCACGGTGTCCCCTTGCGAAAGCGCGGGCCGTCGTAGCCGATCGACGGCCACACCTCGGGCGTGTCATAGAACACGAGGCTGAGGAACTTGCGGAGCGCGAGCGCGACCTGCCGCCGCGTGGGGTCGTCGCTCGAGGCCCACTGCCCGAAGTGCGCCAGCCGCGCGGCCTCGTCGAGGCGGCTGAACGTCCGCGCCCGCCGATCGTACAGCACCGGCCCGAGCTCGAACCACGTGAGCGCGCGGGAGAGATCGCGGACGTTGTGCTCGGGTTCGCCTGTCAAGAATGTGTCGAACGCACGGGCGAGATCGAGCCTGTCTGCGCCGAACGCGAACGCGCCGCCCGGGGGAAAGAGCGCGAGCGCGAGGGAGGTGAGGGTGCGGTGCTGGTGGTCGGAGAGCACCGACAGCCCCGAGACGAAGGGGGCGTGGCCGCGCAGCGCGAACAGCCCGCCACCGGTGGCCGCGAGCAGCGCGCCGCCGACCGCCAGCGTGCCCCGCATCCACCGTCGCCGCGACACCGGCGCGAACCCGTCGAGGGCGCTCATCGGCGGCATGATTCGCCCGCGCGCCGTCGCGGGCAAGGGGCACGGCGGGCCCCGCGCGCCTGGGAGGGCCAGCCGGCGCTTGGCGGGGAACGTGCTGGAATCGGACACGCACGGGCTCGTCGGCGCCATGGGTCAGAATCTCCGGAACCTTCACCGCCGACCTCGGACCTCCGCGAGGCGATCGGCGCCTCGATGGACGTTGCGCTGCTTGCTGGGTGAGGCCCAGCACCAGGGCTCACCTGTGTCCCGAGCGGCGCGCGCGGAGACTCTGAGCGCTCCCGCTCCGAGATAGGACCAGAAGCTGTGGGTCGGCCCGAGTTGAGGAAGCGGCGTACCCTTCCCGGTAGAAGCAACCACCAAACCGCCCCTGGCAGGGCGGGGAGAGGCACGCCGATGTTGAAGGTAGTCGAGAAGAAGCCGCGGAGGACGAGACCGAGCGCGAGGTGTCTGCGCTCGACCGCCTGGCGCGTGAGGGCGCGCGGCGGATGCTGGAGCAGGCGCTGGAGGCGGAGGTCGAGGAGTACATCGAGCGGCACCGTGACGCCCGAGGGGACGGGCGCGCGCTCGGCAGGCTCCGCGCGTGAACGACAAGCGCGTGATCGAGTTGTTATCGCGCACGCTGCCTGATGGCGCTCCGACACGGCTGCGTGATGGGCATCACGAGTGAACACGCCGCGGAGCGCGAGGCGATGGGCATCACGATTGAACATGGATTTCGGGAGCCCAAGGAGCGAGTGTCGGAGTCCGAAGCGGAATTCGAGCCGGATTGGGCTGAAACCGCGCGCAGGCGTGGCCACGCCACGTCGAGCACGGTTTCACCCAAGGCGGCCGAAGGACGCGAGGAATCCGGCGCTCGCGACGAAGGGCCCCCGAAATCCATGCTC
>JADLFU010000024.1 GCA_020849655.1 Polyangiaceae bacterium | reverse complement strand
GGCGGCTCTCGCGTGGCGCGACGGGGGGCGCTGGCGCTGGGCCTTTCACGGCGCCGTGCCGGGCAACTCCCCCCGAAATCGCGGCCCGATGAGCCGCGATTCTTCCCGGAGGTCCGAGGTGACTGCTCGGTCTGGTGACTCGGCTGGTGCCTGTGTGCGGCGCGGGAGCGAGAGCGTGGTCCTCGGAGAGCCGCCGTCCCGCTCGCGCGATTTGTGAGGCTCCTCGCTCCGCGCCTACGGGCCCGGCGGCTCTCGTGCGGCGCGACGGGGGGCGCTGGCGCTGGGCCGTTGTCACGTCGCCGTGCCGGGGGGCGTGCCGGGCAACTCCCCCCCAAGTCGCGGCCCGATGGGCCTCGATTTTTCCCGGAGGTCGGAGGTGGCTCGGCCTGCTGGTTCGGCTGGTGCCTTCCTGTGGCTGGACGGGAGCGCGCGATCCTCGGAGAGAGGTTGTTGCTATTGTTGGTGTGGGAACACCAGGTCCCGGCGTGAGGTTTGGGCGACTGCGGAGCGGTCAGGAGCGGTCGACTCGGACCTTGGGCGCGGCGCCCTCGAGCGCCAGCTGGCCGCACGCGGCCGCCACGTCGTCTCCTCGGCGCTTGCGGACGAAGCACGAGTAGCCGGCGTCCGTCAGCACCCGCTGGAACCCGGCGACCCTCGCGCGGTCGGGCGGGCCGAGCGTCGAGGCGGAGATGGGGTTCATCGGGATGAGGTTCACTTTCACTGGCAACCCCTCGAGCAGCCTCGCCAGCTTCTTCGCCTCGGCCGGGGAGTCGTTCCGGCCGCTCACCAGCGTGTACTCGATGGTGATGCGGCGGCGCTTCGGCAGCGGGTAGGCGCGCAGCGCCGCCAGCAGCGTCGCGATGGGGTAGCGGCGGTTGATGGGCATCAGCCGCGAGCGGGTCTCGTCGTCCGTCGCGTGCAGCGAGACGGCGAGGCCGATGTGCCCCCCGACATCGGCGCCGAGCCGCGCGATCTCCGGCACGAGCCCCGAGGTGCTCACCGTCACCCGGCGCGACGAGAGCCCGACGCCTTCCGGGTGGGTCATCAGGCGGAGCGCGCGCGCCGTCGCGTCGTAGTTGTGCAGCGGCTCGCCCATGCCCATCAACACCACGTTGCGCAGCTGCTCGCCCGGTCGCAGCAGCTGCTTCGCCAGCAACACTTGCCCCACGATCTCCTCCGGGCCGAGGTGGCGCTTCAGCCCCGCGACCCCGCTCGCGCAGAAGGCGCAGCCCATCGCGCAGCCGACCTGCGTCGAGATGCACTGCGAGACCCGGACCGCGCCCGCCTCCTCAGCCTCGTCGTCCTCGTCGTCCGCCGCGGCGGCGTCCGCGTCGTCGACGAACTTGTGCTTCCCGGTCACGCCCGGGATGAGGACGCTCTCCACCGCCGCGCCGTCGCCGAGCGTGACCACCAGCTTGCGCGTGCCGTCGGCGCTCTGGCGCACGACGCCCACCGCCGCCGTCGGGCCGAGGCCGTCGGCCGAGAGCGCGCCGCGGAGCGCGAGCGAGAGATCGGTCATCCTCGCCGGATCGGTCACGCCGCGCGCGTGGATCCAGCGGAAGATCGCGCCCGCCCGGAACGCCCGCTCGCCGCGCGCCGCCACCCACGCGCGCCAGTCGTCGGGCAGCCGCGCGATCGGGTGCAGCTCGGTCACGCGCCGCCCCTCTCGGACCGCTTCGCCTCGGACCAGTACGCGTCGAGCACCTCGAGCGGGATGCCTCGGCCCGCCTTGCCGTCCGACGCCTTCGGCCAGCCTCCGTGGAGCTCGTTCACCCGCGCCTCGACGTGCGCGAAGCGCCGCGTGAACCTGTCGATCGTGCGGCGGAGCGCCGCCTCCGCGTCGACGTCGAGGTGCCGCGCGAGGTTCACGAGCGCGAACAAGGTGTCGCCGAGCTCCGCCTCGACGGCCGCGCGGTCCCCCCTCTCGACGGCGTCGTCGAGCTCGCCCAGCTCCTCCTCGACCTTCGCGCGCGATCCCTTCGTGTCGGGCCAGTCGAAGCCGACCTTGTCGACCTTCTCGCCGACGCGCTGCGCGCGCAGCAGCGCGGGGAGGCTCACGGGGACGCCGCCGAGCAGGCCGCGCGCGCCCTTCTCCTTCAGCTTGATCTGCTCCCAGTTCTCGAGCACCTCGGCCGACGTCTCGGCGCGCTCGTCGCCGAAGACGTGGGGGTGCCGCCGGACGATCTTCTCGACGATCGCGCGGATGACGTCGTCGGGGCCGAACGCCCCCGCGCCGCGGCCGAGCTCCGCCTGAAACACGATCTGCAGGAGGAGATCGCCGAGCTCCTCGCAGTGCGCGCGGGGGTCTCCTCCGTCGATGGCGTCGACCACCTCGTGCGCCTCCTCGACCACGTACTTGCGGAGGGTCTGCAGCGTCTGCTCTCGGTCCCACGGGCAGCCGTCGTCGGCGAGCAGGCGCTGCATCAGCTCGACGAGCCGCGGCAGCGACTGGCCCCGCTGCTCGGCGAGAGGGAGGGGGGCGACGGGGTCGAAGGGGCGGGGCATGACGCCGCGGCTCTACCACACAAGCGTGACGGGCCAGGCGCCGCGACGGGTGTCACGGCCGTCGGATGCGGGTAGTCTGCCGACAAGGTGACCCCCAGCGACAAGTACGCCCGGCTGTACGCGACGCGGTTCGTGTTCCGGCGCGTGGGATGGTTGGCCGCCGCCGCCGGCGCGGTCGCCATCGCGTACCTCCTGCGCGGCGTGCTCGTGCCGCTGTTCCTCTCGTTCCTGCTCGCCTACGCGCTCGATCCGCCGGTCGACCGCCTCACCCGCTGGAAGGTGCCCCGGTCGCTCTCGGCGGTGCTCGTGATGCTGGCCATCTCCGCCGTGGTGGTGCTCGTCGCGGTCGTGGCCGTCCCGTACTTCATCGATCAGTTCTCGGAGGCCGCGAGCGAGCTGCCCGGTCAGGTCCAGCGCCTCCGCGCGCGCGCCGAGCCGTGGCTCCTCGACACCTTCAAGGTCGGGGTGCCGCACTCGTGGAGCGATCTGCAGCAGAGCTACGGCGCGAGCTTGAAGGAGCGGGCGCCCCAGCTGTTCCAGGGGGCGATCCCCGCCTTGTTCGGCACGTTCAACTTCGTCGTCGTCGCGGCCGGCTCGCTCATCATCCCCGTGTTCGCGCTCTACCTGCTCACCGATTTCGACATGATCGTCGAGCGGGCGGAGGTGCTCGTCCCGCGGCGCTTCGCGAAGACCACGGTGAGCGTCGCCCGCGAGGTGCACACCACGCTCGGCAAGTACGTGCGCGGCCAGGTGCTCGCGAGCCTGTGCCTCGCCCTCGTCTACGCGGTCGGCCTGAAGATCGTCGGCGTGCGGCTCGCCATCCCGATCGGCGTGCTCACGGGGCTGCTCGCGTTCGTGCCGTACGTCGGGTTCAGCGTCGGGCTCTCGATGGCGATCGTGATGTCGGTGCTCGACTGGCAGGGGCCGGGCACGCTCGTGGGTGTGTTGATCGTGATGTTCGGCGGGCAGGTGCTCGACGGCTTCCTCATCACGCCGCGGATCGTCGGCGGCAGCGTCGGGCTGCGCCCCATCGAGGTGCTGCTGACGATGATGGCCGCGGGGACGCTGTTCGGCTTCCTCGGTGTGCTGCTCGCCGTGCCGCTCGGCGCGGTGGTGAAGATCTTGGTGTCGCGGGCGACGGAGGCGTACCTGTCCTCCCACTATTACAAGACCATCCCCCCGACGCCGACGCCGACGCCCTTCCCGCTGGCGACGCCGCTCCCGCTCGGCCGCGGCGCCCCGTCGTCCAGACGCGCCGGCGGGAAGGCGGGGGACGCCGCTCCTGCCGGGGCCTCCAGCTCCGAACCTGTCGCCAGCACCTCGACGCCCGAGCCCTCCGAGTCTCCCGCTACCTCGACGCCTCACTCCACATGATCTCTCGCGCTCTCCTCGCTTCGCTCTCTTTCTGTGTCGCCGCTGCCGCCCAGCAGACCGCGCCGCCCGCCGCTCCGACCCAGCTCCCGCCGGCGCCGCCACCGCCAGCGTCGACCCAGGCTCCCTCGACGCCGCCGCCGCCCCCGACGACCCAGGCTCCCCCGGCGCCGCCGCCGCCCCCGACGACGCAAGCGCCGCCGGCCCCCCAGCCACCGCCGCCGCCGGGCCACGGTCAGGCGCCCGGCCAGGGCCAGCCGTACGGGCCGCCCCCAGCCTACCCGGGAGCCGGACAGCAGCCCGGAGCTGGCCAGCCAGGGTACGGCCAGCCTGGCGCTGGGTATCCACCGCCAGGCTATGGGTACCCCTATGGCTATGGGTATCCGCCTCCGGGGTACCCGCCTCCGGGGTATCCGTACGGCCCGTCGGCTGGACCGCTGCTCGTCGACCCGACCCGCCACACGCACGACGGGTTCTACCTGAGGATGAGCCTGGGCGTGGCGCGCCTCGCGCCGACGGTGACCGCGTCGGCCAACGGCCAGTCCGTCGACGAGAAGTACAGCGGCACGACCCTCGCGCTCGACATCATGCTGGGCGGCTCGGTCGCGCGGCACGTCGTGCTGGGCGGTGGGGTGATGTCACTCAACATCTCCGATCCCGACGTCGAGCGGCAGGGGGTGACGTCCGACGTCAATCGGGAGATCCAGCTGACGATGCTGGGACCGTTCGTGGATGTGTACCCCGATCCGCACGGCGGGCTGCACTTTCAGGGGCTCGCTGGCATAGCGAGCCTCGAGGCGCGCAACGGCTCCAGCCGGTCGGGGAGCGCGCTCCGGGGGGTCGGCCTGGCGGGGGGCGTCGGCTATGATTTCTGGGTCAGCAGCCAGTGGAGCCTCGGCGTGATGGGGCGCCTTCACTACGCGTCCGTCGACGTGACCATCGACGGCGTCGTCAACAAGTCCACCATGGTCGCTCCCGCGCTGTTGTTCACTGCGCTGCTTCACTGAATGCGACCCGTCATGCCAGTCGGGAGCAACCGCGCGATGCGGGCGATGTTCGGTGTGCTGGCGCCCGCGTCGCTGGCGCTGGCCGGGGAGGCGGTCGCGCCGTTGCCCCCCAGCGGCTACGCAGGTGATCCCGCTCCCGCGAGCGCGGCGCCTCCTCCGCCGAGCGCGGCGCCTCCTCCGCCCGCGGGCGCGGCGCCTCCTCCGCCCGCGAGCGCGGCGCCCGCACCCGGCCCGCTCGCCTCGCCGACCCCGTGGCCTCGCGGTCCCGTCGGACCTCCCGCGTACGTCGCGCCGCCGCCGTCGTCGGGCGCGGGGCGCAGCGGTCCGCCTCGCGGACCGCGCACCCACGACGGGTTTCAGCTGCGGGTGAGCGGCGGCGTGGCGTGGCTGAACGACTCGTTGCAGCAGACGTCCGACCACGCGGGCCCGCTCACGATCGCGAGCGGCTCGGCCCAGGGACCAGGCTACGCGCTCGGCCTCGCGGTCGGCGGGAGCCCGGTTCGTGGCGTGACGATCGGCGGAGCCTACTCGCACGCGAGGTTCTCCCGGCCCACGGTGGACGGCAAGGGTGAGCAGGACGTCGCCCTCGAGTACGCGTTCTATGGGCCCTACGTGGACCTCTACCCCGACTCGACGAAGGGGCTGCACCCTCATGTTGCAGGTCGGCCTCGGGCTGGTCGACATCCTACCGAATCGACCCGGTCAGAACGGCTACGCGAGGGACATCACGAGCACCACGAGCTCGGGGTACGGCCTCGCGCCCGCGGCCGGCTACGAGTGGTGGATCGGAGATGAGCTGAGCGCAGGGGTGCTCGCGCGGGTGACCGTGCTCCACGCGTCGACGTGGTCCCACGAGAGCAACATCCTGCAGGAGGAGCACACGATCTTCTCGCCGTCGCTGCTGGCGACGATCGTGTACCACTGACGTG
>JADLFU010000023.1 GCA_020849655.1 Polyangiaceae bacterium | reverse complement strand
GTCGGTCGAGGCGGCGCTCGCGCCCGCGGGGCGAACGTCGACGTCGACGAGCGCGCGGACCCGCCCCATGAGGGTGCTGGCGGCGTCGAAGCGCACGACGTCACTCGTGCCGTCGAACAGACCGGCGAACACTGCCTGCTTGGCGCCTACCAGCGCCGCGATGCGCCCCTCGATGCTCTCCTCGGACACGAGGTTGAAGACGTCGATCGGCTTCTTCTGTCCGAGGCGATAGATGCGTCCGATGCGCTGCTCGAGCACCGCCGGGTTCCACGGCAGCTCAAGGTTGATGCACGCGGAGGCGGCGCGCTGGAGGTTCAGGCCGACACCGCCCGCGTCGGTGAGGAACAGCACCCGCGCGCCCGGATCGTCGTGAAACTCGACGATCGCCTGGGTACGCTGCAGGGGACCCTCGGCGCCCGTGAAGAACAGCGCGCGCGTGCCCGACTCCTCGAGCAGATCGCCCAGCGCCCACGCCGCGAGACGTCACGATGAGCTCGACGACCTTTTCGTCGAGCGGCGGACGCCCGCCGACGTTCGGACGTCGGAACAGCGAGCGGAAGCGCGTCGCCCACCGCTTCACGGTGCTCAGCGATGCCGAGAGGAAGTAGCGCTGGAAGGGTTCGTCACCGCGCGTGAGGAAGTACGCGAAGACCTGCGACGCGCGTGCCGCCATCGGCACGGGCGCGGCCTTGGTGCGCTGGGCCAGCTCGGCCTCGAGCGCATCGAGCTGCGCCTTCAGCGCGATGTTCTCGCGGTAGAGGCGCATCGCCTCGGGCACCATCGTGTTGCGCGGCAGGCGCGAGACGCGGTCCACCGTCGAGAGCAGCACGTGGTAGTAGCCGAACTCGACGGCGCGGAGCGTGAGGGAGGCGGCGCGCTTGAAGCGTCCGATGATGCTCATGACTTCGATCGCCCCTTCTTCGTGCGCGTGGGGGCGGGCTTCTTGAACTGCTTGGCCGTCGCCTCAAAGGCGGCGTCGATCGCCCTGGGCTGGGCGTCCTGCAGCGCCTGGTAGCGCTCGTACTCGCGCTCGGCCTTCGCCTTGGCGACCTCCGCTGAGATGGTTCCCGCGTGGTCGAGCAGGTCGCGGTCGGAGATCTTGAGGAACTCGTCGAGCTTCGTGACCCAGGCGCGCATCGTCATCGGCTTGCGCCCGAGCGCCTGCAGCTCTGCGAACTCGAGGTAGAAGTTCACGATGCGATGGAGCGCCTGCAGTTCGGGTCCCGTCAGGTAGTTCTTCGCGATGGCCGCGTCGGCCTTGCGCACGATGCCGCCCGGTCGCGTGGTCTGCATGCCCATGAACGGCTTGTCGCCGTCGGCGCGCTCGTGGACGATCTCGGCGGCAGTATGCCCGTGAACGGCGAAGTGCATCTTGTTCTGCACCGTCGCGAAGAACTGCTGCGAGAGCTCGTTGTCGGGCTGGTAGTCCACGCTCGTCGCGTAGATGTCGAGGACCTTCTGGTAGAAGCGCCGCTCGCTGGCGCGGATGTCGCGGATCCGCTCGAGCAGCTCGTCAAAGTAGTCGGTGTGGCCACGGCCGGGCGGGTTCTTCAGCCGCTCGTCGTCCATCGCGAAACCCTTGACCAGGTACTCCGACAGCAGCGCGTTGGCCCACTTGCGAAACTGCGTGCCGCGATGGCTGCGGACGCGGAAGCCGACGGCCATAATCGTCTCGAGGTTGTAGTGCTCAATCTCGCGAGAAACCGAACGATTCCCCTCGGTTCGAACTATCCGGAATCGCCGGATGGTTGCCTCCCGGTCGAGCTCCCCCTCGTCGTAGATGTTCACGAGGTGCTCGTTGATCGTGCGGACGTCCTTCTGGAACAGCTCGGCCATCAGCGCCTGCGTGAGCCAGATCGTCTCGTCCTCGAAGCGGCACTCGATGCGCGTGCGCCCGTCCTGGGTCTGGTAGAGGATCAGCTCGCCGTGCGCGGCATCGTTGGTCGGATTCTCTTCGGTCATGGCCAGTCCGGGGGTAGCGGCCGCCAACCCTTCACGGGGCTGTCTTTATGGAAAGCAACGAGTTCGGCCAGGGGAATGTCCACGTGGACGACATCGTCGACGTCGCGCTCGATGAGCCTGCACAGGTCGCGCTCCCACCGTTCCGAGCGCGGAGCCCACGCCCGGCAGTCCGAGTAGTGGCCGTTGTTCGCGATGGCGATGATGGAGTGGAGCTGGAAGCCCGCCGACTGGATGAGGTGGTCGTAGGACGACGTGTCGGGGTTCCATGCCGGGCACAGCACCACGTCGACGCGGCCCAGAAGATCCGCGACACGTCGAGCTTCGATGAGCTCGCTGCAGATGAGCACCGACAGCGATCCCCACGCGGACTTCACCACGGTACGTGGGAGGCTGCTTGACGGCGGCGCAGGGAACGACACGGGCGTCTTCAGCTTCGCGAGCTGCCGTCCCTCCTCGCGGGCGGGCAAACGCTTGGACCACGGCCACGTCGCCGCTGACGCGAAGGGGCCCGGGAGCACCGCGAAGACCTGGTTGCTGACGTGCGCGTGCTTCGGGTCGTGGATGTACTCGAGTCCGGTGACCAAGCCGAAGCGCCCGAGGCGCACCACGTGGTTCGAGACGGTGCGGAACCACCGCCGAGGGAGCGACAACTCCGGCAAGACGAGCACGGCCGAGACACGACCGCGCGCCACGCGCGTCGCACGGTCGAGGATGCTCGCGACCCTCTGCAATCGATCCAGCGTCAGCATGGGCGCGTTGTACGGAGCGTGCCCAGTGCGGGTCGCCGCTGCCTCCCACGCCTTGTCGCTGACCGAGAGGTTCCCAAGGATGATCCTCGGGTCGAGCGGCGAGGTCGAACCAGGTGGTGGCTGCGCTGCCCAGAACGCCTCGATCGACACGGTGCTGGGGTTGATGACGTTCCCAACGGCGTCGCTGTACTCGGTGCCGCGCACGGCGTTGACGATCGCGAGGAGCCGCTCGAACACGTCCGGGGCAAAGCCCTCCTTCTCAACGCGGTAGAGCCAGCGTCGAGCGATGTCGAAGTACGACGGTGGTCTCGTGCAGAGGAAGAGTCGCGCGGCGGGCATGAACCAGGGGCGGTCGCCGAGATCCTCGCAGCGCCCCACGAACTCGTCGATCGTTGCCAGGCGCGCAGACAGCTCCGCATCGGCTCTCACCTCAGCGCGCAGCCAGTCCCTGTCGACATCAACCTCGTGACCGTTCAGGAGGGCGTCGTCTTCGCGGTCGCGAGAGCGCAGGTCCGCCGACGCGAGCTGCTCCGCACGACGACGCAGCACCGTCGCCTTCACCTCCTTCGTCCTCACCCGCAGGCCGCCCG
>JADLFU010000022.1 GCA_020849655.1 Polyangiaceae bacterium | reverse complement strand
CGTTGAGCGCGCAAGTGAACACCTCGAACGATGTCGACGTCCTCCGCAAGGAGCTGACCGAGCGTGACGCGCTCATCGCGGTCTTGCGCTCCACCATCGCGTCGTTCGAGGCGCAGATCGCCGCGCTGGAGGGCACGCTCCTCCCGCTCCTCCAGTACGCGAACGACGTCGAGCTCTACAAGCGCAAGCTCTTCGGCACGAAGTCGGAGCGCAGCGGGAGCGAGCTGCATTCCTGGAGCCTTCCGATCCCGGCGCCGCGTGCCTGCCGTCCCGTCTCGAAGGACACGGTTCCAACCGGCGCAGGCGCGCCCTGAGGCTGACCCGCTCTCGCCTCCGCACCCGACGAACAGCATCGCCAACAGAGGAGGGAGAAGCTTGTTCATCGGTCGTCTCTCGAGCTGGTCAACCTGGACCACCATCGGACTGTGGACTCCGTCGTCGACCGGGTGACGAGGGCGGACCGGGACTGCATGGTCGCTCGACGTTCGCCGGGACCACGCCGAAAACGCGCCGCTACGCGAGCCCGAGGTTGCGGCGGATGCGCGCGACAGGCTCGTCGAGGTTCGCCTCGAAGCGGCGGCCCGTGATCGCGGCGTACGCCTCGGCGTAGCGGCGCGACGCCTCGACCTTCACGTCGTCGGGGATCGTCGGGATCGGCCCGTCGCCGACGAAGCCCTGCGCCGCGAGCCACCGGCGAACGTGCTCCTTGTCGAAGCTCTCGGGCTCCTGGCCGGCCCCGAAGCGCTCGGCGTAGCTGTCGACGAACCAGTAGCGTGACGAGTCGGGCGTGTGGATCTCGTCGATGACGACGATCTCGCCGGCCTTCGTCTTGCCCAGCTCGTACTTCGTGTCGACGAGGATGAGGCCGCGCTCGCGGCAGCGCGCCTGCCCGAACTCGAACAGCGTCCGCGCGATCTCGGCGGCGCGCTCGAAGTCCCGCGCCGAGACCTGCCCCATCGCGAGCAGCTCCTCGCGCGAGACGGTGACGTCGTGGCCGCCCTTCTCCGCCTTCGTGCTCGGCGTGAGAATCGGCGCGGGCAGGCGCTCGTTCTTCTTCAGGCCGTCGGGCAGGCGGTGGCCTGCGAACGTGCGCAGGCCGCGCTCGTAGTGGGTCCACAGGCTCGTCGAGGTGACGCCGGTGACGTAGCTGCGCATCACGAGCTCGACCGGCAGCGGCTGGCACTCGACGCCGATGACGACGTTCGGATCGGGCACCTCGAGGACGTGGTTGGGCGCGAGGTGCTTCGTCTCTTCGAACCAGTACGCGGCCGTCGCGTTCAGGATCTGGCCCTTCAGCGGCAGCGTGCCGAGCACGCGGTCGAACGCGCTGATGCGATCGGTCGTCACGAGCACGCGGCGGTCGCCGCTCGTGTAGTTGTCGCGGACCTTGCCCTCGTATTTCTCGCCGAGCCCGACGAAATCGGTGCGGTCGAGCGGGTGCGCGAGCGCGGCGCGGAGCGTGGCCTCGAGGTCGGACATGGCGCGCTGCTTACAATGGATCGCGCCCGGGGTAACAGCGGCGCGCGCTCGTCGCCGTGGACGATCCGGTTCACGTACACGAGACGCGACGTCCGGCGGGCCGTCGACGAGACGTGCTGCTCGATCCGGGTGACCGACGCGTTGTCGACGGAGAACCACGGGCCCGCCGTCACGTCGAGCAGCCCCGTCAGGTGGCGGACGATGTGGTGGATCGTGCCGCCGTGTGACGAAATCACGATCGTCTGCCCGCGGTGCCGCGCGCCGAGCTCGTCGAGGACGGCGCTCACGCGCGCGTACAGGGCCCGGTGGCTCTCGCCGTCGCGCGGGGCGACGTCGGGGTCGCGCGCCGCGAGCGCGCGGTACAGCTCGGGGTGCGTGCGCTGTACGTGGTCGAACCGTTGCCCCGTCAGCTCGCCCATCGCGCGCTCCCGCAGGCGAGGCGTCGTCTCGACCTCGAGGCCGCGCGCCCGGGCGAGCCCAGCTACCGTGTCGCGCGCGCGGGACAGATCGCTCGACACGACGGCGTCGATCACGAGGTGCGCGGCCGCGCGGGTGAGCGCCTCCGCCTGCGCGACGCCCGCGCGCGACAGCGGCGAGTCGCTCTGGCTCGCGAAGTACCCGCCCGAATTCGCCTCGCTCTCTGCGTGGCGGATCACGAGGAACGTCGTGGTCGTCGGCGCGTGATCATCGGACGGGCGCGCGTCGTCGTCGCTGTTCATGCGCGCGGCGTCTAACACCAGCCATCGTGCGCGGCACCCCGTGCGGCTGCTCCGCCGGGAGCTGGCGAGCGCGGCGCTCGGGCTCGTGAGGCGTGGGCGTGAAGCGCGCATCGACGCAGCCGCAGCTCGACGAGCGCGCGCACCGCCTCGCTCGCCCGCGCGCCCCAGTGTGCCCTCCTCGAGCACGCCGCCCTGGAGCGTACGCTGCTGTTGTCAGCCGTGTGTCCGCGCCGCTCCCGGCGTCGCTTCCACGCTGATCGGAGCGCGCGGGGTGGACGCGGATCTCCGTGGACGCGGCGTCCGCGTCCACCCCTCGAGGGCCATGAATCATGGGGAAATTCGTGAATTTTCCCCTGGCCCGCCGCGTGCCTTCCGTCCGCCCATGCGCGGCACGCTCCACGACGCCATCGCCGATCTGCTCGGACGTCACCCGGCGACGCTCGTCGATCTCGCCGCGCGCGCCGGCGT
>JADLFU010000021.1 GCA_020849655.1 Polyangiaceae bacterium | reverse complement strand
CGGAGACGCCGAGTGCCCCATCACGAAGAACTCGTAGTGCTGCCGGTCCGCACCAGCGCCCAGCACCATGCGGATCGCCTCGCCCTCCGTGAATGTCCACTGGTTCACGCCGGTGCGGCCGTGGATCTTGGCGATGCCGGAGCGGCGATCGCCCCGTTTGTTCAGCTCGATGTGGGTGATGATGTTCATTGCCGTCATCCTGTGCGTGAGCGTGACCGTTCTTGAAGTGCGTCCGTAAGTGTGGCGGGGGCTCGATCGATGTGCCAGGCTCGATGACCAAGATCATCACCAGGCGATAATCTTGGCGCGGGCCGATGAAGACCGAAGACGACGGACACGTGCTGCTCGAGGTGGTTGCCGATCTGGTCGGCGGAAACCGCCACTCGCGGCACTCGATTGCCAGCAAGACCGGCCGCTCCCTCGCGACCGCCGATCGATGGGTGAGCCAGATCCGGAAGGCGTTCCCCTCCATCCGAAAGACGAAGGAGGGCAAGACGACGTGGTGGCAGCTCCCGGAGTCCAGGCGCGACGCGCCCACCAAGCGCGCGACGGCCGGCGTCTGCGTTGCCGCCAGCCTCGCCTCGATCTTCGACGGCTCGCAGCACGAGCGAAACCTGAAGGACGCGCGCGACTACCTGGTGAAGGCGAGCGGCACCGTCGTCGGCGACTTGGACCGGAAGTTCTTCTTCGCACCGAAGGGCGGCGAGACCGCGCTGCCCGAACGGGCTGGCGACCTCGACGCGGTCATCGACGGCCTCTTCAACGAGACCTACGTCAGCTTCCGCTACGCGCATCGCGACGGGAGGACCGAGTCGCTCGAGGTCCGGCCGCTCACGCTGGTGATCTTCGATCACCAGTTCTATCTGGTCGCCCTCCGCGATAGCGGCGAGCGGTACGGGTTCCGCTTCTCCCGCATGACGGACGTCGAAGCGGAGGACCGCAAGTTCTCGTACCCACCGAAGGGTGAGTACGATCCGGCGACCGTCTTCGCGCCGCTCTTCGGCATTCACCTGAGCAGCAGCGAAGGTGCCGTGGAGGACGTCCACGTCGCGCTCCACGGTGAGTGGGCTGCGTTCGCGATGACCCACCGGTGGCACCCGTCGCAGCAGGTCGTCCCGCAAGGCGACGGTAGCGTCGTGGTGCAGCTTCGCGTCGTCCTCTGCCCCGAGGTTCAAACATGGGTGCTGGGGTTCGGTGAGGCGGCGATGGTCATCCGTCCCCATCGCCTACGCGAACGCATCGCGTCCCGCGTGCGCCGTTCCGCGGACGCCTACGGCAAGACGCCGTCGCTCGCGAAAGCGGGCGCGCGGCGCACGGCGGAAACGAAGCGCGCGACTTCGCGCACTCGTCGCGGTTGACGACAGCGGCGCCGCGCGCCTGTGCGGATCTTGTTCGTCCGCGCGCCGAAGCACCTGAAATCTCAACGAGTCCGCGCCTGTGGATAACTGAACGCTTGCGCAGTACATCCAGATCGGGCACATCCGTTCTTCCCATGATGACGCCTCGATCCCCTCGCGCACGCATCCCCATCACGCGCCGATCGCGCGCGTCCGACCACCCCGTGCAGTGCCTGGCGGCGCCGCGCTCCGCGCCCCTCGGCGCCCCTTCGCTGGAGATCTGTCCCACCGCCTCGCGCATCGACTGAACGGGGGCGGGGGATGTCGCTCACGACGCACCTGGTTCGTCTCGATCTCCTCGAGGCGGTGAAGCCGGAGTTCCTTCTCCGGTTCCTCCGGCCCTTCGCGAGCTACCTCGCATCGAAGGGCGTCGCGCTCGACGGCGTCGCGGTGGACGCCGCGTGGCTCGCGCGCGTGCACGAGGTGTTGAACGCGGTCGACTCGGCGATGCCGGCCGAGCTGCAGCAGTCGCTCCTCGACGTCGCCGACCTGACGACCGAGGGAGCGCACGAGCACGTGCTCGCCGCGGCGAAGAGCCAACAGCTCGGGCTCTTTACCGTGAACGCGCGCACGACGCCCGAGGACCTGGCCTTCGAGGTGTACCTCGACCACCGGGATCTCTTCCGCGCCGCGCACGCGCGCACACAGACGGGTGAGGTCCGCCGGCTCGTCGAGTTCTCGGCGCGCACGCCGGCGCCGCTCGAAGGACACGACCGCGGCGGCAAGCGGGCGCTCCTCGCGCGGCTCGTCGGCGACTGGTTCCGCGGGCGCAACCGCACCGGGTACTGCGACGTGCAGGTGACCGAGGTCGGCGACACCGTCACCTTCCTGATCGTGCACGGCCGCCCGCCGCGGAACCATGGCGCGATCGAGAGCGAGGACCGCCGCACACGCGTGACGTACGTGCCCGACAAGCACGACCTCGTCGTCTTCGACCGCAAGACCCATCGCCTCGGTGTGAACGCGCAGTTCTCGTCCGAGCAGGACTTCTACCGGCGCGCGCTCGGGCGCGTCTTCTGGAACGACGACGACCACTTCGTCGCCGAGCCGATCTACACGGGAGAACCCCTCGTCGAGGAGGGCGCGAGCGCGCTCGGCCCGCACGGCGTCCCCGGTCTCCAAGGTGTCGTGCTGCGCGCGCTCACGGTCGCGTCGCCGGACCCTGCGCTCGGCGTGATCGCGTGGAAGGGCCACGACCTCGGCGGCGCGCTCGCCTCGCCGCTCGGGCGCTTGCTGCTCCGGCACGGCGAGATCCGCCACTTCCAGCTCGCGCTCGTCCTCTGCGGCCGGCCCCGCGCGGTGCGGGTCGACGTTGACGTGCCGAATCACCTCGCGTTCGATCGCCGCGTCGGCGGCGACATCGTCCACGAGTACCTGCTCGAGAGCCGCTTCATGCGGCTGCCCGGGCAGCCGTCGGGCGCGGAGGCGCGGTAGCCGTGGCGACCGGAGCGCTCGAGGGGTTCTTCAGCCTGCTCGATCAGGCGAAGGCGCCGACCTTCCACCGGCGCGACTGGATCGCGCGCCTCGGCGAGCCCGCGACGAAGGCGCTCGTGCGGACCGGCGTGCTCGTCGCACGCGCGCAGGCGCACTGGTACCCGTGCGGTGGTCCGTGGGGCGACGGTTGCCCCCGCCGCGTGGTCGAGAACCACGGCAGCCGCGAGCACCCGTTCGTCGCCGTGTGCGGACGCGACGACGGGTCCTGCCTCGAGGTCCTGCTCCGCGCCGACGAGCGCGAGGTGCTCGCCGCATCGGTCGACGGGCTGACGCGCCAGCTCCGTCGCGTCCTACACGCTGGCGGCGCCGCCGACGCGGAGGACGCCGGGTTCCCGGGCGCACGGCGGATCGGCGAGCGTGACGGTCGCGCCGTCTACCTCGCGCTCGCCCCGCACTGGCCGGAGTTCGAGGCATGGCTGGCCGCCCGCGGCGAGGCGATCGTCCTCGTGCCGTCGGTGGCGACGCTGCCGCCCGCCGTGCGGGACCGGTTCCGGGATGGTGCCGTCGTCGTCGTGTCGCTGGGCGAAGCCCTGTGCCCAGGCGACGACGGGCTCGTCGGCGCGCTGCCGGAGCGGTTGCTCGTCGTGCGGGACTCGGCGCGGGCGACGTACGGCGCGAGTCCGCCGACGGTGTGCACCGTCATCGACAACGGCGGCGAGCGCACAGTGACCAGGCCCGAGTACGAAGCGCTGGTCGCCGGCGCGCCCAAGCTCGACCTGTTCATCGACACGACCGTCACCGCCGCTGGCGGCGGCCATCCGGCGTCGAGCCGCGACGAGAAGGGCAAGCTCCGGCGCGAGACGCTCACCGTGCACGAGGCGGCGGCGCTGGTCGAGCTCGTGCGGACCCGCCGCGCGCTGCGCGAGGGCGACTTCGCCACCGTCTCGGTGAACGCCGTCGCCAAGGTCGTCGAGCGCGGGCGCCGGAAGGTCGACGTGCAACTCGGGCGCTACGAGTGGCGCGCGTTCCACACGCTGCGCGCCGACACGCCGGAGGGGAAGCGGTGGCAGTTCAACCCACCGCAGGGTTTCACTGCCGCAGTTGTCTTCGCGCCACCAAGACCTACCTCCTAGCGCACCTCGCCGTGCTACGCAGGATGCGAGGAGGGGACGCGATGCGAGAGCTGGAGGAGATCGAGATCAGCATCTTGGAGGCGATCCGCGACGGCCGGGTGACGAGGGTGCCCAGCGAGAGCGAGGACAGCGGGCACACCGCGTGGTTGCTCGAGAAGGGGTACGCCGAGTTCGCCGCTGACGTCCTGGTACTGACTGACCTCGGTCGAAAGGCGCTGGCTGGGACGTAGGCGGAGCCGCGCCTGTATGGGACGGCGAGGGCGGTGTACCGTCCGACCCGTGTCGAGGGTGGCGAAGGAGAAGGTGGCGAAGCAGAAGGCGGCGATGCGCAGGAGCGTCGCGAAACCACGCAGTCTGCTCGCCGCGGCGCTCCGGAAGCTCGAGCACGCCCTTGACGCGGATCCCCGAGACCTTGGCCGCAGGGTCCGCGAGTTCACCGCTCGATTTCACGCCTACACTCCGCTCAACCGCGCGCTCGTGTTCCTGCAGCGACCCGACGCGACGTTCCTGAACGGCCGAAAGAAGTGGGCCACCCTCGGCCGCGACGTGAAGGCGAAAGCCAAGGCGATTCGCCTCCTCGCGCCCAACCTCGGCCCCGGCGAAGCGGGGGCGACGCGCTCCTTCAAGGAAGTGAAGGTCTACGACATCGGCGATACCGAGGGCGAGTCGGTCAAGGTGCCCGCGCTCGCCATCGTCAGCGGGCGCCCTGAAGCAATCGAGGAGTTGCTCAAGAAGCTGGAGCGGTGGGTCGAGGGCTCGGGCCTGTCACTCCGCTACGAATCCCCGCGGGTGAACGACGTCGTCGACGGAGCGACGAACGGCCTCCAGATCTGGATCCGACCGGACTTGCCGCCGAGCGCTCGACTCTCTGTGCTGGCCCACGAGATTGCACACGTGAAGCTCCACTTCACGAGGCGCAGACGCGGACAGCTGACGCTAATTGATCGGCCCGTTCAAGCCGGCAGCCGCGACGAACGAGAGCTGCAAGCAGAGCTGACCAAGTTCCTGATGCTTGAGGTCGCGGGGATCGACTCATCGCAGGGCGCTGCCGCGTACCTCAACACCTGGCGAGCGAGCAAGGCGTCGATCTCCGCGAACGCTGAGCGGTGCCTGACGGTCGCCTGCGCGGTCCTGCGGGACTGCGAGCAGGGTCGCTACCGCTCTCTGGTGAAAGCGAACGTCGCCACCGTGTCGACCGAGGCGCTCGCCGCCGTGACGTAGTCGCCCGCGCCGATCCCTCCCTCCGCCCTCGCTTCGCCCTCCGTCGTCCCTCCCGATCCGGAGACTGGCTCTCGTCGACGGCGCGTTGCCGCGGCGAGGAGACCACATGACCGATCGAACCGAACGTGAATGGCGCTGCCGATCTTGCGGCACGCTCCTGGGCGTCGAGCGCCAGGGGAAGATGCACCTGAAGTACAAGACCGCGCAGTACGTGGTCACCGGCCCCGTCACGGCGATCTGCCGGCGGTGCTCCGAGCTGAACGAGATCACCTGCGCGCCGGCGGACGCCGCGGCGAGCGGGAGGGCCGCCTGAGCGCCGCTGGCGCTCGGGCACGAACCACCACCTGAACGGCGCGACCAGAGGCCCCCGAGGCCCGGGTCGCGCGCGGAGACGACGCCCGACGTCGCCCGCGCGCTCCCGGCCCGCCCCGCGGAGGAGCCGATGGGACTGCGCTTCATCAAGATCCAGCTGCGTGACACCGTGCTCGCCAAGAGCCACGGTCCGACCTTCGACGACGCGAGGACGCGCGAGCCGGTGCTCGCGGACCACGCGTCGATCCTCTCGGTGCTCGCCGTCCTCGCGGACGCCAGCGACGCCACCTACCCCGAGCGCGACGCCCTGACGCGCGCGCTCGTCGCCGAGCAGCAGCGCGCGCCGTCGCCGCTCTGGACCTCGGCGCTGATGCTCGCGTACGCGCCGATGCTCACGCGCCTCCGCGGGCGGCTCATGTCGAGCGCCGTCGACCGCGACGAGCTCGATCTGCTCGTCGTCGAGGCCTTCCTCGAGGCGGCGCAGGCGTATCCGCTTCAGCAGCGTCGGCCGGGGCACACCGCGCTCTATCTCCGGCAGGACACGCAGCGCGCGGTGTTCAAGCTGCTCAAGCTCGAGCACCGGCGCGCCGAAGTGACCGGCGAGCTCGGTGACGAAGACGAGATCGTGCCGCTCGGCGAGGTGATCGCGAGCGAGCGCGATCCCGAGACCGAGGCGCGCGAGGTGGACGAGATGGCGGCCATCCTGCGGGCGCGCGCCGGCGGCACCGTGCCCGCGGAGCGGCTCGACCTCGTGGAGCGCACCTACCTGCGCGGCGAGTCCCTCCGCGACGTCGTCGTCGCCGCGAACCCCGGCGTCACCGGCGACGCGCTCGACGCCGTCTACCAGCGCACGAAGCGCCAGCGCGCCCGCGCGGGCGAGCGGCTGCGCGACGTGTTCCCCGAAGGGCGCGAGCCGCCTTTGCCAGCCCAGAGCGCGTGGTGACGCGCGCCGGAAGGCCACGATGAACGACCCTGCACCCCCGCGCGCGCTGCGACGCGCGTTCCGCGAGGTGGCGCTCTGCCTCTTCGGCGTCGCGCAGCTCTACGACCTGCATCCCGCCGCCGCGGCCGCCGCCGCCCGCGCGCTCGGCGACGTCTTCCGCGCCTGGCTCCCCGGCTTCGTGCCGCCGGAGCCGCGCCGCGGGCGCGCCGCGCTTGGCGCCCTCGCGGAGGCGCTCCGCGACCACGACCTCACCCACGACGACACGAACCACGACTGACCAAGGAGACACGACGATGACGAACGCATGGGATCACGCGAAGGGCCTCTCGGAGAAGCACGCCAACGCCGGCGGCATCTTCGTCCGGCTCGCCAACGACGGCGACAAGGTGACCGGGGTCTTCTGCGGCGATCCGTTCGCCCGGGAGGTGATCTGGACCGGGGAGCGCTACGAGACGTACGACGCCAAGAACCCCGCGCACCAGATCGAGGGCAAGCGGCCGAGCATGCGCGTGTCGATCAACTTCTTCGCGCTCGGCGACGCCGCGATGAAGGTGATCGAGGGCGGCTCGCCGTGGTTCAAGGACGTGCTCAAGGTCCGCGACAAGTACGGCCTCGACAAGTGGAGCTTCGAGATCGAGCGGCACGGTGAGGCCGGCGATCCGAAGACGAAGTACACGATCCTCCCCGAGGAGAAGCTCACCGACGACGTGAAGAAGAAGATCGCGTCGGCCGAGCCGCACGACCTCCCCTCGGTGGTCGGCGGCGAGGTGGGCGACGACGCCGGCAAGGCGAAGGGGGGCGGCAAGGACGAGCCGATCGACGGCGACGTCGCAGCGAAGCTCGTGGCGCGGCTGAAGGCGCTGCCGCGGGCGGCGCTCGACGGCTTCCTCGCCGAGCTCGGCGTGCAGCGGGTCCGCGACCTGAAGGCGTCGCAGGTCGGGCGCGCCAAGGCGCTGCTCGACGCCGCAGAGCGCGGGGGCGCCGACGCGGCGCCCCCGGAGGTCGATCCGTTCGCATAACCGACCCGACCGAGCCGAGGCCCGAGAGGTCCGGCCCGGTGCAGGAGCCCGACGAGGACGCGCAACGACACCGCGACACCGCCGTCGAGATCGTCGCGGACGGCCTGCTCGTCCTCCTGCTGCGGGAGCGCCAGGAGACGCGCGAGGCGGGGAGAAGCGCAGCGAGAGCGCGGAGGAAAGAACACGCGCAGACGAGCACAGGTCGGGTTCGAGTTGCTGGCCGCGGTGAGAGGAGCGCTGTGTCCACCGACCGGGCCGAGAGCCCGGCCACGAGGTGAACATGATGACCACGACACTGACTGCACGCCACCCCGACGAGCCGCTCCAGGAGCAGCTCCAGGCGCTCGACACCCTGACCGTCCCGCAGCTGCGCGCTCGCTACCGCGAGGTCTTCGGCGAGGACACGCGCACGCACAACGGACCCTACCTGCGAAAGCGCATCGGCTACCGCCTGCAGGAACGGGCCGAGGGCGGGCTCTCCGATCGCGCCAAGGCGCGCATCCGCGAGCTCGCGAAGGACTCGCCGATCCGCCGTCGCGGCGTCCCGGTCGGCGCGATCGCGGCGGCGCCCGAGCCGGCGGCGGAGCCCCCGGCGGCGAAGCGCGATCCGCGGCTGCCCCCTGCGGGGACGACGTTCAAGAAGAAGTGGGGCGACCGTGAGCACGTCGTGAAGGTCGGCGCCGACGCCTTCACCTACGGCGGCGAGCAGCACGCGAGCCTGTCGAAGATCGCGCGCCTGATCACGGGCACCAACTGGAACGGGTTCGCCTTCTTCGGCCTCACGAAGCCCTGGGGGAAGCGGTGAGCGACGTGCCGTTCCACCGGACCCAGATGGGCCACCGTTTCTACGAGCACACCGTGCCGGAGCTGGCGCGCAACCTCGGGCGCGTCGCTGATCTGCTCGAGAAGCTCGTGGTCGCGCTCGACCGTGCGGCGCCGCCTGCGCCGACCGAGCGCGACGCGGAGCCACGCCGATGAAGCGCCAGACCAGCCAGCCGAGCGCCGTGGAGGCGCCGAAGCGCTGCGCGATCTACACGCGCAAGTCCACGTCGGCGGGGCTCGACCAGGCATTCAACAGCCTCGACGCGCAGCGCGACGCCTGCCTCTCCTACGTCGCGCGGCAGGCCGGGTGGACCGTCGTGCCCGAGCGGTACGATGACGGCGGCTTCACGGGCGCGAACACCGATCGCCCGGCGTTCCAGCGTCTCATGAACGACGTCGACGCCGGCGCGATCGACGTGATCGTCGTCTACAAGGTCGACCGGCTGTCGCGCTCGCTGCTCGACTTCGTGAACACGATGGAGCGGCTGGCGAAGGCGGAGGCGGCGTTCGTCTCCGTGACCCAGAACTTCTCGACGGCCGACGCGATGGGGAGGCTCACGATGAGGCTCCTCGCGTCGTTCGCTGAGTTCGAGCGCGAGATGATCAGCGAGCGCACGCGCGACAAGATCGTCGCCGCGCGCAAGAAGGGCCACTGGACGGGTGGGCCGGTGCCGCTCGGCTACCGGCTCGAGGGCGGCAAGCTCGTCATCGACGACGCCGAGGCGGCGATCGTGCGCGATATCTTCCGCGAGTACGCTGCGCACCGATCGCTCGTGCGGATCGTGTCGCAGCTGAACGGCGCCGGGCGGACGACGAAGCAGGCGCGGCGCTTCACGAAGGACGCCGTGCTCCGCGTCCTGAAGAACCCCATCTACGCGGGGTTCATCGCCTACGGCGGCGAGCGCTACGCCGGCGAGCACGACGTGATCATCCCGGAAGCGGAGCTCGATCGGGTCCTCGGGATGATGACCAAGCCCGCGCGCGTCGTCGGGCGCGGCGCCGGCGCCGACCACCTGCTGCGCGGCCTGGTCCGCTGCGGCGGCTGCGGCGCGGCGATGACGGTCGAGACCACGCGGAACGGCCGGCGCACCTACCGCTACGTCCGCTGCGGGACGTACCAGAAGAAGGGCGCGGGCTCGTGCCCGACGCGGGCGCGGGTGCCGGCGGCACCCATCGAGGAGGTCGTGGTCGGCATGCTCCGCGACCAGGCGCGAGAGCCGGCGTTCGCAGCCGACGTCGGCGTGAAGCTCCGCGCCCGCCTCGGCGAGCAGCGCGCACGCCTCGAGGCGGAAGCGGCGACGCTGCCGCGGACAATCGGCGAGGCGTCGTCCCGGGTGCACAGCCTCGGGATCGCCGTCGGCGACGCGCCGGACGCCGCGCGGCGCGTGCTCACGCGCCGGCTCGACGAGGAGAGCGAGATCGTCGCGCGCCAGGAGGACCGCCTCGCGACGGTGCGCCGCGAGCTGCACGACCTCGACGGAGTCGAGGCGGAGGTTGGCTGGATCGAGGGCACGCTGAAGCGGTTCGACGCGATCTGGGACGTGCTCACCGAGGTGAACCGCGTGCGGCTCGTTCGCGCGCTTGTGCGAGCGGTCGTCGTCGACGCTGCCCACGAACAGGTGCATGTCGAGCTTGCGACCGGCGACGCTGGCGCGAGGGCGTCTTGATCGCGGCGGAGGTGAAGGGGCTCTCGGGCGCGCCGTGCCGGTCGGAGCGGCTACCGGGGCGTCGCGGGGGGCGCGCCGGGGGCGCCGTCGGCGACGAGGTCGTGCCCGCGGTTGAAGCGCGGCGGCCCCTGCGCGTCGCGCGGATGCTCGCCGTCGCGCACGAGATCGTGCGCCTCATCGACGGGGGGGCGTTCGAAGACCTCGCCGATGCGGCGCGGACGCTCGGCTTCACGCGGGCGCGGGTCACGCAGCTCGTCGACCTGACGCTGCTGGCCCCGGACATCCAGGAGGCGCTGCTGTTCGCGGAGGTGCCGCCTGGGCGGGACTCGGTGACGGAGCGGGGGCTGCGAGCGGTCGTGGCGGCCGGGAGCTGGCGTCACCAGCGTCGTCGCTGGGCCAGTCAGACCAATGAATTGCGATACTTAGATGCCGTGACAATACGAGGCACTACTTGACGCTATGCGACGGTCCGCGATAAGGTGCACCCGTCGGATACAGACGTGACGACCGGTGACGACGTGCAACCAGCGAAGGCGCTCCCATGCTGATCCAGATCGACGGGGTCGAGTACTTCACGGCGGCCGACATCCACCGCGAGTTGGGCGTCGCTCGGCAGACGCTGTGGCGGTGGCGGAAGGCGCGGAAAATTCCGCCTGGTCGTCGGTACCGCGACCGCCAGATCGTGTTCACCCGCGCCGAGGTCGACGCGATACGTGAGTATTCAAACCGGCTTGAGCCCGCGGAGGCCGCGCCGGCCCCCGCGAAGCTGCGCAAGGCAAGCGGGGGCGCCTGATGCAGACGTGCACGCACACCACGAACTTCCACCGAGCGAGAAGGCGATGACGAAAGCTGTCCGAGATCTCAAGGGAGAAGACTGCTCGATCATCGCGCTGGACAAGTTCATCCAGGCGACGCGCGACTCCGGGTACAAGGGGACCGCGAGTGCGATCTCGGAGCTGGTCGACAACTCGATTCAGGCGGGCGCGACGCGGATCGCGATCTCCGTCACGACGACGGAGCCGGCAGACGACGGAGAGAAGGAGATCGAGGTCGAAGTCCTGGACAACGGGTGCGGCATGGACCCGTTCACGCTCCGGCAGGCGCTCCGCTTCGGGGGTAGCACTCGGTTCGGAGACCGCAGCGGTCTCGGTCGGTACGGGATGGGCCTCCCCAACGCTTCGCTGAGTCAGGCCCGTTGCCTGACGGTGTACACGTGGCAGGCGCCAGCCGGTCCGAAGAAGAGCGCCGGGCGCGCCCGCGCGAGCGAGCCCGCGGAGCGCGTGTACGTGTCGCAGCTCGACGTCGACGCCATCGTTCGCTGCGAGATGCAGGAAGTTCCCCGACCGGAGATGGTCAAGGCCCCGCCCTCGGCCTGCGTCGGCGCGTCGGGCACGCTGGTCCGATGGACGCGCTGTGACCGCCTCGACAACCGGCGCGTGTCGACGATCGTGCGCAAGCTCGAAGCTGACCTCGGCCGGCGCTTTCGACACCTGATCTGGAAGGGGCACCGCATCACCATCAACGGCGACGCGATCACACCGTTCGATCCGCTCTACCTGCACCCCGAGTCCGAGATCACCGGCGGGCACTTGTTTGGAGAGGAGATGCGCTACGAGGTGAGCGCGGATCCGATCGACGGCCGGAAGACCGGCTGGGTGCGCGTCCGCTTCTCCGAACTCCCGGTTCACGAGTGGCACAAGCTCTCGAACGAAGAGAAGCGGCGGATCGGACTCTCAAAGGGGTCCGGGGTCTCGATCATCCGCGCGGGTCGCGAGGTCGACTACGGCTGGTTCTTCATGGGCACGAAGCACCGCGAGAACTACGACGACTGGTGGCGCTGCGAGATTTCGTTCGATCCCATCCTCGACGAGGCCTTCGGCATCACCCACACCAAGCAACAGGTGCGGCCGCAGGCCCACCTCGTCGAGGCCCTGACGACCGACCTGGAGGCGACGGCGCGCGCTCTAAACGGTCGCGCGCGGAAGGCGCACCTGGCGGTCAAGGCGGGGGAGCGCTTCTCCGAGGCGGAGCGCATGGCAGACGAGCGCGATCACTTGCTGCGCCCCCTCCCCACGGCTGCGGACCCGAAGTCGAAGGGGCTCATGAAGGAGCTCGAGAAGACCCACCCGATTCTTCGGCGCGGAGCCGAGGCGAAGCCCGGTCGCTACGCGATCGTCGAGGGAGCCGTGAAGGACACCTGCTTCTTCAACCTGGCGCACGACGGCGAGCGCTTGGTCCTCATCCTGAACCCGGATCACCCCTTCTACCGCGAGATCTACCGGCCGCTCGCCGACGGTGACAGTCCGCGCGATCAGCAGCTGCGCGCCAAGGTGGAGTTGCTCCTCCTGGCAGCAGCGAGGAGCGAGGCCTCGGCGCGGGGCAAGGACCCCTCGATCGCGCGGCACCGGCTTGAGTGGAGCAACACCCTCGCGGCGTTTTTGAACGACAAATGACGCCGACCCCCGCCATCGGATGGACCGAGCTGACGCCCGCGCTCACGAGCAAGGCGTCGCGCGACGCCTTCGTTGCGCTCGCGCGCGCCCTCGCGAAGGTGCCCCGCGACGAGGACATCGAGGACTCGATGGACGACCTGCGGACCACGTTCGCCCAGACCACGCGCACGTCGCGACGCGCCGACCGCCAGGCGCTCCTCGCTGCCGGGCTCGTGCTCGCAGACCTCGGGGTGCAGGGGTGGAGGCTGCGAGTTCGGATGGACTGCGTGCAGGTCCAGCCGCCCGCGCCCGTTGTCGACGATCGCGCCGGCGAGAAGGCGAGGCTTCGGCGACAGGAGCTGGTGAAGCGCGACGGCCAGCTGAAGCAGGCCGCAGTCCAAAAGTTCCTCCGCTCGGTGGAACGACCGCGCCTCTTCGACGGCAGGTTCGTCTCGATCTTCTCGCTGATGCGCGACGGCCGCGCGCTAGCGGAGGGCCTGCGGCGCGCGCGCGCCCACGCCAATAACGGTTGGGCCGGCGTACTCGCTGAGGTGACCGATCCCTATCTCGAGTTCGTCACCGAGGACGCCACGTGCCAGTTCACCGGCCTCCGCTTGATGGACGTGTGGCGCTATTTCCGCCACACGTGGTCGAACCAGTACACCAGCGTCCCCGGCCGCACGATGATGTTCCTCGTGCGCGACCGAGCGGCGCCGTTGCATCCTGTCGTGGGCATCGGCGCCCTCAGCAGCCCGGTGATGCAGATTCGAGAGCGGGACACGTGGATCGGTTGGCACCCTGACACCTTCCTCGCTCGCGTGCGGGCGGAGCCTTCGCGAGACCTCGCGGCGTGGCTCGTCGGCGTGGTCGACGCGGCCGTGGACGAAGTCTACGTCGCGGACCTGCTCGAGGATGGGCTTCTCTCCGCGCGTGACCTCTCCGAGCCGACCGATGGAGTCATCGAGCGGCTCTTGGAGGAGAGCGTAGCGCAGCGCAAGCTTCACCATCGGTACGTGCGCTCGCGCGATCACAAGGGCAAGCGTGTCGGCGCGTCGAGCGCTGAGCACTGGGTCGCGAAGGCGCGCACGCACCTGTTTCGTAGCAAGCGCGCCCTGGCGTTGGCCTCGTACCTGCGGGCGCGGGCCGTGCTCAAGGCGGCATTCGGTCGCCGCCCGAGCGCGGAGCGCCTCGCCGAACTGGCCAGCACCGGCGTCGGCAGCGACGTGATCCGCAAGGTGCTGAAGAAGGCAAAGGGGGACCGCGTGGGGATCGCCGTCGCCGACATCGCGGTCTGCGGCGCCGTTCAGCCGTACAACGCGATCCTCGGCGGCAAGCTGGTCGCCATGCTCGCCGCGAGCCCGGAGGTCGTACGCGAGTACCGTCGCCGCTACAGCGACGCGGAGAGCGAGATCGCGTCGTCCATGGCCGGTCGTCCGATCGTCCGCGCGCCGACCCTTGTCCTCCTCGGCACCACGTCGCTCTATGGAGTCGGGTCCAGCCAGTACAACCGCATCAAGGTCCCGTGCGGCCGGCTCGGCGGACGCGACCCAGACGTTGTCCGGTACCTGGAGCTGGGGCACTCCGAGTCGTTTGGCACCTCGCAGTACTCCGACGCCACGGTCGAAGCGCTCGCCGATCTCGTGCACCAGTCGGAAGGTGGACAGCGGGTGAACAGCATCTTCGGGGAAGGTGTGAGCCCGAAGCTGCGGAAGGTGCGCCAGGCACTGGACTTGCTCGGTCTCCCGTCGGGGTTTCTGCTCCGTCATCACCGGCCGCGCGTCGTCTACGCCGTGAGTCTTGTCCGCAACCTCAACACCTTCCTGCTGGGCCTTGATGCGAAGCCGCAGTACCTGATCCCCTTGGATTCTCCCGACGTGACCGCCCAGATCGCGGCGTGGTGGCGCGAGCGCTGGCTGCACAACCGCATCGCGTCGGACGACGTGCTCGAGGAGGTGTCGCGGCATACGCTCGTCCACCCGATCCGACACGGCGCCCGGGTCGGTCGTCCTCAAGCGAGGGAGCAGCGGGAGCTGTTCGCAGAGCCGTACTGATGCCTTCACCGTCGCTGCGCCGACCGCGTCCGTCGCAGGTCCGCGCCGCCGAGGCCGTAGTTCGCTGGTACCTGGAGCGGCACTTCGGCACGCCCTCGGACCCCGGCGTCATCGGCATGTTCTGCGACGAATCGCGCGTCGGAGCCTTCGCCATCAGTCACGCCGACCTGCGCTCCGGCGACGCCGACGCGCTCTTCCGGCTGCTCGTCGCCACGACGATGTTCCAGCGCCGACAAGACGTGCAGATCCTGCGAATCCTCCGGGGGATCTCCGCCGCCGACGCGCTTGAGCTCACGAGCCAACGCCGCCTTCTCCGGCTCGTCGACCAACACGCCTGCTCGCGCATGCGATCCACGGAGGCTCTCGCCGAGGAGTGCGACCTCGCCAAGGATCCGCGGACGCGCCTCGGTCGCTGCCGCGCGAACCCGAGCGCCGCGTGCCACCTGAAGCGCCACACGGTGCTCCTGAAGCGCTACGGCCACTTCGGAAAGGTCCCGACCTCGCTCGCGCTCATGGTCCGCGAGGCGGGGGCGCTGGACCTGCCAGCGGTGCGGCGGAGCGTGCTTCGACAAGAAAAGGACCCCGCGGCGCGCGCGCGGGCCCTCGAGGTGACGCTCTCGCGCGCGTGGCGCGTCAGCCAGAAGATCGCGAGCATGTTCCTGTCCGCGGTGTCGAACCCGGATCTCTCCGCGGGAGCCGCGCCGTGGAGCCGCGGCGTCGACTGGACCTACTTCGTCGTGATCGACAGCAACGTCGACCTCTTCCTCGCGTCGGTCGGGTACCGCGGCGCGCGCAGCTACGATGCGCGCCGAGAATTCGTCCGCGCCCTCGCGCGCGAGATCGATCTTCGAGAGCTCGACGGCAGACTGCACCCGTTCAACCCGCGCCTCGTCCAGCAGGCGATGTACCTGTTCATGAGCGCGGCGAACCGTCGGGCGCTGGCGACGGATTGCATGCACGTCGGCCGCGAGGCGTGCTCGGGGTGCCCGTCCGCGCTCAAGAGGCGGTGCCCAGTGGCGACCGCCGGCTGAGCCGCGGTCCTCAGCGGCCCGCGTCGGGTGTCGCGTCAGCGGCGAACACCTCGTGGATGATCTCGAGGGTTTCGATGGGGTTTCGCTTCACGCCAACGCCGAACTCGATGAGCAGGTCGACGAGCTTCGCGCCGTCGATCAGCGTGATCGGCGCCGCACCCGCCTCGATCGCGGCGTCGATCGTCCCCCGTGAGAAGGTGCCAGTAGTGATAAGCGTCCCGCGGACGGCCTTAAACCGATGGAGGCACCCCCGCAGCGCGTCGAGTTCTTTCCGCTGAACGGCCTTCGCGTGCCGCTTCGCCTGCACAACCTCGCGCACCGACGTGATGCCGACCTCGATGTCCGCGACGACGTCGATCCCTTTGTCCTTCGACCTCGCCGGCACGGTG
>JADLFU010000020.1 GCA_020849655.1 Polyangiaceae bacterium | reverse complement strand
GACGACGACGAAGACGACGAAGACGACGACGACGACGACGACGACGACGACGACGACGAAGACGACGACGACGACGACGACGACGACGACGACGACGAGAAGAAGGAAGACGAGAGCGACAAGTGACCGAGCGCTGCGTGAGCGCGCTTGGTGGGGCGATCGCGCACCGGTAGAGTCCCCGCCGCATGCGCTGGTCGCCCGCGCTCCTCGTCGTGCTCGCCGTCGCGTCGGTGAGCGCGCGCGCGCGGGCGGACGAGGTCAGCGACTTCGAGGAGGCGGTCAACGCCTACGACCGCGACGAGCACGCGCTCTGCGTGCTGCGGTTCACCGATTTCCTCGCTCGCAAGGACGTCCGCGAGGCGCGCCTCGTGAAGCGCTCGCGCATGTACCTCGCCGCGTGCCTGCTCGCGCAGGACAAGGCGACGGAGGCCGCGAAGGCGATGGAGAGCCTCGTGCTCGACGATCCGAATTTTCGCCCCGATCCGGCCGCGTTCTCGCGGCGCGTGCTCGACCAGTTCGCCCGCGTGCGCGCGCGCATGACGGCCGAGATCGAGCGGATCGAGCGCGAGCGCCTCGCGAAGGAGGAGGCCGAGCGCAAGCGCAAGGAGGAGGAGCGCCGCAGGGAGGCCCTGCGGCTCGCGACCCTCGAGCGGCTCGCGCGCGAGGAGTACCTCGTGAAGCGCAACTCGCGCGTGTTCGCGACGGTGCCGTTCGGCGTCGGCCAGCTGCAGAACGGCCAGCGCTCGCTCGGGCTCGTGTTCATGGGCGCGGAGGCCGCGTTCGCGACGGCCTCGGTCGTCACCTACTTCGCGAAGGAGAGCATCGAGGCCAACTACGTCTCTGGCACGAGCGATCGCGCGGCCACCATCGAGCAGCGCGACCGGCTCGTGCTGCTCAACCGCCTCGCGTTCGGGGCGTTCGTCGCGACGGCGGTCGGCGGCGTGGTGCACGCCCACCTGACGTTCGTGCCAGAGGTGCGGGAGGTGCGCCCGCGGCCGCTGCCCGAGCTGTCAGTGGTGCCCGAGGCGGCCCTGTTGCCGGGCGGCGTGGCGCTCGGCGCGCGTGGGAGCTTCTGAGGGCCTGGTCGCCACGACCTGACGGCGGCGCAGCGTGCCCGTCGCGTGAGGTTTGTGCAGCGTCGTGTCGAGCAAGAGCGCGTAGCGCTCCCGTCGCGCGAAATTGGCCTCGAACCGCCGGAACACCTCCGTGAGATCCGCGTCGCGAAACTCGGCCGGCGTCCGCACGACCACGAGTGGGAACCGCCTGTCGTCGCGCGGATCGTCCGTCTCCTTCGGCCCGATGACGACGGCGCCCGCCCCGTCGCCGAACAGCACCATCACGTCGCGGCCGCTCGGCTCGCGCAGGTGATGGCCGGGTACGGATCCCGCGGCGACGACCAGGTCGCGCGCGTCTTCGAGCTCCCCCGCGGCCTCCTCGAGGCGCGCGGCGTGGGCGGCTTGCGGCGCGGCGGCGCCGGTGTCCGCTCCCCGGCGACCGCGGCCCTCGCGGGCCAGCCAGCGCCGAGACCCCAGCGGCTCCGTCGACGCGCATTGGCGTCGTTCCGCTTTCAGCTGCCCAACGACGGAGACGGAGAGGTCGCCTTCGATCTCGGCCTGTGGCCCAACGTGCAGTCGGCATGCGCTGGTCGGACGTCTCGGCGATTCAACCCGAAACGTCCGCCGCCAAGGTGATGAACGATTCGGATCTCGACCGCGGAAAGCGGATCTGCGCGTCGGGAACGATCGCCGAGATCGTCGCCGAGAAGGTCGGCACCTCCCCGGCTGTACAAGCGGCGCATTGAAGCTCGACAGCGGCGTGATTCGCTTCGTGGCCGTCGGCGACACGGGTGCGCTCGTCGCGAACAGCACGGCGCGCTTCTGCGGCATCGTGACCGGGCGCTTCACCTATTTGAACGCGATCGGTGGGACGACGCACGCGGTGCGCCTCGTCGCTCAAGCGGGCCAGGCGTCGCCGCCGCAGAGCGACCTCTACCGCGACGCGGGCGCGTTCTGCCGTGCCGCGGTCGCGACGATCCGGCGCGCAAGAAGGCCGGGTTCCGGGGATGCTCCGCGGCGCCTCGGTGCCGATGTCGTGTGTGTGTAGCGCGCGGACTCTTGCGAAACCTGGCGCGTCGGGTACGCCACGCGCGGTGACTCCCCGGGATTGCTACCTCGCCGTATGGAACGCCTTCGCCGGGCGCCCATTCTCCGACGTGTCCGGGCGGGGCCTGCTCGTGTTCTATGTGAGCCCTGGGCCCTGCCCCTCCGACGTCCTCTCGATCGGGGAGCGCGGCAAGTTCTACCCAGACGGAAGGATCGCGATCGCGAGAGGGACTCTCCCGCGGGATCCATGCGAGCCGGACCCGGCGGGGGCGCTGCCCGACGTGGCCTCAGAACTGGCGATCCTCGCGCACGAGATCGGGCACTTCCTCTGCTACCTCCACGGGCCGTCAGGCTACGAGCGCCACAAGGGCATCGTGAACGCCGCTAGTCCTCCGCGAACGCGGCCTAGGCGGGCTTGGGCCAGGCGCGCGAAGTCGATGCGGTTCATCGTAGAGGAGGAGCGCGCCGCGTGGGAGCACGCAAGCGCGCTGCTCGCTCAGTTCGCGTTCACCGAATGGGACGCCTTCGAGCGCGAGCGCCACGAAGCGCTCAGGGGCTACGAGAGCCACCTCGCGGAACTGCTCGGCCGGTGACGAGCCAGGCGAGCGCCGCGATCGTCCTGCCGTGTATCTTCGGTCGATGGCTTACTTCGTCGGCTCGTTGATCGGCTCGTTCATCGCCGGGTGGATTTGGGTCCGAATCGCGCGCCTCGCGGCACCCGCCTCCGCCAAGGCTCGCTGGGTGTTCTTGATTGCGTTGGCGATCCCGAGTGCTGGCGTCCTCATTCCGGACACGAGCAACGCAGAGAGGGTCGAAATGTGGCTCATGCACTTCCTGTCCGTCGCCTTCTGGTCTCGACGCTACCGAGCGTCGTTGGGCGAGAAGTCTGACGCGCCGACCCTTCCGCCCACCGACGAAGACACGAACCCGTCGCTTCGAGCCCGTCGCGCCGGGGAATCGTCAACGCGCGTGGCGTGCCCGTCGTGTTCGCTGGTCAACGGGCCGGCGGCGAGGTTCTGCAAGAGGTGCGGTGTCTCGCTCGCCCCCGCGGTGTGCCGATCGTGCTCACGCAAGAACGACTCGGACGCCAAGTTCTGCGAGGGGTGCGGTGCAGACCTGGCGAAGTGAGCGTTGTGCACGCGACCGCCGTATCGAACATCTCGAACAGGATCGGACCGTAGCTCAGCCGCCCTTCTTCGACGCGCGCGCCTCCTCGATGACCGCCACGTCGGGCAGCTCGTAGAGCTCCCGCACCGCCTGCGCCAGCTGCTCGCCGCGCGGCTCGCTCGCGTGCCTCCGCAGCAGCACCGTCGGCGAGTGGACGAGCTTGTTCACCGCCGCCTCGACCATCGCGTGCAGCGCCGCCCGCTCGGGCTCGCCGAGGTGCTTCAGCTTCCCCGAGAGCGAGCGCTCGAGCTCCGCCTCGACCACCTGCTTCGTGCGCGCGCGGAGCGCGACCAGCGTCGGCACGACCCCGCGCGCTTCCATCCACGCGCCGAGCTTCTTCGCGTCCTCGTCGCAGATCTGCGCGGCGCGCGCGGCCTCGTCGCGGCGCGCGCCGAGCCCCTCGGCGACGATCGCCTCGAGATCGTCGATGTCGTACCTGAAGACGCCGTCGAGGCCGTTGACCTCGGGATCGATGTCGCGCGGCACCGCGATGTCGATGAGGAACAGCGCCCCGCCGCGCCGCCGACGGAGCGCGCGCCGCACGAGCTCGCGATCGATGACGAACCCGCGCGCGGAGGTGCTCGACAGCACGACGTCCGCCCGCGCGAGCGCGCCCTCGAGATCCTCGAACGGGTGCGTCGCGCCGCCGTACCTGGCCGCGAGCTCCGCCGCGCGCTCGGGGCGGCGGTTCGTCACCAGCAGCGCGCCGCCTTGCTTCACGAGGATCTCCGCCGCGGCCTCGGCCATCTCGCCCGCGCCGACGAGCAGCGTGGTCTTGCCCGCGAGGTCGCCGAAGATCTGCGCCGCGAGATCGACGGCCGCGCTCGACACCGACACGAGCCCGCGCCCGATGGCCGTCTCGGTGCGGACGCGCTTCGCCGTCATCAGCGCCTTCTGCACCGCGCGCGAGAGGATGGGCCCCACCGTCCCGGCCGCCTCCGCGGCCTCGAGCGCGTCCTTCAGCTGACCGAGGATCTGCGGCTCGCCGACGACGATCGAGTCGAGCGACGACGCCACGCGGAACAGGTGCCGCACGCCCTCGTCCCCGACGTGCCGCGCGAGGTGCGGCGCGAGCGCGCCGCCGAGGCCGCCCGCCCCTGCCAGCTCCTCGAGCGCGGCGGCGAGCTCGTCCGCGACGCGCGTGAGCGGCGCGTCCGCGCGCGGCGCCGCGATCAGCTCGACGCGGTTGCACGTCGACAGGCACACCACCTCCCCGACCGACGGCGACGCGACCATCCGCGCGAGCGCCTCGGGCAGCGAGTCCTTCGCGACGGCGACGCGCTCGCGCACCTCGACGGGCGCGGTGCGGTGCGAGATGCCGACGATCGCGATCACGAGGGCGCCCCCTGCCGCACGAGGTACACGCACACGACGAGGACCGAGACGGCGAACCCGAGCAGCGTGCCGACGGCCGCGCGCCGCCCGCGCCACCCCGCGCCCGCGCGCAGCAGCAGCACCCCCGCGAAGAGCGCCCACGCGAGGTACCCGAGCGCCGCGCGCAGCACCTCGCTCGGCGTCCCGGCCTCGAGCTTGTGCGCCCACGCCGTGCCGGTGACGATGCCGAGCGTCAGCATCGGGAACCCCACGAGCAAGAACCTGTGCTCCGCGCGGTCGAGCGCGTCGAGCGGCGGCAGGCGCCCCGCGATCGCGCGCGAGCGCTTGTGCTTCAGCTGGCGCTCCGCGTAGAGGTAGAGCCCCGCCGTCACCGACGCGAGCAGGAACAACGCGACGCCGACGAGGTTCGCCGCGACGTGCAGGGTCAGCAGCATCGGGGGGATGCGCCCGCGCGCGTCGGCGTCGAGCCCGACGATGCGCGTGCCTAGCAGGAAGGCGAGCGCGATCGGCGCGACGAACGCGCCCACCGCGTCGAGGCGGAACCGCGCGCGCGTCGCCAGGTACGCGCCGATGGTGACCAGCACCGCCGCGCTCAGCGCCACGTGCACGCTCTCGACCGGGCACACGCCCGCGAGCAGGCTCGCGAACAGGAGGTACCCGAGGTGCCCCGCGCCCCCAGCGCCGAGCAGCCACGCGGCGCCCCGGTGCGGCGGCGTGCGCCGCGCGAGGTGCGTGAAGGAGAGCACCGTCGCGCCGAGGTACGCCGCGACGCCGAAGAAGAAGGCGATCTCTGCGAGCGTGACGTACATCCCTGACCTCGCGCGGCTCAGAGCACCCGCGACAGGAACTGCCCGAGCAGATCCTCGTCGGTCGCCGGCAACAGCGAGTCGCGGTCGCGACGGCTCTGCTCGGCGACGTGCTCCTCGTACGAGCCGACCGGCACCCCGGAGAACCCGACGACGACGTCGTAGGCGTTGTCGCCGATGATCATGCTGCCCTCGACGATCTCGGCGCCGAGCTCCTGCAGGTACCCGCGGCTCTTCACGCGCCCGACGAGCTCGTGCGGATCGGGCGTGCCGGTGACCTCGCCGAGCACGCGCACCGCCTCGGAGATGCGGTACGAGCGGCCCTCGTCCTTCATCGTCAGCTCGTCGCCGCGGAGCTCGACGTGGCCGTCCGAGAGCCACACGTCGAACGCGAGCTGCGGGAAGAAGATGCGGTTCTTGGCCACGCGCGCGCCGAGCCTAGCAAAACCGGGCCCCGCGGTCCCGCGGTCGTTGTCGGCTCGGGGTGGTCCGTGCTAACAGGCCCGCCCTTCGTCGTTTTCAAACAGAGGACCAGCATGAGCTACCAGTTCACCTCCGAGTCGGTCACCGAGGGTCACCCGGACAAAATCTGCGACCAGATCTCCGACGCCGTGCTCGACGCGATGCTCGCGAAAGATCCCTCGTCGCGCGTCGCGTGCGAGTCGCTCGCGAAGACCGGCATGGTCGTCGTCGCCGGCGAGATCACCACGACCGCGTGGGTCGACATCCCGACGCTCGTCCGCGAGACGGTGAAGGACATCGGCTACAACGACTCGTCGATGGGCTTCGACGGCAACACCTGCGCCGTCCTCACCGCCGTCGAGAAGCAGTCGCCCGACATCAGCATGGGCGTCACCGAGGGCGAGGGGAAGCACAAGGAGCAGGGCGCCGGCGACCAGGGCCTGATGTTCGGCTTCGCGTGCGACGAGACCCCGGAGCTGATGCCCGCGCCCATCCAGTACGCGCACGCGCTCGCGCGGCAGCTGTCGGCCGTCCGCAAGAACGGCAAGGCGGGGTTCCTCCGCCCCGACGGCAAGACGCAGGTCACGGTCGACTACGCCGACGGCCAGGTCACGCGCATCGACGCCATCGTCGTCAGCTCGCAGCACGCCGAGTCCGCGAAGAACAAGCAGATCGACGAGGCCATCCGCGAGCTCGTCATCAAGAAGATCATCCCCGCGAAGCTCATCGACAAGAAGACGAAGATCTTCATCAACCCCACGGGGCGCTTCGTGGTCGGCGGTCCCCAGGGCGACTGCGGCCTCACGGGTCGCAAGATCATCGTCGACACCTACGGCGGCATGGGTCGCCACGGCGGCGGCGCGTTCTCGGGCAAGGATCCGTCGAAGGTCGATCGCTCGGCCGCCTACTACGCGCGCTACGTCGCGAAGAACGTCGTCGCCGCGAGGCTCGCGAGCCGCTGCGAGGTGCAGATCGCGTACGCGATCGGCGTCGCGCAGCCCGTCGGCGTCTACGTCAACACGTTCGGCACCGGCAAGGTCGGCGACGACGTGCTCTCGGCGTACCTCCACAAGAACTTCGACATGCGCCCGAAGGCCATCATCGATCAGCTCGATCTGCTGAAGCCCATCTACAAGGCGACGGCGGCGTACGGGCACTTCGGCCGCAAGGAGTTCTCCTGGGAGAAGACCGACCGCGCCGCGAAGATGGCCGACGATCTGCTGAAGGCTCCCGTGAAGGCGACGAGGAAGAAGTAGCCCTCTCCTCGCCTGCCCGATCGCCCCTCCTCCCGCGCGGACGAGGGGCGGTCGCGCTTTGTGGCGCCGCCTGCGCGCCGGTTCAGCGCGCGGGAACGAGGCCGAATTCCACGTTGAGTTTTGCTCTGTTGGCACTAGGGTGCGCCCGCTCCGATGTCGAAAGCCCGTATTTCTGCGCTCCTCCTCGCTGGCCTGTCCACCTCCGCGGCGCCCGCTCTCGCGCAGCCGCGCGGCGTGCCCGGCCACCCGATGATGGGCGGCGGCGTCGACTGCGTGGTGTCCGCGATCACGATGACGGCCGAGGCGCGGCGCACGGCCGCCGTGATCGACGTCGCGATCCGCGTCCGCGCGCAGAAGGGCGGCAGCTGCATGCTCCGGCCCGACGCCATCCAGGTGACGACGCTGCGCGCGGGCGCGGTGTCGCGGTTCCTCGGCTGGCAGACGGTCGACGCCGACGTGCACAAGCCGTGGGCCATCGCGGACGCGCCGGGCGGCGATCGCCTCCGCCCGTACATGGCGCCGCTGAAGCGCGGCGAGGAGCACACCGTGCTGTTTCGTCACGTCGTCGAGGGCGACGTGCTCGCCGGCGGCGAGGTCGATCCGCCCGGCCGGATGCGCGTCGACGTGCGCGCGCTCGGCGCGCCCATCTACGACGGCGCTGTGCTCACCGCCGGCGTGTCGCTGACGTCGAAGGGCGCCGGCACCGCGTCGCTGCTCACGGGCAACGCGAAGGTCGCGGCGAAGCCCATCGCGCTGACGGCGGGCAAGGGCGAGGTCTGGACGACGCTGACGAAGGCCGATCTGCTGCCCGTCCTCGAGGGGAAGCAGACGGGCGCCGTGCCCGAGGCCGCGACGGCCGCGTCGCTCGCGGGCGGTGGGCTCGCGGCGGCGGAGTTCCTGCGCGACGGGTGGCTGCGCACGCTCGCGCAGGGGCTCGCGGAGGCGAGCGAGGACAAGCGGTCGGCCGCGTGGGACGACGCCTTCGACGCGGCCTATGTCGCGCTCCGCTCGGGTGATCCGGTCGCGGCCGCGATGGGCGCGCGCGCGCTCGGCTACCTCGGTGGGGGCCTCGCGCCGGCCGTCAGCGGCGTCCGCGCGGACGGCGACGCGGGCGAGCTGCCCGTCGTGCCGAAGACGGTGGCCGACCTCGCCGCGAAGGCGTCGACCGCGCTCTCGGACGCGTCGGGTCAGAAGCTCGGCCCCTCCGTCATCGGCGCGCGCAGCGTGCGCACCGTGCTCGCGGTGATGGGCGAGCCCGGCAGCAAGAAGAAGGACGCGAAGGCGGCGCTCGAGCGCTTCTCGAAGCGCGCCGGGAAGGGCGAGACGCGCGGCGACGCGGCGGGCGCGCTGTTCGCAGGCCTCGCGTCGCCGAAGATCTCGAGGTTCGCGCCGCCGACCGCGCGCGTGATCACGTTCGGCCCGAAGGGCCCCGTGTTCGTCGGCGAGAAGGGCGGAGCCTCCGCGCCGAAGCGCCCGTTCGGCGCGCGCATCACGCACGCGCTGACGTCGAACCTCGGCGCCGCGAAGCTCTACGGCGGCCTCACGCTGCTCACGCTGCTCGGGCTCGGCGGCTACTGGCTCGTCGCGCGCGCGCAGCGCGAGGACGCCGCGTCGCCGACGAGCTGATCACGGCGGCCGCCCGGGCAGCGACGCCTCGCGCGCGGCGCTGCTCGGCGGGGCGGGGGCCTCGGGCGCGCCCGCGCCGGCCTCGTGCCCTGCGTCGCTCTCCCCTCCCGCGTCCGGCGCGCCCGCGTCGGGCTCGGCCGTCTCCGCGGGCTCGGTGCCCGCGAGGAACACCTCGTCGATCGCGCCCTCCTGCCCCTCCCACGCGCGCTTGCCGGTCGCGGGATCGATCTTCACGACCACGAGCCCCGACGGGCGGACGAAGTCGACGACGGGCGCGCCCTCGTGCGCCACCTTCATGAAGCTGACCCACGCGGGCAGCGCGGCCGTCGCGCCCGCCTCCTTGCCGCCGCCGAGCGGGCGCGGCTCGTCGTAGCCCGTCCACACGGCGCACACGATCGACGGCGTGTACCCGACGAACCACGCGTCCTTCGCCTGGTTGGTCGTGCCGGTCTTGCCGGCGGCCGGCCGCCCGAGCTCGCGCGCCTTCGTCGCCGTGCCGCGCTCGACCACCGAGCGGAGCAGATCGGTCATCAGGTACGCGCTCGCCTCGTCGAGCACCTGCGCGGGCGCCGCGCGCTCCTCGAGCTTCACCTCGGCGCCGTCGGGGCCGACGATCCTCGTGACGAGGCGCGGCGCGACGTGCACGCCGCCCGCGGCGTAGGTCGCGTAGACGTCGGCCATCTCCATCGGCGCGACCTCGTACGAGCCGAGCGCGAGCGAGAGATCGGCGCCGAGCTTCGAGCGCACGCCGAGCTGCTCCGCGAACCTCACGATCGGCTGAGGCCCCGCGTCGAGCAGCACGCGCTGGGCGACCGGGTTGACGCTCTTCGCGACGGCGTCGCGCAGGCGCATCGGCTGGGTGAGCGGCGCGTCGTCGGCGTGTCGACCGCCGCCGGGCGCCGCGTCGAACAGCGACGCCGGCGTGATCCTGCGCTGCGAGAGGGCGTACCCGTAGACGACCGCCTTGAACGTCGAGCCAGGCTGACGCTTCGCCTGGGTCGCGCGATCGAGCGCGCCCTGCGCGGCCTCGTAGCTGCCGATGAGCGCGAGGACGTCGCGGGTCTTCGGATCGAGCGCCACGAGCGCGCCCTCCGCGCCCGCCTCGAGCCGCAGCGGCACCCGCCCGCGCCGCTCGCCCGCCGGCAGCGGCCCGAGGAGCGTCACCCGCACGGGCGCGCCGATCGCCGCGAACGCGCTCGCCGGGAGGTTCTTCGGGTTGTAGCGCGCGAGCTCGCTCAGCTTCAGCGCGCCCTCGACCTCGCCGACGCCGACGTCGATGACGCCCGTGTCGTCGTGGGTGCCCGTGACGACGCCGACGAGCGTCCGGTGCAGCTCGGAGGGCTTCGGCGTGCCCTCGAAGGGCTTGTCCTCCGGCTTGACCCGGTGGCCCTTCTTCGTCGGCGGAGGCGGCTTGAACGGCCCCTGCGCGCGGGTGCGACGATCGAGCGCCTGGAGGTTCTCGCGCACGGCCTTGCGCGCGGCGGCCTGCAGGCGCGCGTCGATCGTGGTGTGCACCGTGTACCCGCCGCGCGTGTACCCGTCGCCGGCGCGCTCGCGCAGCGTGCGGCGGACGATCTCGACGACCTCCGGCGCGAGCTGGCTCTGCGCCTCGACCACCGGCGCCAGGCGGACAGGCTCACCGCGCGCTCGCTCCGCGCGGGCCGCGTCGAGGAACCCCTTCTGTTCCATCTGCCCGATCACGAACGCGCGCCGCGCGAGCGCCCGCCTCATGTCGTGGCGCGGGCTGAGGTGCTCGGGCCCCGCCGGCAGCCCCGCGAGCAGCGCGGCCTCGGCGTCGGTGACGTCGCGCACGCTCTTGCCGAAGTAGTAGCGCGCCGCCTCCTCGATGCCGTAGCGCCCGCCGCCGAAGTAGATGTGGTTGAGGTAGAGTTCGAGGATCTCGTCCTTCGAGAGCTCCTGCTCGAGCCTCCGGGCGAGCACGACCTCCTTCAGCTTGCGCTCGTAGGTGCGCTCCGGGTCGAGCAGGATGTTCTTCACGACCTGCTGCGTGATCGTGGAGCCGCCCTGCCGCGTCCGCCCCGCGCGCACGTTGACGATGAAGGCGCGCAGCATGCCGAGGTAGTTGAGCCCCTCGTGCTCGTAGAACCCGGCGTCCTCCGCCGCGAGCATCGCGAGGCGCATCCGCGGCGGGATGTCGGCGATCTTCACGACCGTGCGCCGCTCGACGAACAGCTCCGCGAGCAAGGTGCCGTTGCGCCCGAGGATCCGCGTCACCTGCGCCGGGCGGTACGACGACCGCAGGCTGCGCACGTCGCCGAGGTCTCGCGCGACCTTGTGGAACAAGAGGGCGACCGCCAGCGTCCCCACCACCCCGAGCGCCACGCCCACCTTCACCAGGAGCCACGTCAGCCGGAGCAGGCGCCGGGGCCACGTGGGTCGGGGGGTGGGCTCCATCGCGTTCGCGGTACCACGACGCGACCGGGCGAGGCCAATCAGCGGGTAAGCTCCGCGGGCGATGCGCCACGGCGTCACGATGTTCGCGACCGATCTGTCGATGCCGCCGGCCGAGCTCGCGCGGGAGGTCGAGGCGCGCGGGTTCGACTCGCTGTATCTCCCCGAGCACACGCACATCCCGACGAGCCGCACGACGCCGCCTCCGACGGGCGACGCCGAGCTCGCGGAGGAGTACAAGCGGACGCTCGATCCGTTCGTCGCGCTCGCGCAGGCCGCGGCCGTGACGACCCGCATCGAGCTCGGTACGGGCGTCTGCCTCGTCGCGCAGCGAGAGCCCATCGTCACCGCGAAGCAGGTGGCGACGCTCGACCACCTCTGCGGCGGCCGCGTCGTGCTCGGGGTCGGCTTCGGGTGGAACCAGGACGAGGCCGAGCACCACGGCCTCGTCTTCTCCGACCGCCGCGCCGTCGCGCGCGAGCACACGCTGGCGATGCGGGCGCTCTGGGAGCACGACGTCGCGTCGTACGACGGAGAGCGCGTCCGCCTCGCGCCGAGCTGGGCGTGGCCGAAGCCGAGGCGGCGCGTGCCCGTGCTGCTCGGCGGCGGCGCGGGTCCGAGGCTCTTCGCGCACCTCGCCGAGTGGGCCGACGGGTGGATGCCGATCGGGGGCGCCGGGCTCGCCGCCGCGCTGCCCGACCTCCGCCGCGCGATGGAAGCGCGCGGGCGTGATCCGTCGACGCTGCGGCTCGTGCCGTTCGGGACGCTCCCTGACGCCGGCAAGCTCGCCTACTACCGCGAGCTCGGCGTCACCGAGGTGGTGTTCCGCGTGCCATCGGCGGGGCGCGACGAGGTGCTGCCGGCCCTCGATCAGTGGGCGCGGCTGCTCAGGTGATCCGGGGGACGCTCACGCGCGCGCGGCCTGCTCCACCAGCGCGCGGATCCTCGCCTCGACCGCGGGTGTGAGCTTCGTGAGGGCGTACGCGGTGGGCCAGAACGTCCCCTCGTCGAGCGCCGCGGCCTCCTGGAACCCGAACGTGCTGTAGCGGACCTTGAACTTCGCCGCCGACTGGAAGAAGCACACGACCTTGCCTGCCTTGTCGGGGCGCGCCCACGCGGGCATCCCGTAGAAGGTCTTCTGTTGCAGCGCGGGCGCTGCCCCGCGCACGAGGGCGTCGAGGCGCTTCGCCATCGAGCGCTCGGGCTCGGCGAGCGCCTCGACCGCCTCGTGGAACGCGCCGGCCGGGTCGGCCTTCGCCGCCTTGGCCTTCTCCGCGCGGAGCTCCGCCGCGCGCGCCTTCATCGCCTCCTTCTCGACCGCCGAGAAGGTCTCCTTCTTGTCAGGTTGTTTCGCCATGTGTGTCTGTCCTCCGGGTCGCGTCCTGTCAGTGTTCACGCTCGGTCGTCGCGGTGCGTGCAGGCGAGAGCGTGTGCAAGAGGGCGATCAGCTGGTGGCCCATCTTCGTCCATCCGTGGCGCGCGCCGCCCGCCTCGCGCTGGTGGTGCGGGAGGAACCCCGAGTGCACGATCGACAGCCGCGTGCCCGCGTCGGTGGGCGTCAGCGTGAAGCTCACGACCGTGTCGAGGTCGCGCGCGCTCCAGGTGCACGTGAGCCGTCTCTCTGCCTCGAGCTCGAGGACACGACAGCTGACGACGCCGTCCCAGCCCGGGGCCCCCGGCGTCTGGAACCGAAACGCGGCGCCGACCTCGGGCCTCCAGTCGAGGACGGGCATCAGCCACTGGGAGAGCAGCGCCGGGTCGGACAGCGCTCGCCACACCTTGTCGGGCGGGTGAGGCAGGTCGAAGTCGAGCGACAGCGAGTCCTTCGGCGTCATCGCTCCAGCTCCGTGAGCAGGCGCTCGAGGCGCCCGACGCGGTCAGTCCAGAACGCGCGGTAGTGTGTGATCCAGTCGACGAGCGGCTGCAGCCCTCGCGGCTCCACGCGGTACATCACGCACCGCCCCTCGCGCCGCGACTCGACGAGCCCCGCGCCCCGCAGCGTCGCGAGGTGCTGCGAGACAGCGGGCTGCGACAGCTCGAAGCGCGCGGTCAGATCCTTCACCGCCGCCTCGCCGCGCGTCAGCGACTCGAAGATCGCGCGGCGGCTCGGATCGGCCAGCGCCTGGAACACGGTGTCTTCTGTCGACCCCTGGAGCACGCGCAACACATAAGCCATGGCTTATGTGTTGTCCAGCGTGATCGTCGGGCGGCCCGCGGGCGCGGCGGTGATCCGCGCCCGGCGAGATCGGTCAGGACGGGCGCTGCGCGGGCGGCGGCACGCGCTTGCCCTTCGCGTCGTCGTCGTCGGCCTTGGCCTGCGCGGCGCCGCCCCGCGCGATGCCGTGCTTCGCGAGCACCAGCTGCTCGATCTTCTCGAGCGTCTTCGGGTTCTGCTCGAGGTGCGCGCGCGCGTTCTCGCGGCCCTGGCCGATGCGCTCGCCCCCGAAGCTGTACCAGGCGCCGCTGCGCTCGACGATGCCGAGGTCCGCCGCGAGATCGAGCACGTCGCCCGAGCGGCTGATGCCCTGGCCGTAGAGGATGTCGAACTCCACCTCACGGAACGGCGGCGCCACCTTGTTCTTCACGATCTTCACGCGCGTGCGGTTGCCGAGCACCGAGGGCTCCTTCTTGTCGACGGCGGCGCCGGCCTCCTTGATGGCGCCGATGCGCCGGACGTCGAGGCGCACCGACGAGTAGAACTTCAGCGCGTTGCCGCCCGTCGTCGTTTCCGGATTGCCGAACATCACGCCGATCTTCATGCGGATCTGGTTGATGAACACCAGCAGCGTCTGCGAGCGGTGCACCGACGCGGTGAGCTTGCGCAGCGCCTGGGACATCAGCCGCGCCTGGAGGCCCGGGAGCTGCTCGCCCATCTCGCCCTCGATCTCGCGCTTGGGCACGAGCGCCGCGACGGAGTCGATCACCACGATGTCCACGGCGCCGGAGCGCACGAGCATGTCGGCGATCTCCAGCGCCTG
>JADLFU010000019.1 GCA_020849655.1 Polyangiaceae bacterium | reverse complement strand
GGGTGCCTCCTGCTATGGATTTTGAACACCTATAGGACGGGGGGCACCCCGGTCTTGTTCACCGTCGAGACGAGAAATTCACGAGAATTGTCGGGCAAATTCTCCGTCATGGCCGATCTGCTCCCTTGTTCCATAGGCTCGGTTCCCCCCCTGAGCCGGCGTGGCTCACCCGAAGATTCTCGCGGTGACCCCCATGTGTCGAGGTGCCATCAACCAGCGTGAGCGCTGACAACAAGGAGCGCCGCGACCACGCCGCGCAGGCGATCGGGCTTCGCTGCCGCTTCGACCCCCGAGCTCGACCGGGCCCGTGGCCTGTCGGCGCTTGGTCAGAAGTACCAGGCGAGGCCGGCGTCCGGGATGAGCGTCTTCGTGGGGAGCACGAAGTTCACGAGCGGGAGGCTCCAGTTGCCGTAGCCCACGCCGAGGCGCACGTTGAGCCGCTCCCACGAGAAGACGACAGAGGACACCACGGACCACGCCCTGGGAAAGTCGAGCGCGTCGGTGGACCCGCTGCCGTGGGCCTCGATCGTGGTGTATTCATCGGGGCGGAGCGTGGCGCTGGCGGTCAGCCTGGCGCTCTGGACGACGAGATACCGGGCGTGCAGCACGAAGGCCGTGACCCGCGTGGCGCGGTACTCGAGCGTCGAGGTGAGCTGGAAGTTGTTCACGGCCCCGGCGCCCGCGCCATGAAACGCGCCCTCCTCGATCTGGCCGTCGAGCCGCACCGCCGTGAAGGGGAGGCCCGCGCTCAGCGTCCATCGCTGGTCGAAGCGGTACGAGGCGAGCGGCTCGGTCGTGAACACCGAGACGCGGGCCTCGCCCGGCTCGTCTTCGAGCGCCTTCAGGTCGCGAGTGTGGAAGCTGAGGGAGCTCACCTGGAGCGCGAGCGTCAGCTTGTCGCCTCGATAGAAGCGCCACTTGACGTGAAGGTTGGCCACCTTCAGCACCCAGGGAATCCACACTGTTCCGACAGTCAGTGAATCCAACACACCAACCTGAAGCTTGAGCAGCCCAAGCCGCGCGTGCCCCTTCTGGCGGGTGTGGGCCGTGTCCTCGGTGATGGGCTGCTCGGGCGTGTGAAAGGCCAGGGCGGTCGACGGAGCGAGCGTGAGCGCGAGCGCGGCGACCACCAGCGGCGCGCGCGGGGTCATCAGAACGGCGCCTTGGAGCCGTCGGAGAGCGAGCAGACGCGCTGAGAGAGTACGCACGTGACGGCGCCGTTCGAGGCGCGCAGCGAGTAGGTGTCGCTGTCGACCCTCGTGGCGACGATGGGGCCGCCTGACAGCGGGACCAGGAAATCGACGACGCCGCTCGTCGGGGCGACGCGAAAATCGGCGTCGAGGTCGAAGGAGTCGGCGTCGACCGCCACGCGCACCCGCAGCGACGCGAGCAAGACGACGTCGCCGAGCCTGTCGAAGGCCACCGGGCCCCCGAGGTACACCCGGAGCGCCTCGCCGTCGCCGCCTCCCTCGAGCTCGACGCGGTGCCTCGTGTCGCCGACAGGCACGAGGTATCGACACCGCCGGACCTCGCCCCAGATCACGGGATCGAGCCCCGCCTCGGTGAACCCGACCTGCAGGTTCATCGAGCCGTTGGCCGGATCGGGGCGTGGCTGCGCCTCCCAGCCGTTGCAGAGCCGCGTCACCTTCAGCCAGCCCTCCCCGCTCACACCGAACGCTTGCGCGCCGAGGTCGGGCCCACGCTGGGGCGAGAGGCCAGGGTGCGCGCTGGTGCTCTCGGTGTGGCTGGTGTCGTCGCCCGAGGACTCTCGCACGCCCTGCATCACCAGGTGGAGCTGAGCGCCGAAGTTGACGCGCTCGAGCCGCGCTCCCACGTCGAGCACGAGCGACAGGGCGCGGGCGACGTCGTCTCTGGCGAGCGTCCCCGTGGGCGCCTCGAAGGACTCGGCGATGGCCAGCAGGTCGGGGGCGACGGGCTTCGGCGGGCTGCGCTCGGGCTCGTCGCAAGCGGAGAGCGCGGCCGCGAGCGCGACGGGCAACGAGAGACGAAGACCCGGCCGGCTCCTAGGCTCGCTGCGCTCTCGAACGCTCATCTCGCCTGGATGAATACCCGGCAGGTCGATGAATCCGAAGACTTATCGGGCGCCCCTCTGGGTATGCGCCGGGGTGACGTCAGCGCGAGCGCAGCCAGGGTCGCCCGCGCGGCGTCGAGCGAGGCGGGCGCGTCGAACGCGCGGGGAGACTCCGCGGCGACGCGGCGCCCGGTGCGTGTGCCGCCGCGTCGTGATCGCCGATTCCGCCGCATCGCGATCACCGATTCCGGCATCATGATCGCGCCGTCCGCGCGCCGTCGTGACCGCGTCGCAGCATGCGTGCTCAGGTACGGTGGCGCGTCGGCCCGACACTGCGGCAAGGAGTGGGCGCCGTAGGAGCCGGCGTTCCCGAGGTGCTCCTGGACGTCGCCGTTCACCTTCACGTCGAAGGTCTTCGTCCACGGCTTGAACCCGGGCGTGCTCGCCGCGAGCACGTGGCGGCCCGGATCGACCGGGAGCTTCGTGCCGAGCGACGCGCCTTCGAGGAGCTCGTCGTCGCGCTCGAGCTCTAGGTTCGGCAGGCGCTCGCTTCGGCTCGAGCGCCGCGGCGCGCTTCTTCGCCTCCGCGCTGCGCTGGGCCTGGCCTGCGACTTCGCGACGTGCGACGCCGGGAGGGACTCTCCCCACGCGCTCGCGGTCTCGCCGCAGCGGCGGTGACGGCGGGCAAGCCCCTCGACGCCTCGGCGTGGTAGATCGCGCTCCATGACCGCTCGCTCCGTCGCCTCGCTCCTCACGGTCACCCTGCTCGCCGCGTGCGGCGGCTCGACCCCGCCGCCCAAGGTGGAGAACCACGGCGTCCCGCTGACCGACTCGCCCGCGTCGTCCGCGCCTGCGGCCGTCGAGGCGCCCACGCCGCCGCCCGCCGCGTCGAGCGCGGCGCCCGAGAAGGAGGAGAAGAAGAAGAAGCCGCCCACGCCGTCCTCCGCGCCCATCCCGTTGCACGCGGTCGACGACGAGGCGACGACGACGTTCGCCGCGGCGGGGGGCAAGATCCGCATCGGCGGCGCGGCGGAGCTGTTCGTCCAGCCCGGCGCCGTCGACCAGGCGACCAACTTCACCTTCGGCAAGAACGCCGGCAAGTCGCAGCTGAAGCTGACGCCGTACAAGGGGCAGATCGGCGAGCTCTACAAGATCGGCGCGGTGCGCCCCGACGGCCCGAAGGAGATCACCGGCGTGCCCGCGTTCGTCGTGCGCATGCCGCTGCCGAAGGGCACCAAGACGGCGAACCTCGTCTACGCGACGCCGGCCGGCGGCACCAAGGCGACCTACACCGTCCTCGCGCCGACGAAGGTCGACGAGGGCGACACGCCGTTCGCGTACTTCGAGCTCGCGAAGATCGGCGCGGAGGCGGTCGTGCACCTGACGTCCGCGCCGCCGACCGCGCCCTAGCGAGCGCGCCCAGCCCGGGCGGACAGGCTCACCACGTGTAGCCGATGGCCAGCTGGCCCAGCAGGTCGAGGTTGGGGCGCTCGACGCACGCCTGGTTGGTGAGCGCCTTGCCGCCGCAGCCGTCTCCCCGGTACGTGTCCGCCATCGTCACGTACTGGTTCTTCGCGCCGGGGATGTAGATGATGCCGATGCCCCAGCTGAGCGTGAACCCGCCGTCCCGCCCGAACACGGTGGCGTGCCCGAGCTGCGCGCCGTAGCCCACCTCGTTCATCGTCGTGCGCGGGCCGTCGACGGCCTTCTCGTACAGGTTGATGTGCTGGTAGCGAAGGACGGCCTTGCCATACCAGCCGCGCAGGGGATCGTCGGTGAACCAGATGCCCACCTTGCCGCCCGCGGTGAAGCCCGCCCCGGTGACGCCGTCGGGCGCCCCCGCGTCGAACGTCGGCGGCACGCCGAAGTTGTACGCGAGGTCGGCCTGCAGCGACAGCGGGCCGATGACGGCGAACTCGGCCTCGAGCGGCACGCTCTTGTCAGTGACGATGTCGAGCGGGTTGATGCGCACGCTGCCGAAGCAACACGACGGGGGCGGGGCCTGCCGGTAGTAGCCGCCGCCGCCGTATCCGCCGCCGTAGGGCTGCTGGTACCCCGGGCCAGGCTGACCGTAGCCGGGCTGGCCGTAGCCGGGCTGACCGTACGGCTGGCCGTAGCCCGGCGGAGGCTGTTGCTGCGGGTAGTAGCCGGGCGGGGGCTGCTGCTGGGGGTACGGCTGCGGGGGATACTGCGGGGGCGGGTAGCCCTGCGCGAGCACCGCGCTCGACGTGAGAGACACCGCGGCGAAGGCGAACAGGAGCGTCGGACGCATGCGCCCGCACCTTAGCGCGACCTCACCCGACCGCGAGGACGATCTTGCCGAGCACGCTCACGCGGTCGGCGACGGGCCGAGCGCGCCGGGCGAGGACGAGCGGGAGCCCCCCAGCAGGTCGCCGCCGCGCCGCGCTCACTTCTTCGCGGGGATGGGCGGAGACTCGACGCCGTGGCGCTTCGCCTCCTCGCAGCCGAGCTCGACGCCCGTCGACTCGCCCGCGTTGATGAGCACCTTGAACTCGACGCGGCGGTTCTTCTCGAACGCCTTCGGGGTCTTCTCGGGGTCGACGGGGCAGTAGAACCCGAAGCCCATCGCGCGCAGCCTCGCGCGCTCGATCCCGCGTGACAGGAGCGCGTCGACGACGGAGTTGGCGCGGTCGGACGTGAGGCGGAGGTTCATCTGCTCGCCGCCGCGGATGTCGGCGTGCCCCTGCACCTCGAGCAGCTCGAACTCCGGGTGGCCCTTCAGCGTCGAGGTCACGGCGTCGAGGATGCCGTTCGACTCCTTGCGGATGCGCGCCGAGCCCGTCTCGAACTGGATCTTCTCGAGGATGAAGATGTTGTTGCCCTCGATGACGACGTTGCCCTTGTCAGGGCAGCCGTCCTCGTCCTTGAACCCGTTGTACGTCTCGGGCTCGTTGGGACACTTGTCACGGACGTCGGGGATGCGATCCTTGTCGTTGTCAGGGTCGGGGCAGCCGTCCGTGTCCTCGAAGCCGTCCTTGTCCTCGGGATCGTTCGGGCAGCCGTCCTTCAGGTCGGGGATGCCGTCCTTGTCGTTGTCAGGGTCGGGGCAGCCGTCCGCGTCCTCGAAGCCGTCCTTGTCCTCCGGATCGTCGGGGCACTTGTCATCCTTGTCGAGGATGCCGTCGTGGTCGCGGTCGCGCGTGTCGGCCTCGGGGCAGCCGTCGTCGTCCTGATCGCCGTCCCTGTCCTCGGGGACGTTGGGGCACTTGTCCTTCTTGTCGGGGATGCCGTCGTTGTCATTGTCGGGCTCGGGGCAGCCCAGCTTGCCGGGCGGCGAGTCGCCGCGGCCGTCCTGGAACCCGTCGAAGTCCTCGGGATCGTCCGGGCAGTCGTCCTCGTCGTCGCGGAACCCGTCGCCGTCGCGATCGCCCGTGGACGGCTCGAACACGAAGCCGATGAACGCGCGCTGGTCGGCGGCCATGTAGCCCTTGTCGACGCGGACGCCGCCGCCCATCATCAGGTAGCTGTTCTTCTCGACGAACAGCTTGATCCCGCCGACGACCTCCTGGCTCTGCTTCAGCGCCTCCTGCCCTGCGCCGTCGAGCAGGCGCGTGCCGTACGTCTCGAGGACGAGATCGAGCGGCTCGAGCGCGCGGTAGCTGACGCCGAGGCCCGCGGTGAGCATCGCCTTGCCGGACTCGAACTTGCCTCCCTTCAGCTGGTCGAAGGAGGTGCGCTCGGTCGCCCCGGACTGGCGATAGCCGCCGTTCACCGCGATGCGAAACGGGCTCACCTTGCCGAATTGCTTCTCGACCACCAGCTGCGGCCAGAACCACGGCTTCGAGTCGGCGCCGAGGCTCTTCGGGAGCTGCTTGGACGTCGGCACGCCGCCCTGCACCATCACCGCGAGGCCGATGCCCTCGTCGCTGCGCATGAGGCGGAGCTTCGCGTGGGCCGCGACGTAGGCGATGCTCTGGCCGTCGAGCTTGCCGGTGTCGTACTCGCGCCCCGTCGGGCCGATCTGGCTCGTCTCGTTGCCCGCGAGCAGATCCACCGGCATCTGCAGGCCCAGCGCGAGGCGGTGGAAGAGCCCGTAGTTGACGCCGAACGTGCCCTGGAAAGAGTGGCTGATGAGGGCCTTGTCGCCGTGGCCCGGCTCGAGGCGCATGATGTTGCGGCCGTAGTCGGTGACGAGCCCGAAGCTCACGCCGCCCTTCGACAGCACGTCGGCGCCGTTGACGGTGAACAGGCCCTTCGAGTCGACCGCTGGGCGGAAGAGGTGCGTGTCGAACCCGGGGCCGTTCGAGGATCCCACCCGCGCCTGGGCGAGCGCCATCGGCGAGGCGGTGACCGCGGCTGTGGCGGCGAGGACGACGAGCCTGGATCGGGACATGATCGCGGATCGTAGTCGAGGGCGCGGCGGATTCGCCAGAAACTCGCGCCGGCGGGTGCTATGCGGGCGCCGCCGACGATGCCGCTCGATCCGCCGCTCGACGCTTCTCCGGACGAGGTGCGGGCCGCGCTCGCGCCGCTCCGCGCCCGGGCGGCGATCGCGGTCGTGGCGCTCGGCAACGCGTTCTCCATCGGCGCCATCATCCGCGTCGCGCACAGCTACCTGCTCGGCGAGATCATCCTCGTCGGGGGCGAGCGCCACTACGACAAGGCGAGCATGGGGATGCACCGGTTCGAGACGATCACGCGCGTCGACGGCGAGCACGCGTTCTTCGCGCACGTCGCGGGGCGGCCGGTGTGGGCGTTCGAGCGCGAGCGCGCGCGGCGATCGCTCGACGACGTCCGTGAGTTCCCCGACGACGTGGTGCTGCTGTTCGGCAGCGAGCGCTTCGGGCTGTCGGAGGCCGCGCTCGCCCGCGCCGACGACGTGCTCGCGATCCCGCTCCACGGCGTCAACAACTCCCTGCCCGTCGCGGTCGCGGCGGGGATCGCGCTCTCGGCGTGGGGACGGCGCCGCTACCGCGCGGGCGTCACGCTCTGATCGTGGGGTTCGGGGGCGCTCCGTCGCGAGCGGCGACCTGTGGACAGCGATCCCCGTCGACGGCGCCGCGCGCGAGCTGCCCGCACGCGCCCCTCACGTCGAGGCCCCTCGTGCGGCGCAGCGTCGCGAAGCAGCCGAGGGCGCGCAAGGCGCCGACGAACCCACGCGCCGCGGCCTCCGTGGGCGCGGCGTGCGGCGCGCCGGGCCAGGGGTTGAACGGGATGACGTTCACGACGTGCGGCACGCCGCGGGCCAGCGCCGCGAGGCGCGCCGCGTCCTCGGCGGCGTCGTTCTCGCCGCGTAGCAGGACATACTCCAGCGTCACTCGCTCGCCTGGACGCGCGGGCAGCGCGCGGACGGCGTCGAAGAGCGCGGCGAGCTCGTGCCGCCCCGCGACGGGCATCATGCGCTGGCGCGCGGCGTCGGTGGTCGCGTTGAGGCTGACGGCCAGCCGCGGGCGGACGGGCCACGACGCCATCAGGGACAGCTGCGGCGCGAGGCCGCTCGTGGAGAGCGTCATCCGGAGCGCGGGCACGCCGAGGCCGCGCGGGTGCGCGAGCACCTCGAGCGCGCGCGCCACCTCGCGCGGGTTGTGCAGCGGCTCCCCCATCCCCATGAGCACGATGGACGTGAGGCCGTGCGCCCTCGGGCCGAGCGCGTCCAGCATCACGAGCGCCTGCCCCACGATCTCGCCCGCCTCTAGGTTGCGCGCGAGGCCCATCGTCCCTGTCGCGCAGAACGTGCAAGCCATCGCGCAGCCCACCTGGCTCGAGAGGCACAGGGTCACCCGCGGCGTCGCGACGGCGCGAGGCATGTGCACGGCCTCCACGACGGCGCCGTCTCCGAGGCGCAGCGCGAACTTCGTCGCGCCGTCGGCGGCCTCGGTCCTCGTGAGGATCTCGGGCGGGGCGATCTCGAAGCGCGCGCCGAGGCGCGGTGACAGCGCGGCGCCGAGCGCGGGGGCTCCACCGCGCCACGTCGACGGGCGCTGGGCGAGGCCGAACAGGTGGCCGGGATCGTTGCCGAGGCCAGCGAGGTCGCCAGGTAGCGCGCCAAAGAGCGATGGCGCGCGGCCCGCGAGCGGGAGGCGTCCGCTCGGCGTGCTCAACGCTCCTCCCAGCGCCCCGCGAGCCCGAGCGCGCCGAGATCTCCGGCCTCCGCGCGCCAGGCCCGCGCGCTCGCGCTGGCGCGCAGCGTGGCGTCGAGGTGGGCGAGGGTGAGCGCCGCGACGAGCTCCTGGGCGCGCGCCTCCGGCAGGAGGTCGGCGAAGGGCACGGCGACGAGCTCGCCGCGCAGCCCGTACAGCGCGGGGCGCGACGCGAGGCGGAAGAGCTCGTGCAGCTCGCCCGCGTGATCGAGGAAGTGCAGGTGCTCCGCGCGCTCGAGCACCGCGAAGTCCGGTCGCGTCGGCAGGCGCCGAGCGAGCGAGCGCACGCCAGGGAGCGGCAGGATCGAGTCGAGCTCCGCGGCGACGACGAGCGTCGGCACGTCTCGCCCCCACGCGAGCGACAGGCGCGCCTCGAGCGGGTTGTCGTCGGGGTACGTCGGGGTCGGGCCGCCGGCGGGCGCGAGCGCGACGATCGACGACACGCGCGCGTGGTGCGCGGGCGAACAGAGCGCCGTCCACCCGCCGAAGCTGTGCCCCACGACGCCGACGCCGACACCGCGCGCCCCCAGCGAGGCCGAGGCGTCGATCACGACGGTGACGTCGAGCGGGCGGCAGCGCGCGCTCTCGATCACGCCCTCGACGGCGACGCGGCGCGCCTCCTCGGGCTCCTTGCCCATCGTGGAGAGGTAGACCTCGACGACCGTGTTGCCCGCGTGGTCGGGCGCGGCGACGACGTAGCCGTGGCTCGCGAGGTGCGTCGCGAGCTCGGTGCTCTGCCGGCGGTGCGAGCTGTACCCGTGCGAGAAGACGACGAGCGGCGCGTCGAGGTCGGCGGGGCGCGCGCCGCGCACGGCGCGCTGTCGCCACGCGGGCATCCCCGGGATCATGTGGAACTCGTCCGCCGTCGCGCCCGCCAAGTCATGGCCGCGGTGCGCCTCGCTCGCGGGGAACCACACCTCGACCTCGAGCGCGCGGCCGGCGCCGTGGACGGTCGCGGTGCGGACGCCGACGGGGTGGGGGCCGCGCGCGGCGGGCGAGTAGCTCATCGCGCCCCCTCTACGACATCGCTCGCGCGGTCGCGAACACGAGACTGTCACTCCTCGGGCTGGACCCCCTCCTACCCCTGGCCGCGTGGGCCGCCGACGGCGGCCTCCAGCGCCCGCGCCGACTCGCCCAGATCGTCGACCAGCCGCCAGAGATCGGGGACGTGCTCGGGGCAGGCCATCAAGCCTATCAGGAGCTTGTCGACGTAGCTCCACGCCGTGAGGTTCAGCCCGATGCCCTCGAGGATGGGGCCTATCGAGTGAATACTCACCAATCTCACATCGCCCAGTGACAGCGGGCTCTTCGGGCCGGGCACGCTCGACACGACGAGGTTGATGGGGGCGGCCACCCTGTCGGCGACGCCGAGCCGCGACCACGCGCGCATCACCGCGCCGTACGGGCCGCCGGGCGCGTACTCGGCCCAGCTGGCGAGCATGTCGGGCCCCATCACCGCGTGGCGCTCCTTGGCGACGACCATGCCGTCGTGGATGAGCCGCAGCCGCCGCGCGGGATCGGGCTCGTGGATGGGCAGCGACGCGAACAGGTTGCTCACGCGGTTGCCGAACAGGCGGCCGTCGGCGCTCTCGGTGCTCGCCGGTACGCCCGCGACGAGCGGCCGATCGATGGGCGCCTTGCGCCGCGACAGGTACGAGCGCAGCGCGCCCGCGACGATCGCCAGGAACACGTCGTTCAGGCTCACGTCAGCGGCGCGCCGCAGCCTGCGCAGCGCGTCCATCGACAGCTCGGCGGTCGCGAACGTGCGCCGCGGCGTCAGGGCGGCGTTGAACGGCGTCTTCGGCGTGCGGAACGGCACCGCGCCCTCTCCCCCGCGGCCGCGGACGAGCGCGCCGAGCGCGAGGGCGTTCCTCGTGGTGCGCTGCAGGAGCCGCGGCAAGGAGAGGGCGCGCGCGCCGACCTCGCGCACGGCGTCGCGCAGGAGGGCGCCGTCCGTCGGCGGCGCCTCGGGCTCCCACGCGGGCGGCGCCTCGTCGGAGGGGGCGCTGCCCTCCAGATCGAGCACGTTCATCAGGAGCTCGTTGGCGGCGACGCCGTCCGCCATGCTGTGGTGGAGCTTCGCGATGAAGGCGACGCGCCCGCACGCGAGGCCGTCGACCGCGGTGATCTGCCAGAGCGGCAGGCGACGATCGAGCTGCTGGCCAGCGACCTCCGAGACGATCTCGCACAGCTCGACGGCGCCGCCGGGCGCCCGGGCGGTGACGTGACGCAGGTGGCGCGAGAGGTCGAACGCGTCGTCGTCGACCCAGCGCGGGTGGTCGAGCCCGAACGGCACCCGCGCGAGGCGACGACGGAACGGCGGGAGCTTGTGCAGGTTCGCGCCGAGCACCGCGCCGAGCTCGTCGAAGGAGAACCACCCCGGCTGGGCGTTCGCGCGCTCGACGACCGCGACCTTCAGCGTGTGCATGTGGAGGCTCTTCGTCTCCGCGTAGAGGAAGCCAGCGTCGAGCCCCGAGAGCCGGATCATCGCGCGTCAGCCCGGCAGGAACCGCCGCAGCCCGTCGAGCAGAGGGCGCGGGCGCTCGGCCGCGAGCACGTCGAGGGCCCGCTGCATCACCACGGAGATCTCGTCGTAGCAGCGATCGACGGTCTCCTGGTCGCGCGCGCCCTCCGGGCCGTAGCGTGACCAGTCGAGCGGATCGCACACTTGCACAGTGATCTTCGAGGGGAGCGGCAGGCCAGGGGGCGCGGCGCCGGTGATCCCCCACGGAAACTGCAGCACGATGGGGAAGATGCCGAGGCGCATCCGTCGCATGCCCATCGTCACCGCGAGCTGCTCGCCGCGGCTGAGCACGAACACAGTGTCGTGCCCGCCGTGCGCCACGATCGGGATGACTGGCACGCCCGTCGACAGCGCGAGCCTGACGAAGCCCTTCCTCCCGCGCAGATCGACGCGGTTGCGCTCCGTCCACGGGCGGAAGGCCTCGTCGGCGCCGCCTGGGTAGACGAGCACCGGCGCGCCGTCGCGCAGCGCGCGGGCCGCGTTGTCGCCGCTCGCCGGCACGAGGCCGAGCTTGCGACAGAGCGTGTTGAACCGCGGGATCGCGAACAGCGCGTCGAGCGCGAGCAGCGTCAGCCTCCGCTGTGCGCCGAACGCGCCGTAGAAGGCGGAGAGCAGCACGGTCGTGTCGGGCGTGATGGTGCCGCCCGAGTGGTTGCCGACGAGCAACGCGCCGCCCTCGCGCGGGATCTTGTCGAGGCCGCGCACCTCGCCGTCGAAGTAGCGCGAGAAGAGGCGCATCAGCGGGAGCATCGTGTCCTCGATGAACGCGCCGTCGCGCTGAAAGGCCGGTTGCTTCAGCTCCTCCTGCATCTGCGCGGTCCACGCGCTCACGAGATCGCGGGATTTGACGCGCTCCCACAGCTCTTCGACGAGGCCGGGCACGGCGCGGAGCAGACCACGGCGGGCGCGCGCCCCGCAAGCGCCGCGCCCTGACGTGGAGCGTCAACGAGGCGCGGGGTCCCGAGGGGCTTCCACGCGAGGCGGCGGCGGGACTAGGGTCCAGCGCCCCCGTGGAGCACCTGGTCGTCAAGAACGCTCGGCAGCACAACCTGAAGGGCGTCTCGTGCGAGATCCCGCGCGGCAAGCTCGTCGTCATCACCGGGCCGAGCGGCTCGGGCAAGAGCAGCCTCGCCTTCGACACCATCTACGCCGAGGGGCAGCGACGCTACGTCGAGTCGCTCTCGGCGTACGCGCGGCAGTTCCTCGAGCAGCTCGCGAAGCCGGACGTCGAGCTCATCACGGGGCTGTCACCGGCGATCGCGATCGAGCAGCGCGCGCTCGGCAAGAGCCCGCGCTCGACCGTCGGCACCGTCACCGAGATCGCCGACTACCTGCGCCTCGCGTTCGCGCGGGCGGGCACGCCGCACTGCCCGTCGTGCGGGGCGCGCATCGCCGCACAGACGGCCGAGGAGATCGTCGACCGCATCATGTCGCGCGGGGCGGGCGCGCGCCTCGCGGTGCTCGCGCCCATCGCGCGCGGCAGGCGGGGCGAGCTGCGGCTCGAGCTCGACAGGCTGCGGCGTGAGGGGTTCGTGCGCGCCAGGATCGACGGGCAGCTCGTCGATCTCGGCGACGAGCTCGTGCTCGACAAGTCACGCGCCCACGAGCTCGAGGTCGTCGTCGATCGCGTCGTGCTGAAGGACGGCCTGCAGGCGCGCGTCACCGACTCGGTCGAGCTCGCGCTCAAGCTCGGCGAGGGCGTCCTGTACGTGCTCGAGGAGGGCGCGGGCGAGCCCGAGGTGCTGAGCGAGCGGTTCTCGTGCGTCGCGTGCGGGGTGTCGCTGCCGCCGGTCGAGCCGCGGCTCTTCTCCTTCAACGGCCCGCACGGCGCGTGCCCGGCGTGCGGCGGCCTGGGAGAGCGCCGCGTGATCGATCGCGAGCGCTGCGTCGGCAGCCCCACGCTCACGCTGCGCGAGGGCGTCGTGCTCGGGTGGGGGCGACGCGGATCGGTGGCCTACGCGACCGAGCTGTCGCGCGCGGTCGAGGCGCTCGGCGTCGCGCCCGACGTGCCGTGGCGCGAGCTGCCCGAGGCACAGCGCGCGGCCCTCCTCGACGGCGCCCCCGCGAGGCGCGGCAAGCGCGCGTACGCCGGGCTCATCGACCGGCTGACGCAGCGGCTGGACGGCGAGGTCGCGGAGAGCGAGGGGGACGACGACGACGACGCGGACGACGACGTGGGCCGGTTCGCGGTCGTTCGCACCTGCGGTGACTGCGGCGGCAAGCGCCTGCGCAAGGAGGCGCTCGCGGTGCGGCTCGGCGGCCGGTCGATCTCCGACCTCGGCGCGCTGCCGCTCGGCGCCTTGCGCGATTTTCTGCGCGATCTCGCGGCCTCCGACGAGCTGTCGGTCCAGGCGAGGAAGGTGGCCGGCCCGCTGCTCGCGGCGGTCGTCACGCGCCTCGGGTTCTTGCTCGAGGTCGGCCTCGACTACCTGTCGCTCG
>JADLFU010000018.1 GCA_020849655.1 Polyangiaceae bacterium | reverse complement strand
GCCTGGCTCATCAGGCGGGCCTGCAGGCCGACGTGGCTGTCGCCCATCTCGCCCTCGATCTCCGCCCGCGGCACCAGCGCCGCGACCGAGTCGATGACGATGATGTCGACCGCGTTCGACCGCACCAGCATGTCGGCGATCTCGAGCGCCTGCTCGCCGTAGTCGGGCTGCGAGAGGAGCAGCTCGTCCGTCTTGATGCCGAGCTTCTTCGCGTAGCCGACGTCGAGGGCGTGCTCGGCGTCGATGAAGGCGGCGACGCCGCCGGTGCGCTGGATGCTCGCGATCGCGTGCAGCGACAGCGTCGTCTTGCCGCTCGACTCGGGGCCGTAGATCTCGACGATGCGGCCGCGCGGGTAGCCGCCGATGCCGAGCGCGAGATCGAGGCTGAGCGCGCCGCTCGAGATCGCCTGGATGCCCTCGCCGAGCTTGTCGCCGTCCTTCAGGCGCATGATCGCGCCCTTGCCGAACTCCTTCTCGACGCTGGCGATCGCGAGCTCGAGCGCCTTTGAACGGTTCTTGTCTTCCATGGCCATCCTCTTCGGTTCGTGCAGAGATGCAGGTGCTTGGTGGAAGTCAACCCATACTGCACGGTTGTTCAGCTCGCAAGCCCCCCGGCAGGACCGAGAACGTCCCTGCTCGCGGCGGTCGTGCTGGCCTCTCTGCTCGGCTGCGACGGGCGGCCGGGGCGGCGCCGGACGCCTCCTCCCGAGGTGTCGGCGCGCGCGGCGACGCCTCGCCCCGTGCCCGCCGCGGCGAGCGCGGAGCTACAGGTGGAGATCGACGATCAGGATCCGTCGGGGCCGCCTGGCGATCTCGCGGAGGAGATCGCCGCGTTCGTGTCGGTGCGCGACTGCGTGACGAGGCACCGCGTACAGGATCCGCTCGTCGCCGACGCCCTCGACGGCCTCGGGTACGACGGCTTCGTCGGCGACGCGTGCCGGTCGCTCTGGGCGCTGAAGGAGCGCAGCCACGCGCCGTGCCGCGAGATCCTGTCGTCCGCGGTGCGCGAGCGGTGCGAGGCGAACGTCGCGATGCTGGTCGGCGAGGAGTCGCTCTGTCCGCTGCGCGAGCGCACGGCGGGCGCGCCCCAGCACGATCCCACGTGCCTCGCGGCGGCGCGCCGGGACGTGCGACCGTGCGCGGCGCTGGTCGGCTTCGGTCGCGCGGCGTGCGAGGGGCTGGTCGCGAGGGACGTCGCGAGGTGCGGCACCGATCCGCGCTGCAAGCGCCAGGTGTCGCGATGGAAGTCCTCGCTGCCCGTGCCGAAGGGCGAGGCGCCCGTCTCGTCGCGCGTCGAGCTCGTCGTCCGCTCGCTCGATCCGGAGGCCGACGGCGGCGCGCGCGAGGAGCGCCACCTGCTCGTCACCGAGGCCGAGGCGGGCGCGCTCGTCATCAGGCGTCAGGGCGCGCTCCAGGTGATGATCGGCGAGGTGCTGCCGCTGCCGAGCTCGGCGCCGCGCGCGGGGTTCCTGCTGGAGCTGCCCGACGCGCCCCGCCCGAAGCTCTCGGTGAAGGGGGTCAAGCAGCGCGTCACGGTGCGGCTGCCGCCCGGCACCGTGCTCGAGCTCGCGCCGAGGAGCGTCGTCGACGTCGAGATCGCGAGCCTGTCGGAGGTCCCCGGGACGATCGTCGATCTCTCCGTGTCGGCGAGCGTCGGCGAGCGGCCGGGGCTGCGCCGCGCGGAGCTGCACGTGCGCACGTGGGTGCGCGACGTCGCGAGGCCGCCGCCGCGGCAGCCGCTCGACGCGTCGCCGTTCACCGCGCTGCCCGAGGAGCCGTAGTACCGTGACCGACGTGAAGCGCGTCGCCGTGCTGTTCGCTCCGCTCGACGTGTCGCGCGACTTCATCGACTACCCGTATTTCGCCGACCTGGGGGCCGTGCAGCTCGCGGCGGTGCTGCGCGCCGAGGGGCGCGAGGTGTCGCTCGTCGACGCGCTCGCGATGCCGGGGGCGACGCTGCGCGGGCGCGCGGGCGACCGCGTCGAGCTCGGCGCGCCGCTCGACGACTTCCTCGCGCGCGTCCCCGGAGATCAGGACGCGTACGTCGTCGCGCTGACGCCGTTCCACCGGCCGCCCGCGCGCGATCGGCTGCTCGGTGAGGTGCTCCAGCGGCTGCGCTCAGTGGCGCCGCGCGCGCCGATCGTGCTCGCAGACCTCTACCAGAGCGGCCAGCACGTGGTCGACGCGCCGTCGGAGGCGCTCGCCGCAGCGTACCCGGAGATCGCCGCGGTGCTCCGCTACGAGGCGGAGCGCGATCTCGGGCCGCTGCTCGACGAGCTCGCGACGTGGGAGCCGGGCGCGTCGCCCCTGCTCCGTCGCGGGGTCGATCTCGCGTCGCTGCGGGGCCTGCCGCTGCCCGCGTGGGAGCTCGTGGACGTGGCCGCGTACTTCGAGCTTCATCGCGCGGTCGTCGACGGGCTCGGGCGCCCGGCGTGGGCCTTCCCGATCGACGGCCCGTCGATGCCGATCGTCACCTCGCGCGGGTGCCCGTACCGCTGCGTGCACTGCTCGTCGAACCCAGGGACGCGCGTCGACGGCCGCCAGATCGCGCCGAAGACGCAGCGTCGGCACCCGCAGGACGAGCTCGACGCCGCGCTCGCGCGCCTGAAGGCGCTCGGGGCAGGACGGGTGCACTTGCTCGACGAGCTCGTGAACGTGAACGAGGCGCACTTCGACGGCGTGCTCGAGCTGCTCGCGCGCCACGAGCTCGCGTTCGAGGTGCCGAACGGCATGCGCGCCGACTACGTGCTCGAGCGCCACCTCTCGGCGATGCGCGGGCGGCTGACGACGCTGAGCGTGAGCGCGGAGAGCGGCTCGCCGAGGGTCGTGCGCGAGATCGTCGACAAGCAGCTCGATCTCGCCGACATCGAGCGCGTCGCGGCGGGGGCGCGCGCGATCTCGTTGCCGACGCTCGTGCACTTCATGATCGGCCTGCCCGGCGAGCGGCGCGCGGAGATCAACGAGACGCTCGACGTCGCGGCCCGGCTGCACGAGGCGACCGGCGCGTTCGCGAGCGTGCAGTTCGCGACGCCGCTCCCCGGCACGGCGCTCGCCGCGCGCGCCGCCGAGCCCGGCCGGCGCGTCCTGCCCGTGATCGGCGATTTTGGGCCGCATTTTCAGCGATCGCCGGCGCTCGAGACCGACGAGGCGTCGCTCGACGCGCTGGTCGCGTTCCGCGAGGCGTACGACGAGCGCGTGCGCGCGGCGGACGATCCGCCCGCCGTGCGCCTGTACGTCACGCACCGCTGCAACAACCGCTGCTCGTTCTGCGTCGTCGGCACCGGGCCGCAGGTCGAGGAAGACCTCGAGGCCCAGCTCCACGCGCTCCGCGCGCTCCGGCGAGAGGGCGCGCGGACGCTGGAGCTGACCGGCGGCGAGCCGACGCTGCACCCCGCGCTCTTCCGCCTGATCGCGGAGGCGAGGCGGCTCGGCTACGACGATGTGAGGCTCGTGACAAACGGCCGGATGGCGAGCTATCCACCCTTCGCGCGGCGCCTCGCGCGCGCCGGCCTCTCGCGGGTCATGGTGTCGCTGCACGGGGCCGACGCCGAGACCCACGCGGCGCACGTCGGGGTCGACGAGGCCTTCGAGCAGGCGCAGGCGGGCCTCGCCGCGCTCGCCCGGGAGAGCCCTCCGACGCTCGAGCTCGGCGTCGCCTGCGCGGTCACGCGGCGCACGTCAGGATCGTTGCGAGAGGTCGCCGACCTCGCGGTTCGCCTCGGCGCCCGCCACCTGTCGCTGCAGGCGCTCGCTGCATGGGGCGGTGACGCGGATGGGCTCGCTGAGGATCCCGTGCGAGTGGGCGAGCGCGCGGTGCAGCTCGCGCAGGCGACGCGCGGGCAGCTCGAGGTGACGGTCGAGCACCTCCCGCGGTGCTTCGTCGCCTCGCTCCCGGAGCTCGTCGCGCCGCGGCGGCGGTGGGTCGACGTCGGCGATCTCTCCGGGCATGGGCGGCCGAGGAGAGAGAAGCGCGACGCGTGCGCGGGGTGCGTGCACGCGGTCGCGTGCGCGGGGTTCGTCGTCGAGGGCGACGCCGCCCCGTGGCTGCGCGGCGCGGCGCCTCAGTAGCGCCAGAGCGCGATGCCGCCGAGCAGGCCGGCGACGTTGTCCGTGACCTTCACGAGCTCGGGCAGGTCGCCCTTCAGCTTCTTCGCGTTGCCGCCGCCCAGGTAGACGACGTCGGGGTTGAAGATGGGGATGAGCACCTCGAGCACCTCGCGCACGCGCTCGTTCCAGCGGCGCTTGCCGACCTTCTCGAGGGCCTTCTTGCCGATGTGCTCCTCGTAGGTGCGGCCGTGGCGGAACGGGTGGTGCGCGAGCTCGACGTTCGGCACGTACACGCCGTCGACGAAGATCGCGCAGCCCATGCCGGTGCCGAGCGTGAGGATGATCTCGGTGCCGCGCCCCTCGATGACGCCGTAGCCCTGCACGCCGGCGTCGTTGAGCACGCGCGTCGGCTTCTTCGTCTCGCCCTCGAGCGCGGCGCCGAGGGCGAAGCCTGCCCAGCCGTCGTCGAGGTTCGGCGCGGTCATCACGACGTGGCGCTTCACGACGCCAGGGACCCCCACCGACACGCGATCGAACGCGGGGGATGCCTGGATGAGCGGCCTCAGCGTCGTGAGCACGGCGTCCGGGGTCGCGGGGCGGGGCGTCGGGACGCGCGCGCGCTCCGAGAGCGCCTCTCCCTTCGCGTCGAGCACGATGGTCTTCAGGCCGGTGCCGCCGATGTCGATGCAGAGGGTCTTCGCGGAGCCGTGCGCGGCGCGCGAGGTGCGGGGGGTCGCCATGCGACGAGGCTATCGCGGGCAGACGTCCTTGTCGTCGAGCGCCGATCGGGCCGCGAGGGCGAGCGGGGCGGGGGTGCCTGCGCCGCGAAGGAACGCCAGGCGCGCGGCGAGATCGGCGGGGTGCAGCCGCCCGAGCGCGACGAGCGCTGCGCCCGCGATCACGCGGTCGGCGTCCTTCGCCGTCGGCTGGGCGCCCGCGCGCAGCAGCTCGACGAGCGCGTCGGTCGCGGTCTGGTCGCACAGGATCGACGCGGCGCGGGCCGCGCGCGCGCGCACGCTCGGGGCGCGGCGTGTGTCGAGGAGCATCGCGCGGACGACGGGGCGAGCCTCCGCGGCGCCTCGCTCCGCCAGCGCGTCGAGCAGCGCCGCCTGGCCGAGCGGCGAGCGCTCCTCGGTCGCCCTCGCGAGCAGCGCCGATCCGACGGGGAGCGCGGGCGCACGCGCGGCGGCGTCGTAGGCGCTCGTGCGCACGAACGTCCACTCATCCGCGAACAGCGCCGAGAGCGAGGCCACATCCCACGCTCGCGCCGCGGCGCCCGCCGCGGCGCGCCTGACGCGAGGCTCCGGATCGCGCGCCGAGCCGGCCGCGGCAGAGGCCAGCCGCGCGACGCTCGCCGACAGCGCGACGGCGCGCGCGCGGATCGCCGCCTCGGGCGCGCGGAGCGCGCGCGACATGGACTCCAGCGCGCCCTCGTCGCCCGCCGCGGCGAGGGCCGCGCGTGACGGGAGCGCGAGGTAGCGGGAGTCGAACGACGCGTCGGCGAGCTGCAAGAGCGAGCGCGCCGCCGCGGCGACCTCCGGGGATCCGAGCCGCGGCGAGGCGAGCGCGAGCAGGCGGAGGCGCTCGTCGAGGGGCGGCGTCGGGTCCGCGATCAGGCGCGCCGCCGCGGCGTCCGCGCGCGGCGACGTGAGCGCGCGCGCCATCAAGCCCCCGAGGCGCTCGCGAGCCGGCCTGCCGCCGGCGGCGATCGCGCGCCCGATCGCGTCCGCGGCGTCAGCGGGAGAGATGAGGCCGAGCTCGTCGGCCGCGCGCACCTGGGAGGGATGGGCCGCGTCCACCGTCGCCGCCACGAGCGCCGGCACCGCGCCCTTGCGACAGCGCTCGAGGCGCGCGCGCGCGTGGCGCAGCTCCGGCTCGTCCCTCGACGCGAGCGCGCGCACGTACAGCGGCGCGGACTCTGCGCACGGGCTCTGATCGGCGACGCCGAGCGCGAGCATGCGCCCCGCGAACGGCAGCGCGTCGTAGCGATCCGCGACCAGCCGTCGCGCCTCCGGGCCCGCGCGCATGAGGACGCCCGCGGCGGCGCGCGCCTGCTCGTCCCCCGCGCGGAGCAGCTCGACGAGGTCGGTCGCGCCGCGCCCTCGCTCGACCTCGCTCTCGGCCTCGAGCTCCGCGAGCGTGACGTCGGTCCGCGCGACGTCTCGGCTCGGGTACGCGTCCTCGAGCGCCACGGCGACGCAGCTGGTCTGGATCGGCGGGTCGAGGCTGATCACGTACGCGTGCCCCGGCTGCAGCGCGCCGTCCTCGGGCAGCACGACCTCGAACACCGGGCCGTCGGTCGCGAGGAACATCCGCCTCGGGCTCGCGACGCGCGCCTCGGGCGCGGACGACGAGACCACGAAGCGCAAGGCGGCGACCGGCACGTCCCGCGGCGCGCGCGTCGTCACGAATTCCCCGCGCCCGTCGCCGCCGCGCCCCTCGGCCCAGCTGGTCGACAGATCTCCGTCGGTCAGCGCCGTCGGCGCGCCGATCGCGCTCGAGGCGCCGGTCGCCACGAGCAGCCGCGCGAGCGGGCGCCTCGATCCGGCCTCGGCCCGCGTCGCCACGAGGCGTCGGGCGCCGCGGCGGTCGACCTCGGAGAGCCGCTGGAGCTTCGCGGGTCGCAGCTCCCCCGTCGCAGGATCGAGCACGCGCGGAGAGAGCAGCGCGGGCCGCCCGCACAAATCGATCGTGGGGTTCGTGGCCCCGACCACGACCTCGACGTGCCCGCTCGAAGGGACCAGCTGGACGACGGCTGGCGCGCCTGTCGACGCCTCCCCGAGCAGATCCGCGTGGCCGGAGAAGACGACGCTCGGCGTGCTTCCGGCGCGGGTCGGCGCGAGCACGACCGCCAGCCACGAGCGCCCCGCCGCGTCGCGCACGCGCGCGAGGACGGCCGCGCGGCCTCCGGCGAGCGTGAGCGCCTCCGCCGTCGCGTCCCTGGCGCCGGCGGCGAACGGCGGCGGCACGGCGAGCGCCTCACCGCCCGCGGCGTCACATGGCAGCGCCGCGCAGCTCCGCGCGCGCAGCTCTGCGCCCACGGGGCCGACCGCGAGCCACGCGCCGTCTCGTCCTCGCGCGACCGCGCCACGCGGCGGCGCGACGCGCACCGCGGCCGCCGCGCCGGTGATCGAGGTCACCAGGAGGAACGCGACAAGACTCTCAGTGCGCACCGGCGCGGCCTCGGCCCGCGGGGCGCCGCGGGGTCGAATCGAGGCGCGCGTCGAGGGGCTCGCGCTCCGTCGTCGGGTTCGCGCGGAGCCAGCGGAGGAGCGGGGCGCGCCAGTCCTCGCCGAGCGTCGCGTGCGGGTCGGCCGCGCCGAAGGTGAAGCCCGAGCCGCCGAGCAGCGCGTAGTCGGTCGCGACGACGCGGTACATGGCGGCAGGATCGACGGGCCGCCCGCTCGGCAAGAGCACCTGACCCTCTCGCTCGACGACGCCCGAGACGTGCCCACCGCAGCAGGTGACGTTGTGGAGGAGATCGGATCCGCGCAGGGTCATCAGCGCGAGCGAGTTGTCGAAAGGCAGCACGCTGTACACCGTCTCCAGCGTCACCGGGCCGCGCGGGATCGCCTGGCGCGTGGCGAAGCGGTTCAGGATGGCGACGTCCGCGCGCGTCGCCTCGCGCCAGCGATCGGTGATCCAGTTCGTCAGCTCCGGCGAGTCGGGCTCGATCGATCTCGCCGCGTACCCGACGACCTCGCCGAGCGCCGCGCGGGTCTTCGTGGCAGCCTGGGCGATCTCGTCTCGCAGGCGGGGATCCTCCGGGGCGTCGGGCGCGTCGGCGGGGGCCTCGAGCGACACTCGCTCGATCCGCGCGCGCCCGCGGAGGCGATGGCGCGCGGGCGCGTCGGGATCGATCTCGAGGTCCGCGCGCACGTAGCCGCGCAGGAACGATCCGGGCTCGACGACGGGCGTGCCCGCGCCGTCGCGCACGTCGTCGCGGTGGCAGTGGCCCGCGCCCACGAAGGCGAGGCCGAGGTCGGGGTGGCGCGCGACCATCGGCGCGAGCTCCTCGGCGCAGACGTGGGAGATGACGACGACGACGTCCGCGCCCGCGGCGTACGCCTGGTCCACCGCGCGGACCATCGCGGGCTCCTCGTCGCCGTAGTCGAGGCCGTCGTAGTTCGTGCGGATCCCGGCGGAGGGAGCCTTCTTCGTCGAGAGCCCGACGACGCCCACCTGGACGCCCTTGCGCCGCACGATCGTGAACGGCTCGGCCACGCCCCCCGCGGACGCGCGCGGTGTCACGTTGGCCGCGAGGTACGGGATGCGCTGCGCGGCCGCGTTGCGGGCGAAGATCGCCCGGCCGAAATCGAGCTCGTGGTTGCCGAGCGCGATCGCCGAGTAGCCGAGCCTCCGCATCGCGAGGGCGGCGATCTCTCCCTTGAAGAACGTCGAGATCGCCGGTCCGGTCCAGTTGTCGCCGCCCGAGAGCGCGATCGTCGACGCCCCGTCGCACGGGCCGTCGTCGGGCACGCAGTGACCCTCGTGATCGCGCCAGCGCGCGAGCAGCGCCGCCGCGCCGCCGCGCTTCGGCTTGCCGGCCGCGTGCACCGGCGCGACCCAGCCGTGCTCGTCCGAGGTGTAGAGCAGCGTGAGGCGGACGGGCTCGGGAGCCGCCGTCCGCGCCCGCGTCGACCCCGCCCCGCAGCCCGAGAGCAGCGCGACGAGCGCGACGGCGGCGCGGCAGCGGAGGGTCACTTCTTCGCGTTCGCCCGGTCGAGATCGATCGCGTACCGGAACCCCGCCTGCGCCGCCACGATGCTCGTCGTGCCCGCGCCGCGCAGGCACGGGCTGCCGTGGTCCTCGACGGCGCCGTCGCTGAGCCGGTGGCCGAGGAACGAGACGCGCCCCGTGAACGCGAAGCCGCCGCCGAGCTCGTAGTCGCCGCCCAGTCCGGCGCCGATCGCGAGCGACGAGCTGCCCGCGCCGCCGCAGCGATCGGTCTTGAACACCGGCTGGATCGGGTTGCTGTTGTACGTCGCCGCGTGCGACGCGTACTCGTGGCTGAAGCCGAACAGCAGGCCGAGGTACACGCGGCCCCTGTCCGAGCGGAGGGGGAACGCGCGCAGCTCGGCCAGCACCGAGTGGATGGCGCGCTCGGTCTTGTCGCTCGTGACGGTGTCCGGGTACTTGATGACGTCGGCGCCCGCGCCCGCGCGGTCGTACTGCACGCCGACGGCCCACGCGCGCGAGGTGCCCCAGAACAACCCGAGGCGGTACGCGACGCCCTGCCGCTCGGTCACCGACGCGCCGGACGCGGGAGACCCGAGGCGGAACGCGGCGCCGATGGTCGCCTCGGGCGAGAACGTGTGCGTCGCGGGCTTCTCCGGGCCCGGCGGCGCGGGCTTCGGCGCGGCGCTGCTCGCCGCCGGAGGAGGCGCCGCGATCGGCGCGGGCGCGGCGGACGGGACGGGCGTGGGCGGAGGGAGCGCGGGCGGGAGCGCAGGCGCGGCGCTCGTCGCAGGCGCGGCGCTCGTCGCGGGCGCGGCGCTCGTCGCGGGCGCGGCGCTCGTCGCGGCGGAGGCGCTCGCGGCAGGGGCCGGCGCGCCCACCTGGGCGAGCGCGACGGGGGCGAGGAGGGGCGCTGTGGCGGCGAGCGCGAGCGCGAGGCGGGGACGCATGGACGCGCGAGTACCCGTGTTCTTCGAGCACCGCAAGGGCGGGGCTGGTCGGCGCGGCGTGCGGGCGGTACACGTCGCGGCGTGGAGCCCCACGAGCCCGCTCCGAGGCGCGATGGCGTGCGCGCGCTCGTCGACGCGTACGCCTCGATCGATCCACGCGCGTTGGGATTGTTTCGTTTGGCCTTTGGCGCGGTGCTGCTGGGAGATCTGCTCGCGCGCTGGGCGGACGTGTCGCTGTTCTACTCGAACGAGGGGCTGCTCTCGAGCCACTTCAACGCGTTCCACCCGCCATCGCGGCCGATGTTCTCGCTGCTTACCGCGTTCGCGTCGCCGGGCGAGGTGAAGGCGGCGTTCGCGGGCTTCGGCCTCGTGTACTTCCTCCACATGGTGGGCGCGTTCACGGGGGTGACGCGCGTGCTCGTACCCGTGCTCTGCGCCAGCCTCACGGCGCGCAACGCGCTCGTCGTGAACGCTGGCGCGAGCGTGATGACGCTCGTCGCGCTCTGGACGGCGTTCATGCCGCTCGGCGCGAGGTTCTCGGTCGACGCGGTGCGCGCCAGCCTGCGAGACCGGCCCGAGCGAGACTTCTCGGAGCTCTCAGCGCTCGAGCGGCCGCGGTCGGCGTGGGTCTCGGTCGCGGCGCTCGGCGTGCTGCTCGAGTTGGTCGCCATCTACGGGCTGAACTCGCTCCAGAAGTCGGGCGACACCTGGCGCTCGGGCGAGGCGTTCCACGACGTGCTCTGGCAGGACCGCCTCGTCACCGGTGCGGCGGCGTGGTTGCGCGCGCGAGAGGCGCCATGGCTGTCGCCGCTCGTGTCCACTGGCGTCCGCGTGATGGAGGCCGGCGTCGCGCTGCTCTTGCTCTTGCCGTTCCGGCGTGAGTGGACGCGGCCGCTCGCGGTGGCAGGCATCTTCGTGTTTCACGGCGCGTCGCTCGCGCTGTTCTCGCTCGGAGCGCTCCCGTGGGTGATGATGGCCACGGCGCTCTTGATGTTGCCCGCGTCAGCGCTCGACTGGCTGGGGGCACGGGTGCGCCGGCTCTCCACGCCCGTCGCGTTCACGGTCGATCCACGGACGCCCGGGCAAGGGTGGACGCTGCGCACGCTCTCGCGCCTCGACACGTTCGGGCTCTTGACGCTGTCAGCTGGCGACCAGCCGCTCGACGATCGGGCGCTGGCGCGCGCGGCCGCGGCGTTGCCGTTCGGGCGCTGTGTCGCTCCGGTGCTCGGGTGGCTCGCGCCTGCACTCTCGCGCGTCGCCGAGCGCGTCGCCGCGGCGTCGGAGTCTCCACGCGTGCCCGCGCCGCGCTCACCGCTCGGCGAGCAGATCGCCGGGACGGTCGCGTCGGCGCGCGAGTCGCTGGCCGGGGTCTTCCTGGTCGCCGCGCTCATGCAGATCTCGCAGGAGAACCGCGCCGTCCCCGCCGCGCTGAGGTTCGGCGTCCCACCCCAGCTCGCCCCGCTCGCGGGGTACGCGGGGATCCACCGGCGCTGGAGCCTCTTCGCGCCAGACGCGCCGCGCCGCGACGGCGCGCTCGTGATCGACGCCCGGACCGAGGACGGACGCAGGATCGACCCGCTCTCGGGCCGCGCCCCCCTCGACGATCCACGGGGTGCGGGGCCGGCGGGTCTCGGCCAGCTGCGGTGCGACTACGCCCTGAACCTCTCGCTCGACTCGAACGCAGCGTACCGAGAGGAGCTCCGCCGGTGGCTCCGCGCCTGGCGCGGTCCCGAGGGGCGCGCCGAGGATCGGCTGGTGTCCTTCGTGGTCTCGTGGGTGACGTGGGAGACGCCCCGCCCAGGGCGCCCCGCGCCTGGTCCCGTCGACCGCCGCGTGCTGCTCACCTTCCCGACGCCCGCGCCGAAGTGATCGTCGGCCCGCGCCCGTCGTTCGACAATGTGCGGTTGACGGGTCGCGCGGTCCGCACGCACGATGCGGCCCGATGCGGCGCTCCGCGACCTTGGCACTCCTGCTGCTCTCCCTGGGCTGTGACAAGCCAGCGCTCGGGGACAAGGCGTGCCGGATGAAGTGCAACGAGGTGAGGACCGCCTGCCACGCCAGGTGCCCCGAGCCCGTCGCGTGCGGCTCCCGCTGCGACGACGCGCACCAGCGCTGCCTGAAGGGCTGCGCGTGAGGGTTTCACGTGAAACCATCCTGACCGCGCTCGCGGTGGCGCTCGGATCGGGGACGGCGCACGCCGACCCCCAGTGGAACGCCGCGGTCCTCCCGGGCCTCGCGTGGGTGCGGTCCCACGGCGCGTCAGCGCGGCCGTTCTACCTGGGCGGCCAGGCGGACGTGATGTTCGGGCGGTCGTCGAACGCGTCGTGGGGGCTCGGGCCGATGGCGCGGCTCGGCACGTACAGGTTCTCGGACCTGCAGCTGCAGGGCGGGCTGAGCCTGCTCGTCCCCGTCCACGACTACCTCCCCTTCGTGGTGTCGGGCGGGTTCTACGGGCGCCGCGACGACGGGACGACGCACCCGGGCGGCTTCGCGTCGCTCTACTGGGGCACGCGGAGCTACAACCACCACGGCAGCTACATCATGACGGGAGGGATGCTGCTCGAGGTCCGCCGCACCTCGGGGGCCGACGGCGAGAGGGCGATCCTGGTCGCGGCCAACGTCGACCTCCAGGCCTTCCTGCTGCCGGCGATGATGCTCGTGAACGCCTTCCGCTGACCGCGCCTCGACGGTCGCCTTCGCTCTGCGCTCACAGGCAGGTCAGCGCGCCGTCCTTCTGGACCGGGTTCGCGCACTGGCAATACGCGTTCGTGGAGGTGCACAGCGCGCACGGGACCGCCGAGTCCTGGCCGATCTGGCAGGGCGCCGAGGACGGCGCCGAGGTCGACGGGAGCAGGCAGTTCGGGCTCGACTCGGCGCTCGCGTCGTTCAAGGTCGGATCGTAGGAGACCAGGCAGCCGCGGCAGACGGTGACGAGGAAGTTGAACTCGTTGCTGTGGACGTCGGCGCCGCCCAGCGTCTGCCCGAACAGCCGCACGCGGGTGTTCACCTTGACGGGCACGCCGTTGCTGCCGAGCTTGATGCCGGTGGCGGCGTCGATGAGCGGCACCGACACCAGGCCGAAGCCCGGCTCGCCGGAGACCGTCGGGTTCGCGAACCCGCTGACGGGCACGGTGTAGGAGGTGACCAGCTGCTCGTCGATCGAGTCGACCGTGACCTCCGCGCGCTGGACGACGATCCGCGAGGTCTCGGCGCGGATCTTCTCGTCGGGGACGCGGTCGGTCTGCGTCAGCTGGTTGCCGAAGAGGAGCGCGGCCGTGTAGTCACGCCGGAAGCTCGAATCCAGGATCCCCTCGAACAGCAGGATCTGGTCGGCCTGGGCCTGCGCGGTGCACGTCCCCTGGAAAGACGCGACGCCCTTGATGAAGAACTCCGACTCGGTCTCCTTGCAGCCCGAGGCGTACGCGCCCGTCAGCGCGACGGCGCCCGTGAGAGCCAGCAAGCGAGACATCCAGGGAAGGCGACGATTCGTCACGATGACCTCCAAGCGCGCGGGTCGAGCCACGCGATGACTCGAAGCCTACCGACTGGTGCCGCGGACCGCCAACAAAGGCGCGGAGGAAGGCGCGACGATCGTCGAAATCAGGCGAGCACCAGCCGCGCGAGCTCCTCGAGCGGGAGCGGCGTGACGACCGCGGAGCCCGGCCGGTCCACGAGGACGTACTGCACGTCGCGGCCTGCGCGCTTCTTGTCTCGCCCGAGCCACGCCGTCGCGGCCCGCAGCTCGTCTCGGTCGACGTCCACCGGCAGGCGCAGCCGCACGAAGAGGGCGCGGATCCGGGCCGCGAGGCCCACGGGGGTCACCCCCAGACGCTCGCCCACCCGGAGCGCGATCACGGTGCCGAGCGCGACGGCCTCGCCGTGGGTCCACCGCTCGAGGCCTCCCTCGGCCTCCAGCGCGTGCCCCACGGTGTGCCCGAGGTTGAGGACGGCTCGAAGCCCGCCCTCGCGCTCGTCACGCGAGACGACGTCACACTTGACCGCGACCGCGGCCCGGACCACCTGCCCGAGCACGCCCGGCTCTCGAGGGTCGAGCGCCTCGGCGCTCCGCTCGAGCTCGTCGAGGAGGGCCGCGTCGCCCACCAGCGCGGACTTGACGACCTCGGCCAGGCCGGACGCGAACGCGCGCGGAGACTCGGTGGCGCAGAACGACGGATCGAGGATCACGGCCCGAGGCTGGTGGAACACGCCGACCACGTTCTTCACCGATCCGAGATCCACCGCCGTCTTGCCGCCCACGGCGGCGTCGACCATCCCGAGCAGCGTCGTCGGGACGGCCACCCAGCGGACTCCGCGCATCCACGTCCCCGCGAGGAACCCGGCGAGATCGGTCACCGCGCCGCCCCCCACCCCCACGACGGCGCCGCGACGGTCGAGCTCGACCTCGGCCGCGCGCGCCCACGCGGCGTGAAGCGACGCCACGGTCTTCGCCGCCTCACCGGGAGGTGTCACGTGAAACATGCCCCCGGCGGTGTCGCGGAGCTCGCTCGAGAGCAGGCGCTCGACGTTCGAGTCGGTGAGGGCGAGGGTCTTCGTGGGAGCCAGGGCGTGGAGGTGGGCCGAGAGGGCAGGGGCCGCGGCGCCCAGCGCGACGGGGTACGTCCGCGTGCCCAGCGCGACCACGAGCGGGGCGCGAGGGGCGCGCGCTACGAGGTCGTCCGCGACCTCCTCGACGGGGCGAGAGGCGTCGACCGTGAGGTGGCACTCGGCGTACGCCTCCGCGCGCCCCGCGGCGAGGCGCTCGACGGCGGCGAGCGGGTCGGGCCCCTGGAGCAGCGGGCGCGGGGAGCCGGCGGCACGGCGGACGACCTCGGCCGCGGGGACCGCCAGCGAGACGACCGTCCAGGCGCGGAGCGCGTCGAGGCGCAGGCCGCGATCGAGCAGGGCGCCGCCGCCGAGCGCGATGACCCGAGGGCGTCGATCGGCGAGCGACGCGGCGAGCACCTGACGCTCGAGCGCGCGGAAGCCTGCCTCTCCCACCCGGGAGAACAGCTCGGCCACCGAGCGACCCGCGGCGCGCTCGACGAGCGTGTCGAGGTCTTCGAACGGGACGCCGACGCGGGCCGCGACGACCTGGCCGACCGTGCTCTTGCCGCTCGCCATCATCCCGGCGAGCGCGAGCGGGCGCGCGAGCGTCATCGCGGGAACTCGGCCTGGGCGGCGCGCAGCGCGGCGAGGTTGCGGCGCACCTCCCCGAGCGAGTCTCCGCCCGTCTTCTCGAGCAAGGCGTCGGCGAGCACGAGCGCGACCATCGCCTCCGCGACCACCGCCGCGGCTGCGACCGCGCAGATGTCGCTGCGCTCGAAGGCCGCGTCGAAGGGCTCCTTCGTGAGGACGTCGACGCTCGGGAGCGCGCGCCGCAACGTCGCGATGGGCTTCATCGCCGCGCGGCAGACGATGGGCATGCCGTTCGTGATGCCTCCCTCGAGGCCGCCGGCGCCGTTCGAGCTGCGGACGAATTGCCCCTCATCGCCGCTCCACCCGATGGGATCGTGCACCGCGGAGCCCCGCCGGCGTGCGGCCTCGAAGCCGAGGCCGATCTCCACGCCCTTGATGGCCTGGATGCTCATCAGCGCGCCGGCGAGGCGACCGTCGAGCTTCCTGTCCCAGTGGACGTGGCTGCCGAGACCTGGCGGGGCGCCCACTGCGACGACCTCGACGACGCCGCCGAGCGTGTCGCCCGCGTGCGAGGCCGCGTGGATCGCCCCGCGCATCGCGATCTCCGCCTCGGGATCGGCGCACGACAGATCGGATCCGCGCGCGCGCGCGTCGAGCTCGTCGAACGGGAGCAGGGGCTCGCGCGCAGCGACGTCGCCGATCGATCGGACGTGGCCGACGAGGCGGACGCCGACCTCCCCGAGCAGGCGCTTCGCGATCGCGCCGAGCGCGACCCGCGCGGCCGTCTCGCGCGCCGACGCGCGCTCGAGAATGTCGCGGAGGTCCCTGCGATCGTACTTCAATCCGCCCGCCAGATCCGCGTGCCCAGGGCGCGGCCGCACGACGGGCTCGGGCGTGGCGTCGAACGGATCGGGCCCCATCCGGCCTCGCCAGCTCTCGAAATCGCGGTTCTGGATGACAACGGCGATGGGGCCTCCGAGCGTCTCGCCGCCGCGCACGCCCGCGACCAGCGCCGCCCGATCCGTCTCGATCTTCATGCGGCCGCCCCGGCCGTAGCCTCGCTGTCGCCGCGCGAGATCCGCGTCGATGTGCTCGGCGAGCAGCGGGAGGCCCGCGGGGCACCCCTCCAGGATCGCGACGAGCTCGGGCCCGTGAGACTCGCCCGCGGTGAACCAGCGAAGGTGACCCATCGCGCGCCGAGCCTACAGCAGCGCGCCCGATTGTCACGCTGCGTCGTGGCGCCGCCAGCCGGAGATGACGAGCATGAGCGACGCGAGGATGATCGTCGCCAGCTGCCACCAGCTCTGGGTCGGGCGCTCGCCGCGCGCGACCGCGCGGATGGCCTCGGTGTAGCGCTCGACCGGCTGCGCGCCGAGCACCTTGCGGTCACCGATCCAGACCGTCGGCAGCCCCTCGAAGCCTGCTGCGCGGATGAACGCGATGTCCGCGTCGATGCGGGCGTCGGTGGCCGGATCGGCCATGCACGCGACGAGCGCGGCCCGGTCGAGGCCGAGCTGCTCGGCCCCGCGCGAGATGGCCTCGACCGCGAGATCGTTCGCGCCGAACAGCCAGTCGGCCATCCTCTCGCCCGCTCCGGCGCGCTCGGCGCAGACCCACGCGCGGCTCGCGCCCCGCGCGTGCGGGTGGCTCGGCAGCGGGAACGTCTTGCGCACGATCCGCGCTGGCGCGCCGGACGCGCGGACGGCGTCGAGCAGCACCGGGTGCATGATCCGGCAGAACGGACACTCGAAATCCGAAAACTCAACAATCGTAACGTGTGCGGGATCGCTCAGCGCGAGGATCGAGGCGGGCGCGGCGGGCGGCGGCTTCGCGCGGGCGACGCCGTGCGGGAGCCCGATCGCGAGCAGCGCGAGGCCGGCCCAGCCGAGGGGTCGCAGCCGCTCGACGACGGGCTCCTCCGGGCGCCACAGCAGCGCGGCGAGGCCGGCGACGATGGCGGACGCGTCGACGACGGCGCACATCCAGCAGAGCACGCCGAGCCCGAGCTTCTGCCAGGCGAGGAGCCCGACCGCGACGACCGCGCCCCCGAGCGCGCCCGCGCGGGCGACGCGCCTGCCGCCCGGCCACAGCGTCAGCGACAGGAGCGCGCCGAACGCCGACACGCCGAGCGCCGGGATCGGCACGCCCGCGAGGTAGCCCGCGAGCGCCTTCACCCGCGAGCAGCCCGAGCCGAGCGCGCAGAACGACGGGACGGGCCGCAGGTAGTCGATGAGGAGCGCGGTCGAGAACCCCAGCGCGACGAGCGAGGCGACGCGCAGGACGGGCAGCGCGAGCGCGCGCACGCGGATCACTGCGGCTTCTTGCGCTCCTCGTAGAAGGCGAGGTTCTTCGTCAGGCGCGGGTCACCCGGCATCGCCTCGAGCGCCTTCTGAAGCGCCGCCTCGCCCTCGTCGAACGCCCCGACGTAGTACGCGGCCGTGCCCACGAGATCGAGCAGCTTCCACGCGTACACCTCGCGGTCGACGAACGACGTCGCCTTCTCGGGGAACGGCAGCTCGGCGCCTCGTCGCGCGAACAGGTAGCAGAGCGCCCAGGACTTCTTCTGGTAGTAGTGGAACGCGATGCGGAACAGCGGCTCGGCCCGCGTCGGGCTGTGCGCGTGCGCGTCGAGGTACGTCTCGAGCACGGAGGGCCACGGCCGCTGCCCGGCTTCCATCGTGCGCGCCAGGCGGAACCACGACTCGTAGACCTCCTCCTGCCAGCCGCCCATCTTGATGCGCCGCTCGTAGGCTTGCGCGGCCTGCTTCAGCTCCCCGAGGCACTCGAGGGTCTGCGCGAAATAGAACTGCGCGCGCGCGTCGTTGGGGTGCTTCTTCAGCTGGTCGCGGAGCAGCCGCTTGTCGAGCTCCCAGCGCGCGCGCATCCCCTCCTTCGTGCGGTGCGAGGTGTCGTGCACGACGCGCACGTCAGGGACGCGGATCGTCGGAGGCGGGGTCTTCTCCTTGCCGAGGAACTCGTGCGTGGCGCCGACGTAGCGCCACCCGGCCCTCGATCGCGCGAGGCGCGCGTGGTCGAACTCGGTGTCGCCCATCGACACGCGCACGTGGTACGCGCCGTGCCGCACGCCCTCGGTCGCCGCGTGCTTCTCGCAGAACGCGCGCAGCGCGGGGCCGCCCTCGAGCGTCTCGTCGCCGCTCAGCATCAGCGTGAAGACCGTCGCCTCGCCCGCGAGCTCGAGCGCGCGGGACCGCGTCGCGCCGAAGTCGACGAAGGGCTCCTCGAACAGCTCGCCGGGGACGCCTTCCATCGTCCGCTTCACGAGCTCCTGCGTGCCGTCGGTCGAGCCGGTGTCGAGCACGATCCAGCGGTCGACGAAGGGCTTCGCGGAGCGCAGGGTCGCCTCGATGCCGCGCGCCTCGTTCTTCACGATCATCACGAGGGTCAGGAGCGGCGGGGTGTCGGTCATCGCGGTGCAATAAATCAGACCTGCCAGCGGCGCCACCTGTGCGGGCGCGCTTCTCGTCGTGCCCCGAGACGCCGCGGCGCCGCGCGAGCACGCGCGCCACGGCCGCGAAGGAGAGGCCGCGCAGGCGCAGCCCGACGACGACGTGGTAGAGGAGATCGGCCGCCTCCGAGAGCACCCGCTCGTCGCTCTCGGCGTCGAGCGCGCGCGCGAGCTCGTCCGCCTCCTCGCGCACCTTCGCGCCCACGCGCGCCGCGCCGCCGTCGAGCAGGCTGCGCGTGTAGCTCCGCTCGCCCGTGGAGCCGGCGCGCGCCTCGACGTCGCGCTCGAGCGACACGAGCGACGGCGAGAGATCGATCGGCGCCTCGTCGACGCCGCCGTCCGGGCGCGGCGCGCGGAAGAAGCACGACGGTCGGCCGGTGTGGCACGACGGCCCCGCGGGCTCGACGAGCAGGAGCAAGGTGTCGCCGTCGCAGTCGACGCCCACGCGCGTGACGACCAGCACGTTGCCGCTCTCCTCGCCCTTCGTCCAGAGGGCCTGGCGCGATCGGCTGAAGAAGGTGGCGCGGCCGGTCTCGAGCGTGCGTCGGAGGGCCTCGCGGTTCATCCACGCGACCATGCGCACCTCGCCGGTGTGCGCGTCCTGCGCGACGGCCACGACGAGGCCGCGCTCGTCGAACACCACGTGGCTCATCGCCGCCTCCTCGCCGCGAGGGCGAGCCCCAGGAGCGCGAGCGCCGCCGCCCCGCCGCGCGGCGCGCCCGGCACCTCGCAGCCGCACCCGCCCTCGTCGTCGGACGCCGCGAGCATGACCGATGACGCGCCGGCGGAGCCCCCGAGCGCGGACGGGGCACCGGCCGTCGAGGCCCCCACCGCGCCTGCCTGGGCCGCCCCTGCGGCGCCTCCCGCTGGTGCGCTGGAGCCTCCCTTGCCTGCGCCGCTCCCGCCCGCGCCCGTGCCCGCCATGCCCGCGCCCGCCATGCCCGCGCCCGCCTTGCCAGCGCCGCCGGCGGCCGCGCCCGCCTTGCCAGCGCTGGCGCCCGCGCTCCCACCGCCCGCGCCGCCCTTCGCGCCGCCCGCGCCTGCAGCGCCGCCTGCGCCCCCGCCTCCAGCGAAGCAGAGCGAGGTGTGGGTGGATCGCTGGTTGGCACAGTCCGTCGGCGACGCGCAGTGGGGCTCCGGCAGATCCGGCGGAGACCCCGTCGATCCGCAGTCGGCGGGATCGGGGTAGGCGAGCGCGACCTTCGGCCAGTGACCGGCCGTCGGCGGGTGCTCGACCCACCCGAACACTCGCTCCTGGTACGCGTAGTCTCCGCCGACCTTCGGATCGTAGACGCCGCGGTTGGGGTCGTGCTTCGGGTTGCTCGGGTTGTTGCTGTACGCGAGGCCGTTGTACGCCCAGACGGCGGTGTACCAGTGCTCGACGGTGCGAGGCTGGTTGTCCCCGACGCAGTTCGTCGCCTTCCACTTTCCGGCCAGGATCTGGGTGCCCGTGGCCATGTTGTAGAGCGGGTCGCCCGCGACGCGCGCGCGGTCGAAATTCGGCGTCTCGCCCGTGTGCATGCCGCTCGTGACCTGCCCGATGCCATAGCCGCAGTCGAAGGAGATGATCGTGCGGGATGACTTGCCGACCATGTCGCTCGGGGTCGTCGGCGCGCAGAAGTGTTGCCACGAGCTCTCCTGCATCGCGATCGCCTTCAGCACCTCGCACGGGAACTGCGCTGGCACGTCGTGCGTCGCCTCGGGCTTGCCGCAGCCCTGGCCGATCGCGCCGACGGCCGGGCCCTTGGTGCCCCAGGCGCTCGGACCCTGCGCGACCAGCTGGAAGATGTCCTGCCACTCGGCGACGCTGGGGTTCGTCCCGGTGGCGGCCTCGACCCCGCACGAGTGATCATTGCTGGGAGATGACTGCGTGTAGCAAGGACAGTACGCGGCGCTCTCCGGCGTGGAGACGAGCAGCGCGACCGCGACGGCGCGGGCCTTCACTTGGCACCTCCCGCGCGCAGCCCCAGGATCTCGACGCGCGCGCCCGCAGCGGCGGGCAGCGGCACCGGCGCGCCCGCCCCCGCGGGCACGAGCACGGGCTCCGGCAGCGCGCCCGGCGGCATCACGAGCGCGGCGAGCCAGCCCCCGCCGCCCGCCTTCACCCTGAGGAACGCCCCGCGCGGGAGCGAGAACGACGGGCCCGCGCCGGCGCTGACCACGGTCGCCGCGTCGTCCGTCCACGTCACGCCGCCGCCCGCGAGGGTGAACGGCACGGGATCGCGGCGGGTGACGGCGAGCTCCGTCGTCGCGCCGGTGGCGAGATCGAGGCGCACGAGCCGCGCCGTCCCGTCGCGCCGCCGCACCGAGAACACGACGGCGCCCGCCGCGTGATCCACCGAGAAATCTCGGGCGAGCGGCCCCACGTCGGCGAGCACGCGCAGCGCCCTCGTGCGCCGGTCGACGGACACGAGCGCCGCGCCCTGCGGGCCGATCCGGTAGACGAGCGCGTCACGGCCGAGCGCGCCCGCGACGTGCAGGGAGTAGCCCGCCCACGTCAGCAGCGGGCGCGACGCGCCGGTCGCGGGATCGATCTCCGCGACCTCGAGATCGTCGACCCGCTGCGCGAGCTTGCCCGCCGCGTCGAGCGACTCGACGCCCTTCGCCCCGCGCTCGACGAGGACGGCGCCGTCGTCGGTGACGACGGGCGAGGCCGCGTGCGCGACCCCTCGCGCGAGCACGGCGGGAGGGGCGCCCTCGTCGAGCCGGTAGAGCGCGCTCGCGAAGCTGCGGTCGCGCGCGTCGTCGGCGTCGACGACCGCGTAGAGCGCGCCGGTGGTCGGGGCGACGGCGCCCTTCACGCTCGCGTCCGTCGGGTGCTCCAGCTCCGCCACCCGCCGCGCGCCGCCGTCGGGGGACACCCAGCGAAACACGGTGCGGGGC
>JADLFU010000017.1 GCA_020849655.1 Polyangiaceae bacterium | reverse complement strand
CCGAGCCGCCGAGCCCCGAGCCGCCGAGCCCCGAGCCGCCGAGCCCCGAGCCGCCGAGCCCCGAGCCGCCGAGCCCCGAGCCGCCCGAACCGCCGCCGCCCTGCTTCGAGCCGCCGGATCCGGCCGCGCCCTGCTGCTCGAGGCAGGCCGAGAGGCCCTTCGCCTCGGCCGCGCACTGCTTCAAGCCCTCCTCGTCGATGACGTACTGGGCATCGTCGGACTCCTTTGTGTCCTTCTTGTTCTTGTCCTCGGGGGGCTTGCACGTGAGGAACTGCCCGGCGCACTTGAAGAGGCGCGTGTACTGGGCGACACACGGGATGTGCTCGATCTCCGACGCGCAGCCGGACAGGCACTGCGCCTGGCTGATCGAGAGGCACTGAGCGAGCTGGGTGCAGAGCACCTCGCACAGGCCGGAGTCGCCCCCTCCGAACGGCCCGGCGGCGCCGCTGGGGGAGGAGCCCGGGTCGCTCGCGCCGGAGAACGGCCCCGGATCGCTGGACCCGAAGGCGGTCTTCGAGCCAGGGGAGCCGCCGGCGCCAGGCCCGCCGTCGGGGGCGCAAGCGGCCAACGCGCCGAGCGCGGCGAGCAGCAGCGAGGAGCGAAGGCGAGGCGTCATGGCGGCTCCGTCAGAAGTAGTAGCGGGCCGCGACGTTGCCGCGGAAGAAGTCCCACGGCTGGTTGATCGACGAGGTCGAGATGATCGTCTCGCTGCCCTTCGCGCTCACCTCGGTGCCGTTCTGGGTAGAGGACGCCTTCCAGGACTGCGAGTCGTAGAACAGGCCGACCGAGCCCTCGAGGCTGAGGCGACGCAGGCCCATGAAGCCGAAGTGGATCTCCGCGCCGGCGCGCGCGCCCGCGAGGATGCGGCTGCCGCTGAGGTCGGTGTCGGGGCCGGCGGGCTGCATGCCCATCGCGGGCGTGCCCTTGATCTTGCCGGACGCGCTGCCGTAGTTCAGCTCGGGCGTGACGAGGAACGTGAAGTTGCCCGCGTGCGCGAGCGCGAGCGGCACGCCGACGTGCAGCCAGAACGCGGTCGACGAGGGCTGGTCGGTGGTGACGGTGGTCCCGCCGCTCACGGTCTCGGTGCTGCCGCTCTTCTGCGAGAAGCCGAGGCCGGCGTCGATGCCGAGCTTCTCGTTGAGCCAGTAGCGCGCGCCGACGGCCGGCGTCGCCACGGCCTGACGCGCGCCCTGGGCGGCCGCGATCGGCACGTCGCCGACGCCGAACCAGGTGATGGCGAAGGTGCCGACGACCTGCGAGTGCGCGGACGGGCCGCCGTCCGTCACCTTCTCGCTGCCGGTGGCGGCGCCGGGCCCGGGCGCGGGCGCGGGCGGGGGCGGGGGATCTTGCGCGAGCGCGGCCCCCGAGGTGAGGAGCGCAGCGGCGGCGAGGAAGGACGCGGTGAAGTTGCGGTTCATGGGGTCTCCGTTCCGATACAACTATCCGTTTGTGCAGAGACGGGCAAGCCTGCGGCGATCACTTGGCAGTCTTCGCGTAGCCCCACGCCTCGAGCAGCCCTCGCATCTCCTGCAGCGCCTCGTCGCGCGCGCCGTCGACGACCGAGACGTCCCCGGGCGCGACGACGACGAACACCCCCAGGTCGCCGCGCGGATCGATCCGCGGCACGGCCTCGCCGACCGCGAAGGCCCGCGCGTCGGCGCCCACCAGCCCGGCGGCGAGCGCGGGCAGCGACAGGCCGTAGCGACCAGCGAACATCAGCTCGGGGGGGATCGGCGCGTCGTCGAGCGACACCTCCCAGGTGAGCGGCGCCGTCGACGGCGACAGCTCGAGATCGACGCCGACCTGCGCGTCCGGCAGGCTCGTGAGCGAGAGGTCGAACGCGCGGCCGTCGACGCGGAGCGCCTCGGGCTCGGCCGCGACCACGGTCCCGCGCACCGTCGGCTCGGGCGCGCCTGGCTCGGGAGCGGGCAGGCTGCCACGGAGCGCGAACCTGCGCGCGCGACCCGCGCCGACGAAGCGCAGGCGCACGCGCAACGGCTCACCGGCCGGGCGCCGCACGTGCCGCGTGGCCGCCAGCGCCTCGCTGTCCTTCGTGTCGAACGTCGTCGAGGTGGCGAGCGCCGCGCCGAGCTCTTCGCGCAGCCTCGACGCGACGTCGGGCAGGTCGGCGACGACGTTCCGCCGCTCGCCGGGATCGGCCTCGAGATCGTAGAGCTCCTCTCTCCAGACATGGTGGCCGAGGGTGGGCCCCGACACCTCGCGCGCGGCAGGGTCTCGCTCGACGTAGCGGTAGCGCCCGACGCGGACGCTGCGCGCGGCGCGGCCCTCGGTCACGATCGGCCTGTCGCGCGGCCCGTCGGCCCCGCGCGCGAGCGGCGTCAGATCCACGCCCGTCATCCGCGGGGGAGCCGGCACGCCGAGCACCGACAGCACCGTCGGCGCGAGATCGATCGTCGAGACGGGCGCCCGCACGACGCGCCCCTCGGGCAGCACGCCGGGCAGCGACAGCACGAGCGGCACGCGCGTCGTCTCGTCGAACATCGCGTTCGCGTGGCGGAAGCGAGTCGAGCCCTGCCCCTTGCCGAGCCCGTGCACGAGCCAGTCGTGGTCCTCGCTCAACGTCTCGCCGTGATCGGCCGTCACCACGACCAGCGTGCGCTCGCGCGCGCCCGTGCGGTCGAGCGCCGCGAGCAGCTCGCCCACCGCCTCGTCGTCCTTCGAGATCTCGGCGAGGTACTTCCGCACCGTCGGATCGCGCGGCCCGAGCGGCGGCGGCGGCACGCGCGCGAGGCAGCGGTCGGGAGGGTCGTAAGGATTGTGAGGTGAGTTGAGGTTGACGAAGGCGAAGGTCCGCTCGTCCTTGCGCGCCTCGAGGAAGGCGACGGCGTCCCGCACGATGCGCCGCGTGTCGAGGGTCTCGTGCCGGTGGTCGACCAGCCGGGGGAAGCCCGCGTCGACGCCCACGCGCGCGTAGCCCGCGAGGAAGAAGTTGTTCACGAAGCCCTCGACGCGCACGCCGAGGCCGCCGAGCACGAGCGGGACGAGCGGCGGGCGCCGCGAGTAGAACTGCTGGATCGTGCTCTCGGGCAGCACCCAGGGCGTCGCGTCGAGGCCGAGCTCCGTCGAGCGCGCGCCCGCGAGCAGCGCGATCGTGCCGGGGCGCGTCCAGGTCGCGGCGCTGGTCGCGTCGGCGAACGAGACGCCGCGGGCGGCGAGCGCGTCGAGGTTCGGCGCGACCGTCGGCATCGCGGGCAGCCAGGCCTCCTTCGGCGGCAGCGCCGCGGCCGCGCGCGCGGCGTCCAGCTCCGGCGTGTGCAGCGCGGCGAGCACGTCGGGCCGCAGCGCGTCGACGACGATCCACAGCACCGAGTACGGCACCGGCGCCGGCCCGCGCCCCACGATCGTCGGCGTGCCCCAGAGCGCGGTCGGCGGATCGTCGCCCGTGTAGCGGGTCGTGGTGACGAGCTCGAGCTCCACCTCCTCCCCCGAGAACCGCGAGAGATCGACCACGCGCTCGTGCCACGCGGTGGGCTCTCCTGCGGAGACGCGCGACTGGTCGACGACCGCGCGCTCGCCGCTCGCCGCCCTCACCGCGACCTCGAACGTCACGCTGGACGCGGGGAGCGCGACCGCCGCCGTGCCGACCTCGAGCCGCCCGCCCTCGGGGAGGCGCACGCGGTAGCGCAGCGTGCCCGGCGGCGGCGCGACGAAGGACTCTCGCAGCTCGAAGCTCGCCTGGCTCATGTTCCAGGTCCGCTCGTCCTCGCGCCAGCCGCTCGCCTGCTCGGCCTTCTGGCCGAGCTCGCGCGACGAGGGCAGCGCCACGATCGAGAGCGCGCGACGGGGCAGAGGGGAGGAGCGCGCGTACGGCGAGGGCAGCGAGCGCCAGCAGGCCTTTCGGAACCCGGGGTACGCGCGATCGAGCCTCGGCAGCTCTGCGCGGAGGCGGTCGGGGTGAGCCGCGAGGCGCTCGGCGACGGACGCCAGAGGCGCGGGCACGGCGCGCGCGGAGGCCGCGGTCGGCGGGGCAGGCGCGGGGATCGGGGGCGAGCGCGGCGTCCCCTCGCGGCGAGCGATCACCACGGCGGCCGTGAGCGCGACGACCAGCGCGACGGGCGGCGACGACCGGGCGAGGCGCAGCTTCATGGCGACGGCAGCGAGAGCGCGCTCGTCGCGGTCTCGGCGACGCGGCGGTGGAGGAGGTGACCGCTCGAGAGCGACATGTCTCGATCGGCGAGCACCCACGAGAGCAGCCGCGCGCGCAGCTCGGCGGCGAGCGCGGGCTCCTCCGGGGAGAGATCGCGGGTTCAGCCCGGATCTCGCGACAGATCGAACAGCCGCTCGCGCAGGCCGCCGCGGGTCGGCATCAGCACGAGGCGGTGGGTCGCCGTCGTGAGCGCGCGGTGCTTCGCCATCGTCGTCGTCGCCGCCCAGCGCTCGGCGAGCACGACGTCGTCGCCGCGATCGCGCTCGACCTCGAGCATGCGCGAGACGTCCGGGTATGGCAGGCGCAGCGCGCGCGGGACGCCGTCGACGTCCTCGGTGAACCACAGGCCCGTCTCGGAGAACGCGTCTCGCGCGGGGAGCGCCTCGCCCCGGAGCGCCGGCGCGAGCGACGCGCCCGACGTCGCGCCCTCGGCGTCGACGCCGACCAGCTCCGCCACCGTCGGCGCGAGATCGACGTCCCGCACCACGGCGTCGATCCTCGCGGGGCGAGGCGCCCGGCCGTCGCGGATGACGAGCGGGACACGCAGCACGTCCTCGCCGAACAGGTGATCGCCGTGGCCTTGCCCCCTGCCGTGCTCGAGCAGCGCCTCGCCGTGATCGGCCGTGACGATCACGACGGTCGATCCCTCGAGCCCGCGCGCGCGCAGACCCGCGAGCGCCCGCGCGATCCCTCTGTCGACCGCGCGCGTCGCGCCGTCGTAGAGCGCGCGGATCTGCGCGACGTCCGCGTCGTCGGGGGGGGCGTCGCGACCGAGGCGGTTCTGCTTCTCGTACTTGAACCTGCCGCGGTACGCGCGGTCGAGTCCGGCGCGGTCCTCGTGGGTGATCGCGTAAGGAAAGTGTGCATCGCCGAAGAACGCGACGACGAAGAACGGGCGGTCGCCCGCCGCGTCGATGGCCCCGAGCGCGCGGTCGGCGACGTCGCGGGCGTCGGGCAGCCGCGCGAGGCCGCGGGTCGTCGGCGCGAGCCACCGACCGAGGCGACTCGTGAGGAGCGGCATCACGGGCGGCTGCGACTCGAGCGCCTTGTGGCGGATGAGCTCTCCGAAGTGGAAGGTCGGCGTGTCGACCCTCTGGAACCCCAGCGACACCCGCGGGAAGACGTCGCCCGCGTAGTCGCTGGCGACCGCCGTGGCGTAGCCGGCCTCGGCGAGGCGCGCGGGCAGCGCGCGGAGCTCGCTCGACCGCGCGCGCGCGGACGGGAACATGTGGCGGACCCCGTGCTCGTGGGGCCAGCGCCCGGTGAGCCACGTCACCCAGGAAGGGAAGGTGCGCGGCACCGAGACATACGCCCGCTCGAACGAGGTCGCGCCGGCCACGAACCGCGAGAGCGCGGGCATCGTGCGCGGCGTCACCCGGTCCGTGCGGAGAGAGTCGACCGCGAGGATGAGGACGTTCGGCCTCGATCTCGCCGCCGCGCGAGGACGTGAAGCGGGCCAAGCCCACACGATCACGGTGAACGCGCCGAGCGCCCCGGCGAGCGCCCCGAGCCCGCGCGCGCGCGCCCGGAGGCGCGACCACGACGCGCGCGCCCGCTGGCCACCCAGGACGAACAGCGTCGACGCGGCCGTCCACGCGACCACGACCCCGCCCGGACCGAGCTGGTCCGTCACGACGACCTGGAGCAGCCGGCGGGCGCCCCCGGCTTCGTAGAACGCCTCGGAGAACAACGCCGGGTGCCACGCCATCGCCCACGTGAGGTGCGCGAGGTGCGCGAGGGGGATGAGCACGAGCAGCGGCAGCCAGGCGCGGCGGCCGAGCGATCTCTGCTGCGCGAGCTCACGCAGCTCGAGGACGGCCGCCGCCGCCGCGCCCACGAGCGCGCCCTCGACGACGGCGAGCGACGCCACGAGGCGCGCCGCCGAGGCGACGTGGTCGGGGAAGCGCTCGACGATCGCGCGCGTCACGTGCGCGGCCTCGACGCCGAGCACCCGCGTGTCCGAGGCCGCGCGGCGGGCGACGACCAGCGCGAGCGCGGCCACGTACCCCGCGCCGAGGAGCGCTCCGACGATCAGCCTGCCGACCCCGCGCGACGAGATCACCGGCCCCCGCACGCGCCACGCCGCTCGGGAGACGTCGTGGTCGGCACGGGCCGATCGTCGTCGCGACGCGCGCCTGATACAAGTGCGGTGAGATGTCCCTGACCCCGCGCTTCGCGTGGCTCTCGTTCGCCGTCGCCGCCGTCGTCGTCGCGTGCGCAGAGGAGTCGGGGGACGCGGTGGGGCGCGGCGGCGCCGTCGTGTCGGCGGGCGCGGGAGGCGCGGCGTCTGGCGGGAGCGGCGGCGCGGGCAGCGCGGGGGCGTTCGGGGGTGGCGGCACCACGGCGGGCAGCGCGGGCGCTGGCGGTCAGCTGCCCGGCGTGGCGGGGTTCGCTGGCGGCGCGACGGCAGGCTCGGCAGGCGCGGGGTTCGCCGGCAGCGCGACCGCCGGCTCGGCGGGGCACGCGGGCGCGCCGGGCGGCGCCGCAGGCCAGGCGGGCGCGGCGGCGAACGGCTCGGTCGGCGGCGCAGGAGGCGCGGCGTCCGGCCCCAAGTGCAGCGGGGATCCGTTCCCGCAGGGCGTCCCGGACCCGGACGGCTTCATCGCCTCGGCCGCTTCGTACGACGACACCGATCCCGCCGTAGACGCCGCGGTCAACGCGGCGATGTCGAAGCTGACGGGTTGCAGCCCTGGCAGCGACTGCCCGATCACGGGCTTCCCCGGCGGCAGCGTCGAGGACATCTGCCAGGCGTGGTTCGGCGCCGTCACCGCGGAGCTGCGCGCGCAGGGGTTCTGCGCCGGGCAGCACGTCGTCGGATCGACCGACGAGATCGCGGTGGCGAACACCAGCTGCGACGGCGAGTGGTACGGCTACCACGTCTGCTTCTACGGCGGCCCCAAGGTCGTGTGGAACCCTGGGGCGCGCCGCGGCTGGTGGAAGATCGCGTCGCAGTACTGCCCCTGACGCGTCACGCGGCGAGGTGCTCGTGCCCGAGCAGCACCTCCAGCTTCGACTGGATCTTGTGCTTCTTCGAGTAGACGGTCTTCACCGAGATGTTCATCCGGTTCGCGACCTGCTCCGGGGTCAGGCCCTCGCCGTAGTAGAGGTCCATGAAGGCGCGGTCCTTCGCGGAGAAGTCGGCGAGCGCCTCCTCGACGCGGCTCGCGCGCTCGCGCTCCGCGCACACCTCGAACGGGTCGGGGAGCTCGGACTGCAGCGAGTCGGCCTCGTGGATCGCGGCCTTGCCGGCGTCGCGCTTGACCGACCGGAGGTGGTCGTAGGCGGCGTTGACCGCGAGCATGCCGACCCACGAGCTGAAGCGGTTGCCGCGGCACGGGTCGAAGCTGCGGAGCTTGTGCTTGTCGTTCGCGACGAGGCTGAGCAAGAGGGTCGCGTAGATCTCGGCGACGTCGTCCGTCGCGAGGCGCGCCGCGAAGCGCCCGGTGACGCGGGTGATGCACCGGTAGATCAGGCGGTCGTAGCGCTGCTGGAACGTGCGCCACGCGCCGTCGTCACCGGTGATCAGCCCTGCGACCAGCGCGACGTCGGCCGCGTGCAGGTCTTCGTGGGAGGTCGGGGTAGCAGGGAGGACGTGGAGGGCGGTCATGGTCGGTTCCTTCGAGTTGCGCCAGGGCGCGGGACGAGAGGGTCCAAAGCAGCCGCCGTGCCAGCCAGCGAGGTCGAGAATTCCCCCGCGATCCGGGCCGATGACGCGCGGGGGGCCTCGCCGGGCGTCACGCGGGCGTAACCGTTACGGTTCGCGGGGGATCGGCCGGGTGCTAGGTTCGCCGAGGTGTCGGCTCAGCTCCGCGCGCTCCTCATCCTCGCGATCGCGCTCGTGCGGTCGCTGCTCGGGCGCCTCGCCGGCAAGCGCACGGGGCTGCCGGTGTTCCTCGAGAACTACCGGGAGGATCGCCTGCCGCCGGTCGACGCGGACGAGCGCGACCGGATGCCCGCCTTCAGCGGGTGCGTGGCGTGCGGGCGCTGCGACCGCGGCGAAGGAGCGCGCATCGCGGCCTCGCGCGGCGAGTATCCAGGGCTGATGCGCGTCGTGCTCGCGTCGAGCCGGAGCATGCCCGACTACGACGCCGCCGCGCGGGCCATCGCGCACGTGCCGGACGAGGTGCTGGACGAGAAGGAGGCCCGCTGCCCGACCGCCGTGCCGTTCCGGCAGCTGTTCCGGTTCATCCGGGCGAAGGCGGCCGCGTCGGCGCCTGGCTGAGCGTCGAGTCGCGGGCGGTTCCAGGCGATGCGTCGGTCGGACTCGGCTTCAGCTCGGCCCGCGGAGACCTCGCTGAGCGCGGCGCGCGTGCCCCGTCCGTCGCGTCGTGTGGCGCGCGTCGCTCGTCAGTCTCTGCGCTCTCTTGCCGGGGGCGGCGCTCGGGTCTCCGCCGCTCCCCCACGGCGCGTACGTGGGGCAGCGGGCGCGGGGCGAGGCCGTGGAGGACGCGGTGGCCCGCGCGCCGGGCGAGCTCACCAGCCTCGTCTGGCTCGCTGCGGAGCTCGATCCGCGCGCTCGTCCCCCGGTGCGACTCATGTCCCTCGGGCTCGCGAGGAGGTCGGGCCGCCCCGTGGGCCTCGCGGTGCGTGTCCACGAGCTGCCTCGCGCGGCCTTCGACGCGAGCGCGCCGCCACGAGAGCTGCTGGACGCCGTCGACGCCGTCCTCGAGCGAGCGCGCGCGGAGCGGGTGTCGCCCACGGAGCTGCAGCTCGATCTCGACTGCCCGACGCGCGCGCTCGGGGCGTACGCGGCGTGGGCGCGGGCAATCGCCGCGCGGGCGGGAGAGCTCCCGGTGACCGTGACCGCGCTGCCCGCGTGGCTCGGCGCGCCAGGGTTCGACCGCCTCGCCCGCGCGAGCGCCGGGTTCGTGCTGCAGGTGCACTCGCTCTCGCTGCCGAGCGCGCGAGGGGCGCGCGCGACGCTGTTCGACGCGGCCGCCGCCAAGGCCGCGGTGGCGCGCGCGGCCGCGCTCGGCGTGCCGTTTCGTGTCGCGCTCCCGACGCACGGGTATGCGCTCCGCTACGACGACTCGGGCCGGCTCGCGGACGTGCTGGCGGAGGAGGGCGACGCCGCGGACGCGAGGGAGCTCGCGGCCGATCCGGCGGCCGTCGCGGGCTTCGTGCGCTGGCTAGAGCGGCGACGCCCGCGTGAGGCGGTGGGCGCGGTGTGGTTTCGCCTACCCACGCGCGACGACTCGCGCAGCGTCACGCAGGATGGGCTCCGATCGCTGATGGCCGGCGAGGCGCCCCACGCGAGGCTCCGCGCGCGCGCACGTCGAGACGCAGACGGCGCGCTCGCGATCGAGCTCACCAACGAGGGAGAGGTCCCGGCGCGTGCCGCGCGCGTCGAGGTGGCGCTCGCCGCGCTCCTTGACTTCGACGCCGCGTCCTCGCGCGCGACCTCGGCGCGAGACAGGGTGGTCTTCGAGACCGGCGGGCTCGCCCCGCACGCGACGCGATCGCTCGGGTGGGTCCGGTCACGCGACGCGCGCGCCGTCGCGGAGGTGACGATCGATGCGCCCTGACGGCCTCGCGTGGCGCGGCTGGCTGGCGCTCGTGCTCGTCGCGCTGCCGGTGCTCGCGTGCGGGCCCGACTTCCCGGACAGGTTTCTCCGGCAGCGGAGCCGCGTCCTGCGGGACGCGCCGCGGACGGACTTCGCGCGGGTGCTCGCCGCCCGCGCGCCGACGGCCAAGAGGACCCCGCGAGACGGGCTCGACGAGCAGGGCGCGACGCTGGCGGCGGACCTCGCGGACCTGCTGGCTCACCCGGGCACGGCGGGCCTCGTCGCGGCGTACGAGCGCTCGCGCGCCGCGACGATGAAGAAGGTCGAGGGGCCGCCGCTCCCGCCCGGGCTGCCCCGAGAGATCGCGCTGTACGCGCAGGGTGCCGCGGCGTTCCACGCGGGAGACCAGGCCGGCGCGCGGGCGAAGTTCACGGAGCTCATGTCGCTGCCCGCCCACGCGCGGCGAACGAAATCTACATGGGCAGAGTTCATGCTCGGCAAGCTCGACGACGGGGAGGGCGCCATCGCGCACCTTCGAGAGGTGCGCCTCCTCGCGCGGGCGGGGTTCGACGACAGGCTCCGGCTCGCCGAGACGTCGGTGTCCGAGTGGGCGAGGATCGAGCTCGCGAGGGGAGGCCTCACGGCGGCCGTCGATCTGTACTCGACCGCGCTCGCGGAGGGAGACCCGACGGCGACGGAGTCGCTGCGCGTCGTCGCCGCGGCCATCCTGCGCGCGCCGCCTGACGCGCGGTCCCGCGCGCTCCGTCACCCGCGCGCGCTCGAGCTCGTGGCGGTCCACCTCGCCGGTGTTCGGAGCGATCGGCTGGAGCGCGGCGGCCCCGCGCGCGCCGCGCTCGACGCCGCGGTCGCCTCGCTCCCGCAGACCGGAGAGATCGGCGGCGCAGCGCACCTCGCGTGGGCAGCGTATCGGGCGGGAGACGCCGACCTCGCGCGCCGGCTCCTCGCGCGTGCTCGTCCGGGCACGCAGCTCGGCGACTGGCTCACCGCGAAGCTCGCCGCGAGGGCAGGGAACCGCGCCGAGGCCGCGCGCGCGCTCGGGCGGGTCGTCTCCCGGCTGGAGGCCGCCACGCCCGGCGATCGAGACGTGCGAGAGGCGCCGCTCGAGCCGGAGAGCCGCGCGCGCGGGGAGCTCGCTATCCTGCGCCTCGACGCCGGGGCGCTCGACGCGGCGCTGTCTCTCTTGCTCGACGCGGGATCGTGGCGAGACGCCGCGCACGTCGCCGAGCGCGTGATGACGGTCGAGGAGCTCCGGCGCTTCGTCGACGCGCACGCCTCGGAGGCAGCGCTCGCGTCGGCGCCCGAGGATGACGCCCGCCGGGCGCTGCGAGGGTTGCTCGCCCGTCGCCTGGTGCGGGAGGGCCTCGCCTCGCGCGCGATGCGCTACCTGCCCTCGGACGACCGCCCGCAGCTCCAGCGCTGGCTCACGCTGTCGCGCGCGTCGCGACGGGGGAGCCGCGCCGATCGCGCGGAGGCGCTCTCGTCGCTCGCGCGGCTGCAGCGGCACCGGGGGATGGAGCTCTCCGGGACGGAGCTGGCCCCCGACTGGCACCTCGACGGCGGCGCGTTCGACGAGGGCGCGAGCACGCTCGACGGCGACAGGATGATCCGTCGCGGAGAGCGCGAGCGCTACGCCGCGTCGTCGCCACCCGTGCCAGGGAGGTTCCACTACCGGCGCGTCGCCGCGGAGACGATGCGGCGCGCGGCGGAGCTGTCCGACGGCGATGAGGCCGCGGCGAGGCTGTGCGTCGCTCGCGGGTGGCTGGTCACGCGCGAGCCTCGCGCGGCGGCGGTCTACCTCGACGAGCTGCGACGTCGTCGCCTCTCGATCGACGCGTGCGACGGCGCCCGCGCGCGCGAGCTCGCCCGCGAGCTCCCCTGATCCTGCGAGGCCGTCAGGGACAGAGCGCGGTGGACAGCGCGGTCACGCGCGCGCCCAGCACGCACATGGCGAGCTCGCCCTCGGCGCAGCCGAGCGACGGCGGGGCGGTGCCCGCGCACGCGTCGGTGTCGGGGTACACGCAGTCGTAGGTGCCGCGCGCGTCGAGCCCGCACGTCCCGCCGAGCCTGCGGCAGTCGCGGTAGCTCACCTGACCCTGCCCGTCGCAGCCGAGCCGCACGTCGCCGTCACAGCGATCGACGTGGGGAGCACCGTCGGGGCAGCGCGTGTACGGCCTGTCGGTGCAGCCGGTCGGGCTCGCGACGTCGCAGCGCGCGTGCGCGAGGGCGCAGTCTCGCGTCGACTGCGACGTCTTCGTCACGATCGTCGCCTGGTCGCCGGCGCAGCGCGTCTCCACCCATCCCGACGGGCCGCGGCAGCCGTCCTCCTCGCACGTCACGCCGGGCCGCGCGACGTCGCACGCCCGCACGTCGTCACACGCGGGGCCGGCCGTGACGCAGGCCGCCCACACGTCAGCCGTGGACGCACGGCTCATCCAGCCGCTGATAGGAATGGCGCGCTCCGCTGAAAACTCGAGCGCGCTGACGCAGATCCCGACGAGCCCGAGCGCGTCCGCCGCGGTGATCGGGCTCGACGGAGGTTGTCCAACCTGGCACTCGGCGGCGCGCACGCAGGCGCGCAGGAGGGCGTCTCGTGAGAGCGCGGGCACCGCCTGCGGCGCCTCGGGGAACGCCTCCGAGGCGTCGCGCGCGACCTCGCCGAACGGGCCCGACGGCTCGGGTGTCGTCGTCGCGATGGACGACTCGGGCGACGAGCACGCGACGGAGAGCACGCAAGAGAATGCGAGCGCCAGGCAGGAGCGGGTCATGCGCCGCGCCCTGCAGCGGTCGTGCCGTCTCCGCCACGGGCGATTCCCCCTCCGTCGCCCGCGAGCTGTGGCGATTCGACGACAGTGTCGCGCTCGCTGCCACTCATCTCCCCCCGCCATGCTGCCATGGTCTGGCGCCACGAGTGACGCCGACCCGGCGCGGCCGATCTACCTCCCCCACGCCGCGCCGTCCGCGCCAGGCTCGACGAACAGCGTGACGGGCAGGAGGGCGTCGAGATCGGGATCGGAGAGGGCCACGCCTTCGTCACCGAAATGGAGCGCGTTGTCTCGCCGCTCACCGCGCAGCTGCGCGAGGAAGATCATCGGCTCGGCGAGGCGCGAGTACCCGAGCTGGACGAGCGCGCGCGCGGGCCACGCGCCGCCGTCGAAGCGCACCTCCCTCGCGAGCACGTAGTGACCCTGCGGGCGCAGCGGCGAGAGCGACGCGAGCCACTCCGCGTCGTGCACGGCGAACGGCGGACCAGGGAACCTCCACCGGTTGTGGAGCGAGCGCTCGGGCAGGAAGATGTCGACGCGGGGCGGGCGAGGCAGCGCGAACACGAGGCGCTCCGGCCCGAGCGCGCGCTCCTCCCCCGCGAGCGCGCGCGTCGTGCGGTAGAGCCCTCGCGCCAGCGCCACGCGATCAGCGCTGGGGCTCGCCGGCGGGCGCGGGGGCCGCGGGGATGCTGGGCGCGGAGCCGCCGTCCTTGAACTCGAAGCCGACGATGAACCCGCCCTGCTCGGGCTGCACCCACGCGACGCGCGCCGCCTTGCGGAAGTAGTCGGGCTCGTCGGGCTCGCCGACGACCACGTCGACCTCGTCGCCCGCCGCGAGCGCGTCTTCCATGACGACCCGCAGGCCGCCGCGGCTCACGTTCATCGACCACGCGTCGAGCGCGCGATCGCCGTGCACGATGACCGCGCGGCGATCGAAGGAGACGCGGCCGCCGCCGCTGCGCCGCAGCGCGCCGGGCGGCGAAGAGGAGGGCGGAGGAGAGCTCGTCACGCGGCGGCGAGGGTAGTCGCGCGCCCCGCGCATGTCGACCGCGGACGCGCCGCGCGCGTCCTTGACGCCGCGCTTCGTCCTCATCTACAGGCAGGGCTCCTAACGAGGAGCAGAGACTGACGATGGAGATCCACCTCGACAAGCGCGCCGTGAAGCTGATCCGTCTCTCTGCCCAGGACGCCATCGAGGAGGGCGACACCGAGGCGCTCCGAGAGGACATCCTCGAGGCGTTCAGCGAGGAGCAGACCGACGAGATCGATCGACGCCTCGACAGCGGTGACTTCTTCGAGTTCATCACCGACATGCTCGACGAGTGGAGCGTCGACGACGTCGAGGAGCTCTTCGAGATGCTGGAGACGCAGCTCGGCGAGCTGGGCATCGATCTCAAGCTGGAGTCGAAGGGCGCCGCCTCCGAGGACGACGACGAGGACGACGACGACCTCGATCTCGATGACGAGGACGACGACGAGGACGACGAGGACGACGACGAGGAGCCGGGCGGCGAGAAGGACGAAGACGACTGATCGACCGCCGACCTCACGCGCGTCAGCGCGCGCGGGTGATCGAGTCCCAGTGCTCTGCGATCTCGGCGGGCGTCCAGGGTCGCCCGCCCTCCTTGAACCGCCCGTCGGCCTCGACGAGCTTGTACGCGTACATCCGCGAGCCCGACACCGCGAGGACGAACCCGGTGCGGTCGCCGGCGAGCGGCGAGCCCAGGAAGACCGCGGCCGGCGCGACGTGCTCCGGCGTCATCGAGTCCTTGCCGTGGAACATCGGCAGATCCTCCGTCATGCGCGTCTTGGCGATCGGCGCGAGCGCGTTGACGGTGATGCGGTGCCGCTGCAGCTCGATCGCCGCGGTGCGCGTGAGGCCGTAGACGCCCGCCTTCGCGGCGGAGTAGCTCGCCTGGCCGAAGCTCCCCTGCAGCCCGGCGACGCTGGTCGTGTGCACGATGCGGCCGCCCTCGCCCTGCGAGATCATCTGGCGCGCGGCGAGCTGCGTGCACAGGAACGCGCCGCGCAGGTGCACGCCGACGACGGCGTCCCAGTCGGCGTCCTCCTGCCTGAGGAGCGTCCGGTCGCGGAGGATGCCGGCGCTGTTCACCAGCGCGTCGACGCGCCCGTACTCGCGGACGGCGAGCCCGATCATCGCCTCGACGTCGGCGCGGACGGCGACGTCGCCGTGGTGCGCGACCGCGAGGCCGCCGCGCTCGCGGACCGCCGCGGCGACCTCCTCCGCGCGTGACGGATCGGCGCCCGTGCCGTCGACGTCGGCGCCGAGATCGTTGACGACGAGCCGCGCCCCCTCGTCTGCGAAGAGCAGCGCCGCCGCCCGGCCGATGCCGCCGCCAGCGCCGGTGATGACCACGACCTTGCCGTCCATCGAGCCCGTCATGCGACCCGCGCATCGCAACGGGGGCGCAGCCCGTCAAGGCGCGCGGCCCCGCTTGCTCCGAGGGCGCGGCGGGCGTAGCAGCGACGACGTGCGCCGCCTCGTGCTCGCCGCCTTCGTCGCCGTCGCCCCGCTCGCCGCCGCGTGCGCGGAGACGCAGAGCGCGCCGCCCGCCAACCCGCTGAAGTACGCGGAGGACGCGAAGAAGGCCTACGATCGCGCCGTCGAGGCGTTCCTCGAGAAGGACTGGGAGGAGGCGCGCGTGCTCTTCGGCGAGGTGAAGCGCAAGTACGCGTACTCGAAGTGGGCGCGCGAGGCCGAGCTGCGGCTCGCGGACATCGACTTCGAGCAGGAGAAGTTCACCTCGGCGATCACGGGGTACCGCTCCTTCGCGCACGATCACCGCACCGACGAGGGCGTGCCGTACGCGCGGTTCCGCATCTGCAAGGCGCTGTTCGCGCAGGTGTCCGACACGATCCTCTTGCCGCCGCAGGAGGAGCGCGATCAGGGCGCGATCGTCGACGCCTACCGCGAGCTCAACTCGTTCCTCCTCGATCACCCCGAGTCGCGCTGGTCGCGCGACGCGAAGTACATGCTCCTCTCGGTCACCGGGCGGCTCGTGCGGCACGAGCTGTACGTCGCCCGGTACTATCTCGGCGCGGGGAGGTTCGAGCCGGCGATGAAGCGGGTGCAGTACGCGCTCGCGACGTACGACGGCAGCGGGCTCGAGCCCGAGGCCATGCTGCTGCTCGCCGAGACCTACCTGAAGATGAAGAAGATCCCGGAGAGCAAGCAGGTGCTCGCGCAGCTGTTCGCGACGTACCCCGGCAGCCCCTTCGTGGACGCGGCGAGGCGCCTCGAGGCCGAGATCGAGCAGCGGCACTCGGCCGTGCCGCGCTGACGATCATCCTCGCTCGACGAGCAAGGCTCGGAGCGCGAAGCCAAGGACCAGCGCCGCCGTGACGAGGAGCGCGACGAGCCACGGCCGCGCCCCGCCGCGGGCCGCCGGGGCCTCGCGCCACACCTCGGTCGCGGGCGGCGCGGCGACGGTCTCTGCCGCGGGCCCGAACCTCGGGAGATCGGGGAGCGTCGGGCGCGGCGTGGAGGGCGGCGCGAACCGAGGGTCGCGCACGGTCTCGGGCGCCCGCACCTCCGAGAGGGTCTGGATGCGGAGCAGGAGGTGCGCGAGCTCCGGGGGCGCGTGCGGCGCGAGCGCGGCCGCGATCTCGCCCGCCGTCGCGAAGCGCAGCGCGATCTCGCGCTCGAGGCACCTGTGCACGACGCGGGCGAGCGCGTCGGGGACGCCTCGGCGCGCGCCGACGGGCTCGAGGCGCCCCTCCAGCACCTCCGCGAGGACGACCCCGACGGCGTCGCCGCGGAACGCCGGAGCGCCGGCGAGCAGCTCGTAGAAGAGCGCGCCCCACGACCAGAGATCCGCGCGCGGATCGACCTCGCTCGTCGCCAGGATCTGCTCGGGGGCCATGTAGCCGGGCGAGCCCATCATCTCGTGCGTCCCGGTGAGCGAGCCGCCGGGGGCCTCCTTCGCCTTCGAGATGCCGAAGTCGAGCACCTTCGCGACCGCGCCCTCGCCCGCGACCTCGGCGAGGAACACGTTCGCGGGCTTCACGTCCCGGTGCACGACGCCGAGCGAATGCGCCTCCGCGAGCGCGTCGAGCACCTGCACCGCGATCGTCAGCGCCTCGTCGATCTCGAAGTGGGGGGACGCCTCGATGCGTCGCGCGAGATCCTGCCCGCGCAGCCGCTCGAGCGCCATGTACGGGCCGTCGTCGAGCTCGCCGATGTCGAGGACGCGGGGCGCGTGGCGGGTCGAGAGCCGCGCGAGCACGCGCGCCTCGCGGGTGAACCGGGCACGCGCCTCCCCTTCGCCGAGCACGCCCTTCGTGATGACCTTGAGCGCGACGGGCTGCGCGAGCCGCTCGTGCGTCGCCGCGTACACGACGCCCATCGCGCCGCGCCCGAGCACGCCGTCCACGCGGAACCGCCCGTCGACGAGCGCTCCCTCCGCGAGGTCGCTCACGACCGCCCGGCGCGCCCGGGCGCGTTGGCCTCGTCGCCGGAGAGCAGGTCGAAGAGGCGCGGCGCGAACGAGACGGCGAGCGCGTGCTCGATCTCGTCGGCCGAGGTGAGCCGCAGGGCGCCCGTCGCGGCCTCGGTGACCTCGGAGAGCGTGACGCGCGACAGGGCCTCCTTCACCTCGGGGATGGCCCCCGGCTCCATCGACAGCGCGCGGAACCCGAGCCCGACCAGGAGCAGCGCCGCCAGCGGGTCCGCCGCCATCGCGCCGCACACCGACGCGGGGCACCCCGCGGCCGACGACGACGAGGCGACGCCGGAGAGCAGCCGCAGCACCGCCGGATCGAAGTGAGACGCGAGCGACGCGAGGCCCGGGCTCGTGCGGTCGACCGCGAGCGTGTACTGCACGAGATCGTTCGTGCCGACGCTGACGAACTCGGCGGCCTGCGCGAGCGCGTCCGACAGCACCGCGGCCGAGGGCACCTCGATCATCGAGCCGAACGGCACGCGCGTGGCCCGCGGCGAGCCCTCGCGATCGACGTCGGCGAGCGCCTGCGAGAACAGCCGCCTGACGTCGACCCACTCGCGCAAGGTGGCGATCATGGGCACCATCACCCGGACGTCGCCGAACGCGGACGCGCGGATCATCGCGCGCAGCTGCGCGACGAGCACGTCCGGGTGCCGCAGGCCGAGGCGCACCGCGCGCAGCCCGAGCGCGGGGTTCGGCTCCGGCGGCGGCGCGAGCCGCCCGAAGGGTTTGTCGCCGCCGAGATCGAACGTGCGGAGCGTGACGGGGCGACCGTCGACGACCTCGAGCACGCGCCGAAACTGCTCGAGCTGCTCCTCCTCCGACGGGAGATCGGTCCGACCCAGGTACAAGAATTCGGTGCGGTACAGGCCGACGCCGTCCGCGCCGTGCTCGATCGCGCCGCCCGCCTCCTTCGCGAACTCGATGTTCGCGAACAGGCCGACCCGCTCTCCGCTCGCGAGCGCGCCGGGCCGGGCCGCGTCGCTGCGCAGGTGCCGGGTGAGCGCGAGGTGCCGCTCGCCGCGGGCGAGGCCGCTGCGCGCCGTGTCCTCGCTCGGGCGCAGGGTCACCGTCCCGCGCAGGCCGTCGACGACGACCGCGTCGCCCGAGACCACGTTGTCCACGAGCCCGCAGGCGCCCATCACCGCGGGCAGCCCGAGCGCGCGCGCGACGATCGCGGTGTGGCTCGTCTTCGTGCCGACCTCGGTCGCGACGCCGAGGATCTTCTTCGGATCGAGCGACAGCAGATCGGCCGACGAGAGATCGTGCGCGATGACGACCGACGGCTCCTCGAGCGGCGGGAGCGCGCGCGTCGACGTCGCGCCGGTGAGCGCGAGGATCAGCCGCTCGCCGACGAACTCGAAGTCGTGGCTGCGCTCGCGCAGGTACGCGTCCTCCTGGAGCGCGAGCTTGCGCGCGAAATCGGTGATCGCGGTCGACACCGCCCACTCGGCGCACTGGCGCTCCACGCGCACGTTGCGCTCGACGGCCTCGGCCAGCAGCTCGTCGCCGAGCATCAGCGTGTAGGCCTCGAGGATCGACACCTCCGCCCGCGCGCCGCCCGGCTGCGCGCCGCGCGAGAGCCGCATGAGCTCGAGCTTCGCGTCGACGACCGCCTGGCGGAACCGCGCCACCTCGCCGTCGTGCTCCGCCGTGCGCACCTGCCGCTGCACGAAGGTGAGCCGGCGAGGTCCGAGCACGATCGCCGGGCCCACCCCGACGCCGGGCGAGCCCGCGATGCCGGTCAGCACCATCGCGACCGCGCGCAGCTGCGTCGAGGAGGGGCTCGACGGCACGCGCTACCTCGCCTCCCCGAACCGCGCCGCGACGAGCTCGTCGATCGCGCGCACGGCCTCGTCGGCGCGCTCGCCGTCGGCCTCCACCCGGATGCGCGTGCCCTTCGACCCGCAGAGCAGGAGCACCCCCATCACGCTCTTCGCGTTCGCGCGCTGCTCGTCCCGCGAGAGGACGATCTCGCAAGGGAACCGCTGCGCGACCTGCGTGAGCTTCACCGCCGCCCGCGCGTGCAGGCCGAGCTCGTTGATGATCTCGACCTCGATGACCGCCCGGCTCATGGCTCCCCCCTCCCTGGCTCGCGCGCGTGGGCGCGCTCCACGTCTCGATGCGACACGCCCACCGGCAGACCCGCGCGCTCCACCAGCAGGCGCCCGAGCTCCTGCGCGACGGCGACCGAGCGGTGCCGGCCGCCCGTGCACCCCACCGCGATGGTGAGGTACGCCCGGCCCTCCCTCACGAACCTCGGCAGCGCGAACACCAGCAGATCGCTGATCTTCTCGACGAGCTGCTCGGCCTCCCGCTGCGACAGCACGAACGACGACACGCGCGGATCGAGCCCCGAGAGCGGCCGGAGATCGGGATCGAAGTACGGGTTCTTCAGGAACCTCACGTCGAACACCAGGTCGGCGTCGACGGGCAGCCCGTACTTGAACCCGAACGACAGCACGCGCGTCACCATGCGCGGGGGCTCGGCGTCGGGCGCGATCGCCGTGATCACGCGGCGGCGGAGCTCCTGGGCGCTCGTGCCCGTCGTGTCGATGACGAGCGACGCCTGCGCGCGCACCGACGAGAGGCGCTCGCGCTCGAGCGTGATGCCGTCGAGCAGCGCGCGCGCCGCGCCGCGCGCCGGCAGCGGGGAGAGCGGGTGCGGTCGCCGCGTCTCGCCGAAGCGACGGAGGAGCGCGTCGTCGGCCGCGTCGAGGAACAGCACGGTGATCTCGTCGCCGCGCCCCGCGAGGAGGTCGCGCACCTCGTGCCCCGCGCCCTCGAGGAATTCCGCCGTGCGGACGTCGACGCCGAGCGCGACCCGCTGGAGCCCGGCCCGCTCGCACGTCGCCAAGGCCAGGGAGAGCAGCGGCGTCGGGAGGTTGTCGATGCAGTAGAAGCTGAGATCCTCGAGCGCGTGCAGCGCCGTGCTCTTGCCGGCGCCGCTCATGCCGGTGACGATCACGACGCGCGACGCCACGGTCATCGGGGCGGCCCCGGCGGCGTGGTGGGTACGGTCGCGGGCAGCACCGCCGAGTCGTCGGACGGGAGGTCGCGGTCGGCCTCCTGGACGAGCTGCGCGCGCTCGAGCGACGTCATGAACTCGCGCGACGAGTGGACGCCCGACTGCCTCATCAGCTCGTTGCGCGCGGCGATCTCGATGATGCTCGCCATGTTGCGCCCCGGGCGCACCGGGAGCGCGACCTCGCGGATGCGCACGTCGAGGATCTCGTGGTGGTGATCGTCGACCCCCAGCCTGTCGTACTCGGCGTCGTTGCTCCACTCGAGCAGCCGGACGACGAGGTGGATCTGCTTCTTGTCACGCGCCGCGGTGACGCCGTAGAGCTTGCGCACGTTCAGCACGCCGAGCCCGCGGGCCTCAATGTGGTCCTTCAGGAGCTCGGCGGGCGCGCCGACCACCACGCCGGGAGGCCGCCAGTCGCAGTGCACGGCGTCGTCGGCGACGAGGCGGTGCCCGCGCATCACGAGCTCGAGCGCGCACTCGCTCTTGCCGATGCCGCTCTTGCCCAGCAACAACAGGCCGAGCCCGAAGACGTCGACGAGCACGCCGTGCACGACGGTGCGCGGGGCGAGCCGGTCGTCGAGCAGCGTGTGCAGCGCGGCGATCGTGTGGCTCGAGCGCTGCGCGGAGAGCGCGAGCGGGGTCGCCGTCGCCTCTGCCGCCAGGCCCAGCTCGGCGAGGACGTCGTCGTCCTGCGCCGTCACGACCACGAGCGAGAAGCCGTGCGCGAAGAACGCGGCGACGCGCGCGCGCCGCGTGTCCGGGTCGAGGGTCGAGAGAAACGACAGCTCCGTCTCGCCGAGGATCTGGATGCGCGTCGCGACCACGCCGTGCATGTGGCCGACGAGCGCGAGGCCAGGCTTCTGGATGCGCGCGTGATCGATCATGCGCGCGACGCCCGCCCGCCCGGCGACGAGCGTGAGCCGCACCGGGAGGGTCGCGTCTTGCAAGAGCGCCCCCGCGGACAGGCTCGGGCCGGGTCGAGGCGTCACCCGCTGACCGCGTCGTCTTCGGCGGAGAGGAGGTGGAACGCCGACCGCGCGTCGCGCTGCTCGAGCAGACGCTCGCGGAACCCGGAGCTCCGGAGCACCTTCGAGATCCGCGCGAGCACCTTCAGGTGCTCGACCGCGTGCCTCGGCCCGACGACGGCGAACAGGATGTTCGCGGGCTTGTCGTCGATCGACTCGAAATCGGCCCCTCCAGGGCAGATCAGGAGCGCGCCCACCTGCCCGGCGGCGCCCTCGAGCGTGCCGTGCGGCATCGCGACGCCGTCGCCGATACCCGTCGTCTGCAGCGCCTCGCGCTCCTCGAGGACGGCGAGGATGCGCTCGGGCGCCGCGGGGATCCCGCGCGCGAGCAGCTCCGCCAGCCGCTCCAGACAGCCGCGCTTGTCGAGGCGCTCCCCCTCCTCGAGGACGGTGACGCGGTCGGGCGTCACGATTTCACAGAGCTTCACGGCGCGCGGTCACTCGTCGACGGTGGGGACCGGGCCGGAGCCTCGGGCCGCGAACTCTCCCGCGCTCTCCGCGCCGCGCTTCTGCGCGATCTTCGCCCCGTGCTGGTGGTTGATCTGCCGCTCCAGCTTGTCGGTGACGCTGTCGATCGACGCGTACATGTCGCCGCCCACCTCGCTCGCGACGAGGTGCACGTCTCCCGCGTTGACCTCCGCCTCGCAGCGGTGCTTCTTGTTCTCGAGCGAGAGCGTCACCCGCGCGCGCATCGGCTGCCTGAGGAACTTCTGGAGCTTCGCGACCTTCTCCGTGGCGTAGTCCTTCATGGCGTCGGTGGCGTCGAGGTGGCGAAACGTGATCGCGATGTTCATGGCGTGACTCCTCCTTCGTGGCGGGACGTAAGAACAGCTTCTTGCGCTTGCTGGACGCGAGGATGCCCAGCATCTCGCGGTATTTCGCGACCGTGCGGCGCGCGATCTGGATGCCCGACGCCTTCTCGAGCAGCTCGACGAGCGCCTGATCCGAGAGGGGGGACTGCTTGTCCTCCTCGTCGATGATCTTCTTGATGGATTGCTTCACGCTCTCCGAGGCGATGTCGTCCTCGGCGACGCGGCGGATCGACGAGTTGAAGAAGTACTTCAGCTCGAACAGCCCCTGCGGCGTGTGCACGTACTTGTTGGTCGTGACGCGCGAGATGGTGCTCTCGTGCATGCCGACCTGGTCGGCGATGTCGCGGAGGATCATCGGCCGCAGGAACATCGGGCCCTTCTCGAAGAAGTCGCGCTGCCGCTCGACGATCGACTCGGTGACGCGGATGATCGTCTTGCGGCGCTGCTCGATGGCGCGCATCAGCCACTGCGCGTTCTTCAGCTTCTCGCCGACGTACTCCTTCGCCTTCGGGTCCTTCAGGAGCCGCTTCGCGAGGACGTCGTTGATGTACAGCCGCTGCATCCCGCGGTCGTTGTCGAGCACCGTCCACTTGTCGCCCTCCTTCGTCACGTAGACGTCGGGGGAGATCATCAGCGTGCGCTCGTCGGTCGTCGTGAAGTTGCGCGCGGGGCGGCTCTCGAGCTTCTGGATCTCCTTCGCGGCCTCGTAGACCTCCTCGACGGGGACGCCGAGGTCGCGCGCGATCGCCTGGTAGTTGTGCTTCTCCAGGTTGGGCAGGTGCCGCTCGATGATCGACAGCTCGAGCGAGTCGAAGCCCGCGAGCTCGGCCTGCACGAGCAGGCACTCCCGGAGGTCGCGCGCGGCGACGCCGACGGGGTCGAACTGCTGGATGAGGCGCAGCACCTCCTCGGCGTCCTCGGGGTCGAGATCGCTCGCGAGCGCGAGGTCTCCGAGGGTGATCTCGCAGATCTCCTCGCCGTCGGGGCCGACCTCCACACCCGACAGATCGAGGAACCCCTGCTCGTCGAGGTTGCCGATCACGAGCTCGCCGAACCGCCGCTCCGCGTCGCTGAAGTCGTTCGCGCCGAGCTGCCAGAGCAGGTGGTCCTGGAGCGACGTCGTGGTCGACAGCGTCTGCTCGATCGGCGGGAGCTCCTCGAAGCCGCTCTTCGACGAGTAGGTGGTCTGCTGCAGCGAGCGGTTCTCGAGGAATTGCTCCCAGTCGACCTCCTGCGCGCGCTTCTCGTCGCTGCGCTCGGCGAGCCCCTCCTTCTGGACGTGGCGCTCGGTGTTGTCGGCGAACGCCTCGTCGGAGAGCCCCGGCAGCGCCGTCGTGTCGGTCGCGCTCGCCTGGCGGGGCTCGATGTCGTCGTCGGCGAGCACCGGGTTCGCCTCCATCTCGCGGCGGACCTCGTCGATCAGCTCCAGGCGCGAGAGCTGCAGCAGCTTGATCGCCTGCTGCAGCTGCGGGGTCATCACCAGCGACTGCGTGAGCTTCTGACTGAGCTTGATCTCCATCGAGGGGTCGCCCGCGGCGCGTGGGCTCGACTCTAGCCGCTCTCGCCGCCGATATCGAGCGCTCGGGCCGCGGGGGGATCCTGGGGTGCGCGCGCCGCGTCGACCAGGTACCGATCGCACACCTCGGGGGCCGAAGAGAAGTCGTCGCGGGGGCGCTCGACGACCGCGCGGCCGTCGACCATCAGGAGCGCGCGATCGCAGAGCGCGAGCGCCTCGGCGACGCGGTGGTCCGTCACGAGGAGCGCGAGGCCGTCGCGCACGCGCGCCGCCAGCACCGCGCGCGCCACCTCCAGATCCCGCGGACCCAGGCCCGCGAACGGCTCGTCGCACAGGAGGACCGCTGGGCGCAGGGCGAGCGCGCGCGCGAGCTCGAGGCGCCGCCGCTCTCCGCCCGACAGCTCTCGCGCGGGGACGTCCGCGCGCGATGACAGCCCCACCTCGTCGAGCAGGGCGCGCGGATCGGCCCGCAGGCGCGCGAGCCCGAGCACGGTCGCGAGGTTGTCGCGGGCGGAGAGATCGAACAGCACGCTCGGCCCCTGCGGCACGTACCCGAGCCCCCGCTGCACGCGGCGCTCGGTCGGGAGGCGGCTGACGTCGGCGCCGTCGAGCCAGACCTCGCCGCGCGCGCGCACCTGCCCGGCGAGGGCCGAGAGCAGGGTGCTCTTGCCCGCGCCCGACGGCCCGAACACGCCGAGGGCCTCGCCGCGCGCGACCGACAGCGACACCTCCGACACGGCCATCACGCGCCCGCGCGCGACCGACAGGCTCCGCGCAGAGAGGATCAAGGGGCCGCCGACGACGCGGCCGGCGGCGCGAGCGTGCCGCGCACCTGCGACAAGGACAGCCTGGAGGTCGCGAGATCGAGGGTGGCGCGCTCGGCCTCGACGCGGGACGCGCCGCGCCCGACGACCACCCGGCCCCGCAGCTCGACCCGGCGATCCGCGAGGTCCACCTCGACCTCCTCTGCCTCGGCGTGGCTGCCCTGATGCTCCAGGCGCACGCCGCCGGACGCCCGCGCCCACGCGACCTGACCTCCGTCGCGGAGGCGCGCCTCGACCCGCGGCGCCCGCAGCGACAGCTCGCCGCGTCGGAGCGTCACCGCGCCGGACAGCGACACAGTCTTGCCGGAGAGATCGGCCTCGAGCCGCTCGGCGGTCACGCTGACCGGCTCCCCGCCGGCCTCGAACACCGAGGGACGCGCGAGCGCGGCGGAGCCGCCCGCCGCCGCGAGCGCGAGACCCGAGACGACGGCCGGCCACGCTCGCGGGCGCATCGCGCTACACGAAGCTGCGGGTGCGCGTGTCGCGCTCGTCGAGCAGCTTCTCGACGCTCGAGAGCGCGTTGTCGATCGACTCGGTGACCATCTGGTTGATGGCGACGGGCGCGCCCTTCAGGCCGTCGTAGTAGCGCTGGCGATCGGCCGAGTGGATGATCGCGGGCGGGTACCCGGCGCGGAGGATGAGGATGTTCATGAACAGCCGGGCGACCTTCCCGCTGTCGGCGGCGAACGGGAACACCCGGACGAGATCGTAGTGCGCGCGCGCGGCGAGGCGCAGCGGGCTCCGCGTCTTCCTGGTCTCGGGATCGTTCACCCAGTCGACGACGGCGCGCACCTTCGGGGCGATGCGATCGGGCGCGGCGTACTCGTGAAAGTAGAGGCGGTGCTGCGGGACGTCCTTGCGGAATTTCACCGACTTCAGGTCGCCCTCCTCGGGGTGGAGGATGAGGTAGATCTGCCGGATCGTGTCGACGGTGAGCGTCGCCTTGCGCTTGACGGCCATCTCGCGGACGAAGTTGATCGCGGCGCGGTGGCGGCGGATCTCGTCGCAGATCGGCTGCATCGTCGACTCGCCCTCGACCGGCGCCGGGAGCACCGCGTTCGAGAGGGCGAGCGCGAGCTCCTCCTTCGTGTAGACCGTCCCCTCGAGCGCGGCGTCGTGGAAGATCCACGACATGTCGAGGCGCTGCAGGTAGCCCTGGATGAACGCGTCGTCGGATTTCGACAGGCGCGCCTCGGCGGCTGCGCGCCGCTCGTCCATCGTCTTGGGCTTCGGGGGCGGCGGCGGGAGCTGCACGGCGGGCGCCGCCTTCACCTTGACGGACGACGGCGTCGCCTTTCGGAGCTTCACGGAATTGCGGTCGGAGCGTGCCGCCATGACGTTTCTCGGGTGCCGCGCGCCGCCCTTACGGCGCGAACGGGCGCTGGTACCCTAGTCCAGAACCCCGCCCCGATTCACCAGGAAAAAATCGCCGGCGGTGGTATGCGCGGCGCCGCATGCTTTCCACGCTGCGGGTCGAGAACCTCGTGCTCATCGAGCGGCTCGAGCTGACGTTCGGCCCGGGGCTGAACGTGCTCACCGGCGAGACGGGCGCTGGGAAATCCATCCTCGTCGACGCCCTCGGGCTCGTGCTCGGCGCGCGGGCGAAGGCCGACCTCGTGCGCGCGGGCGCTGCGGAGGCGGCCGTCGAGGCGCTGTTCACCATCGAAGATCCCGCGCTCGGCGCGCGGCTCGTCGAGGCGGGGCTGCCGGCGGACGAGCTCGTCGTGCGCCGGGTCGTGACGCGCGAGGGGCGCTCTCGCGGCTACCTCAACGGGCGCCTGGCCACCGCGGCCGAGCTCGCGCGGGCGGCCGAGTGGCTGGTCGACATCGCGTCCCAGCACGAGAGCGTCGCCTTGACCGATCCGGCGACCCACCTCGAGTACCTCGACGCCTTCGCGGGCCTGCTGGCCGAGCGGGGCGAGGTCGCGGGCGCGGTCGACGCGCACCGGGCCGCGCGCGCGGCGCTGCGAGAGGCGGAGGCGCGCGCGAGCAGCCGCGCCGAGCGAGAGGCGTTCGCGAGGTTTCAGCTGGCGGGCATCGAGGAGCTCGCGCCGGTCGCGGGGGAGGAGGCAGAGCTCGCCGCCGAGCGTGCGCGGCTCCGCAACGCGGACAGGATCGCGAGCGCGATCGACCGCGCTGTCGCGGCGCTCGACGACGGCGAGGCCGCGCTCACCGACGCGCTCGCGCGGGTGGTGGCCGATCTCCGCTCCGCCGCCGCCTTCGACGCGTCGCTCACGTCGCTCGCCGACACGGTGGACGCTGCGCGCGCGGAGCTCGCGGAGGTCGCGCGCGATCTCGCCCGGCGCGCGCGCGACGGCGCCGACCCGGAGCGACTGTCGGCGATCGAGGAGCGCCTGTTCGCGCTCGAGCGCTTGAAGCGTCAGCACAGGGGCACCCTCGACGACGTGCTCGCGGCGGCCGCGCGCCTCCGGGCCGAGCTCGCCGCGCTCGAGGGCAGCGACGAGCTCGCGGCGCGGCTGTCGGCGACGGCAGAGGAGGCGCTCCTCGCAGCGGGCCGGCTGGCGGTGGAGCTGTCGGCCCGGCGCAAGCGCGCGGCGGACGAGCTCGGCGCGTCGATCACGAAGGAGCTCGCGGCGCTCGGGATGGGCGCAGCGAAGGTCGTCGTCGACGTCGCGCCGCTCGCCCCGGACGCCGATGATCCCGGGGTCGGCGGCGCGCGGCTCTCGCGGGAGGGCGTCGACCGCGTGGAGTTCCTCATCGCGCCGAACAAGGGCGCCGAGCCCCGCCCGCTGCGCCGCGTGGCCTCGGGCGGCGAGCTGTCGCGCGCGCTGCTCGCGCTGAAGCGCGCGCTCTCGAGCGTCGCGCCGCGCGGGACGTACGTGTTCGACGAGGTGGACACCGGCGTCGGCGGCGCCGTCGCAGCGCAGATCGGCCTCGCGCTCGCGGACATCGCGGCGAGCCGGCAGGTCATCTGCATCACGCACCTCGCCCAGATCGCGGCGTTCGGCGCGACGCACTTCGTGGTGGAGAAGAGCGCGGAGGGCGGCGCGACGACGAGCCGCATCACCGAGCTCTCGGAGAAGCAGCGCGTCCACGAGCTCGCGCGGATGCAGAGCGGCGCGACGGTCGGCGCCCAGGCGCGCCGTGCGGCGGAGGAGCTGCTCGCGGGCGCGCGGCGGGCGTCGACCCGCCCCAGGCGATCGTCGAGCCCCTGACCTTGCGCTGGGACGAAACATCCTTACCCTCCGCGCCATCGTGGAATTCGTCGCCGTCGCCTTGATCGTCGCCGTCCTCGCGCTGCAGGTCTTCACCACGCTGCGCCTGCGCCGCAGCCCCTCGTGCAGCGCCGAGCAGAAGCGCGTGCAGACCTCCCTCGTGTGGCTCGTGCCGGTGCTCGGCGCGGTGATGGTGCTGTCGGTGCTGCACCAGGACGGCGAGCTCTTCCAGAAGTCGTCGTCGTCGCACGTCGATCGAGGGTGAGCGCGCGACGCCTCGCGGTGATCGCGGCGGACATCGTCGCGTGCCGCGCGTGCCCGCGCCTCGTCGAGTGGAGGGAGCACGTCGCCGAGGTGAAGCGGCGCGCGTACGCCGCCGAGACGTACTGGGGCAGGCCGGTGCCCGGCTTCGGCGATCCCGCGGCGCGCATCGTGCTCGTGGGGCTCGCGCCCGGCGCGCACGGCGCCAACCGCACGGGGCGCATGTTCACCGGCGATCGGTCGGGCGACTTCCTGTTCGCGGCGCTCCACCGGGCGGGGCTCGCGTCGCAGCCGACGTCGACCTCGCGCGACGACGGCCTGACGCTTCGAGACGTCTTCATCGTCGCGCCGGGCAGGTGCGCGCCGCCCGACAACCACCCGACGCGCGAGGAGCTCGAGCGGTGCCAGCCGTTCCTCGACGCCGAGCTCACGGCGCTCCGGCGACGCCGGGTGATCGTGGCGCTCGGCGGCATCGCGCACGCGGCGTTCCTCGCGCACGCGGCCCGGGTGGGGCGCCCCGTCGCAGGGCCGCGCCCCAGGTTCGCGCACGGCGCGGAGCACGAGGTCGCAGGGCTCACGCTGATCGACTGCTTCCACCCGAGCCAGCAGAACACCCAGACGGGGCGGCTGACGCCGGCGATGCAGGACGCCGTCTTCGCGCGGGCGAAGGCTGCCGTCGACTCGACGCGCGGGTAGGCTCGGCGCGTGCGCGTCCTCCCGGTGCCCTGCTTCGTCGACAACTACGCCTACCTCGTCACCGCCGACGACCGGACGGCGTGGATCATCGATCCCTCCGACGACGGCCCGGTGCTGCGCGCGCTCGCGGAGGAGGGGCTGTCCGCGGCGGTCGTCGCGTTCACGCACCACCACCCCGATCACACGCACGGCGCGGCGGGCGTGGTGGCGGCCTTCCCCGCGACGGAGGTGCTCGGCTTCGGCCCCGACGTCGCGCGCCTGCCGCCGCTGACGCGGGCGCTCGCGGACGGCGATCGCGTGAGGCTCGCGGGCCTCCGGGTCGAGGCGCGGCACGTCCCGGGGCACACCCTGGGCGCGCTCGCCTACGTGGTGGAGGCAGAGGGCGCCGAGCGCGCGGTGTTCACCGGAGACACGCTGTTCTCGGGCGGGTGCGGGCGGCTCTTCGAGGGGACGCCCGCCGATCTCTGGCGCTCGCTCGACGAGCGCCTGGCGACGCTCCCGCCGGAGACGCGCGTGTACCCCGGGCACGAGTACACCGCCGCGAACCTGCGATTCTGCCTGTCGATCGAGCCCGAGAACGCGGCGACCGCAGCGCGCGCGGCCGAGGTGACGGCGCTGCGGCAGGGGGGCGCGCCGAGCGTTCCGTCGACCATGGCGATCGAGCGCGCAACCAACGTCTTCCTCCGCGCGCGAGAGGCCGCGGTGCGCGAGGCGCTCGGCCTCGTGGGCGCGAGCGACGTCGAGGTGCTGGCCGAGCTGCGCCGGCGAAAAGACGCGGCGTGAGCGGGTGCCCGCGCTACTTGCAGACCTCGGTGTAACCGGCCGCGCACGCCTTCTTCAAGAGGGACTTCGCGCGGGCCTCGTCCTTCGAGACGCCGACTCCGTTCTGGTACATCTCCGCGAGGTCGGCGCAGCTCACCGCCTCGCCGCCGTCGCACGCGCGGGTCTGCAGCGAGGCCGCGCGCGCCTTGTCCTCGGGGACGCCGTCGCCCGACAGGTACTTGCCGGCGAGCGTGCCGCACGCGGAGGGATCGCCCCCGTCGCACGCCTTCAGGAACAGCTCGGCGGCGCGCTTCTGGTCGCGCGGGCCCTTCACGCCGATGTCGAACATCATCCCGAGGCCGTGGCACGCGGAGGCGTCGCCCTTCTGACAGGATTGTTCGGTTTCGTCCTTCGCGCGGCGCTCCCACGCGATGGCCTTCGCGCGGGCGCTCTGCGCCTTCTCGGGGCGCAGGATCGCGCCGACGCCGAAGCCGCCCGCGAGGGCGAGCGTGATGAGGACGACGATCGCGATGATGGCGGGCTTGGGGTTCTCGGCGATGCGCCGCACCATCGGCGGCAGCGGCGGGGGCGCGGTGCGCTTCCGGGGCTCGGCGGGAGCGTCCTCGATGTCGGCGGCGGCGACCTCGCTCACCTCTCCGAGCATCTCGGCCGCGCCCTCGAGCGCCTCGGCCGCGTCGGCCCAGCGGTCGGAGGTCTTCGGGGCGACGCACCTCGCGAACCACGCGTCGAACGCGGCAGACGGCGACACCTTGGCGCCCTGCTCCTTCGCGCGGGCCGAGGCCGCCGGGAGCGCCGTCGCCGTCGCCGCGGCGACCTCGTCGCGCGAGCCGGAGAAGAACGCGCGCCCCGTCACCATGCGGAACGCGAGCAGGCCGACGGTGAACACGTCGGCGCGCGCCGTCGGTGGATCTCCCGCGTGCTGCTCGGGCGCGAGGTACAGGTGCCGGGTGCCGCGGTCGGCCTCGCGCACGGGCCGGGGGATGCCGAGGTCGAGCAGCTCCACGCGGAACGGCTCCCCGCCGATCCCGGGGACCGCGAGGAAGACCGTCTCCGGCGAGAGCGCCCCGTGCGCGACCCCCGCCCCGTGCACGGCGGAGAGGCCGTGGAGGATCTGGCTGAGCACCTCGTCCCAGTCGGGCATCGCGCGCGCGCCGTCCTCGCGCGACAGGCGCTTGTCGAGATCCTCTCCCTCGAGCAGCTCCATCACGACGAAGGGCAGCCCGGTGGCGGCGTCCACGCCGGCCGAGCGGACGTCGACCAGGTGGGGCGTCTCGACCGTCCCGCACACGCGCACCTCGGCGACGAACGCGTCGCGGTCGGGGACGAGCTCGGGCGCGAGCACCTTCAGCGCGAGGCGCCGGCCCGTCGACGCCTGCTCCACCTCGTACACGCTGCGCGCGTCGTCCTCGGCGAGCGCGCGCTTCACCTGGAAATCTCCGGCGAAGATCGCTCCGGTCGCGAGACGTGCGCCACCCATGTCGCGCGGCAGCGTACAGGCGGACGACGCCGGACACAACGCGGGGCTTGCTCAGGCACCCTGCGGCGGAGAGATCTCCCCCACGAGATCGCGCGCGATGAACGCCCGCTGAGCGTCGTAGCTCGCGTACCGGCCGAGCGCGATCATCGTCTTCGCGATCGCCGCCTCGACCGTCATGTCGCGGCCGCTGATCGCGCCCGATCGCTCGGCCAGCAGCCCGCCCTCGTAGCGACCGAGCTCGACCGCGCCGCGCGGGCACTGGGACACGACGACCACCGGGACGCCGCGCGCGCGCGCGTCGTCGAGCACCGGAATGAGCGAGCCGGAGAGGTGCGGGAGGTTGCCGGTGCCGTAGCCCTCGAGCACGAGGCCGCGGAGCCCCGCCGCGAGCGCGCGCAGCAGGGACGACGGATCGAGGCCCGGGAACACCCGGATCGCGAGCACGCGAGGATCGAGGCGGGCGTCGAGCGGACCGAGCTTCGCGGGGGCGCGCACGTGGGGCGCGACGTGCTCCGAGAGGCCGAGATCGACGAGCGCGGGGAGGTTCGGCGAGTCGAAGGCGTCGAGCGCCCACGCGTCCCGCTTCGTCGCGCGCGCGCCGCGCAGGAACCTGGAGGCGAACGCCACGCCGACCTCGGGCACCGGCATCCGCGCCACGAGGCACGCGTCGACCAGGTTCGCGCGGGCGTCGGTGCGCGCCTCGGCGAGCGGTCGCTGCGCGCCCGTGAACACGACCGGCTTGTCGACCGGGCCGAGCAGGAGCGCGACGGCGCTCGCGGTGTACGCCATCGTGTCGGTGCCGTGCAGGACGACGACGCCGGAGACGTCGGGGTGGGAGAGCTCCTCGTGCACGGCGCGCGCGATGGTGACCCAGTGCTCCGGCTGCATGTCCCCCGAGTCGAGGTGCAGCACGGCGCGCGGCGAGAGCGGCCCGAGGCGCCCCAGCACGGGCAGCTCGTCGACGAGATCCCGCGCGCGCTCGTCGGGGAGCAGCGCGCCCTCCTCCCCGCGCTGCATGAGGATCGTGCCGCCGGTGAACAGGAGCGCGGTCCGCGTCACCCGGCGAGCTCCCTCGCGAGCGCGTCGACGAGCTGCTCGGACGCCGCGCGCGCGGCGGGCGACGCGCGCCACATGCCGAAGAAGCCGTGCACGAGGCCGGGGAAGGAGAGGTGCGTCACGCGCACGCCGGCGGCGGCCAGCTTGTCCGCGTACTGGTCGCCCTCGTCGCGCAGCGGATCGAACCCGGCGGTGCCGACGATCGCCGGGCACGCGCCCGCCACGTCGTCGGCGAGCAGCGGCGAGGCGTCGGGGTGGGTGCGCTCTGCGCGCTCGATGTACTGATCGAGGAACCACTCCATCGTCCCCTCGGTCAGCAGGAACCCCTCGTTGAAGAGCCTGTGCGACGGCGTTCCGCGGCGCAGATCGGTCGCCGGGTACACGAGCAGCTGCGCCCTCGGGGGCGGCGTCGCGAGCCCGCGAGCGCGGAGCGCCACCACCGCGGCGAGGTTGCTGCCCGCGCT
>JADLFU010000016.1 GCA_020849655.1 Polyangiaceae bacterium | reverse complement strand
GCTTGTTCATGCGAGACAACCTACCTCAGCCTCGCCCGGCGACCACATCGGCGACGCGGTACCTGCCCGGCGCCTTGCCCGCGAGGAACCTCGCGGCGGTGATCGCGCCGCGCGCGAAGAGATCTCGGCTGGTCGCGCGGTGCGTGAGCTCGAGGCGCTCTCCCTCGCCGAGCAGGTGCACGGTGTGGTCTCCGATGACGTCGCCGCCGCGCAGCGCGAGCACCGCGAGCTCGTCGTGCCGTCGCGCGCCGACGAGGCCGTCGCGCCCCGTCACCTCGCGCAGGCCGCCGCGCCCCTCGTGCACCGCCTCGGCGAGCCGCTTCGCGGTGCCGCTCGGCGCGTCCACCTTCTGGCGGTGGTGCGTCTCCACGATCTCGACGTCGAACCCCGGCCCCAGGCGCCTGACCGCCTCGCGCACCAGCTCCGCGAGCACCTGCACGCCGAGGCTCATGTTGGCCGCCCACAGCACCGGCGCCACCGCCGCCGCGTCGTCGAGGGCCTTGTTCGCCGCGGCGTCGAGGCCCGTCGTGCCGCACACCCACGGCAGCCGCGCGAGCTTGACGGCGTGCGCGACCTGCGGCGTCGCCTTCGGCGTGGAGAAGTCGATCACCGCCTCGGCGCCGAGGAGCGCCGCGTCGACGTCGGCCGTGATCGCGACGCCGAGGTGCCCGACGGCCGACAGCTCTCCGACGTCGCGCCCGAGCAGCGGGCTCGCGGGCGACTCGGCCGCGCCGACCACCAGATCTCCGCCCTCGCTCGCGAGCCGCACGACGGCCGCGCCCATGCGCCCGGCCGCGCCGAAGACCGCGAGCTTCATCGCGTCGCCTCGAGCTGCGCCGTGAGCTCCGCGAGCCGCGCGCGCGTCGCGTCGGAGACGGGGACGAGCGGGAGCCGGAGCGCGTCGGTCATCGCGCCGCGCGCCGCGAGCGCCGCCTTCACGGGCCCAGGGTTCGCCTCGAGGAACATCCCGTCGTGCACGGGCAGCAGGCGCCGGTGCAGCGCGAGCGCCTCCCTCGCGCGGCCCGCCGCGAACTCGCGCACGACGGTCGACACCTCGGCCGGGTACAGGTTGCTGGTCACGCTGATCACGCCGTCCGCGCCCGTGGCCATCATCGCGAGCGTGAGCGCGTCGTCGCCCGACAGCACGGTCAGCCGGTCGCCGAGCGCGCGCTTCAGCTCCTGGCAGCGCAGGACGTTCCCGGTCGCCTCCTTCGTCGCGACGACGTTGGGGCACGCCTCCACGATGCGGCACGTCGTGTCGACGGCGAGGTCGACGCTCGACCGGCCGGGGATGTTGTAGAGGATGACCGGCGCGTCGACGGCCGCGGCGACGGCCTTGACGTGCTGGAAGAGCCCCTCCTGCGTGGGCTTCGAGTAGTACGGCATCACGATCATCACGCCCGTCGCGCCCGCCTCGAGCGCGCGCCGCGACGCCTCGATCGTCTTCTTCGTCGAGAAGCTGCCCGTCCCCGCGAACACCGGCGCCCGCCCGCGCGCCGCCGCCACGGTGCGCCGTACGACCTCGAGCTGCTCCGCGTCGGTGAGCGTCGGCGTCTCGCCCGTCGTGCCGCACGGGACGAGCCCCGAGATGCCTCCCGCGATCTGCGCCTCGACGAGCGCCTCCAGGGCCGCCACGTCGACGGACTCGGCGTCTCGGGTGAAGGGCGTGACGAGCGCGGTGAGCGCGCCCCTGGGAGCGAGGTGGGCCATGCCGCCTCGATGGCAGAGGGGCGGCGCCGCGGCAACGGTGGCGCCGTCGCGTCACGCGAGGCCGGCGCGGAACTCGCGGAGCAGCTCGCGGTCGTCCCTGTCCCACGGGTGAAAATCGGGTCGCAGGTAGTCGAGCCACCCGGGCAGCAGGCGCGGGATGAGCCCCGGATCGACGAACAGGAACCTCAACAGACCGAGGTGCGCGCGCGGATCGGTGAGCGTGCCGTCCTTCGACATCAGGTGGAGCGTGTGCAGCGCCGTCAGCGTTGGGAACATCACCGACGTGAACGCGTACGAGCGCAGCCGCACGTACGTGCTGCCGGACACCTCCGCGAGCAGATCGAACGCGACGGCCTTGTGCTCGGCCTCCTCGGCCGCGTGCCAGCGCCACAGCCGCGCGTGCGCCTCGGGGACGCCGTCGGCGAACCGGGGATCGCCGAGCACGACCTCGGCCATCAGCGCCGTGTAGTGCTCGAGCGCCGCCGTGGCCGCGAGCCTCACCACCTTCGGCAGGTGGGCCTTCATCGCCGCGGTGCGCCGCCGCACGCCCGCCGAGATCGGATCGACGTCGAACCCGCGCCGCTTCGCGTACTCGTTGTAGGCCTCGTGCACCCGCCCGTGCTGCGCCTCCTGCGCGACGAACGCCGAGATCGCGCGGCGCAGGGCCGGGTCGCTCGTGCCGTCCTGGTTCGCGCGGACGGCCTCGATGAACATCCGCTCTCCGTCCGGGAACACGGCCGAGAGCGCGTAGAGCAGCGCCGTCACGCCCTTCTCGCCGCGGAAGAAGTACTTGGGCGCGTCCTCCGGCACGTCGAACGCGGGGCGCCTCACCTCGATCGGCGGGCGCTCGCCGGGGGGGACCCTCACGCGCGTCGTCCATGGCAGCGCGAACATGGCGGCGACGCTAGCATGCTCACGGCGCGAGGCGCCCGTAGCCCCCGCGGTAGTACGCGAGCGGGCTCGCCCCCTCGCGCGCGCCGAGCTCGAGCACGCGGCCGAGCGCGATGACGTGATCGCCCGCGTCGAGCTCGCCGTGCAGCGCGCAGTCGATCCACGCGATCGCCTCCTCGAGCACCGGCGCCCGCGACGCCCCCGAGCGCCACGCCAGGCCGTCGAACTTGCGCTCCTGCTTCGACGCGAACCTCCGCGAGAGCTCCGCGTGGCCGTCGCCGAGGATGTTCACGCAGTAGTGCCCCGCGGCGCGCAGGCGCGGCCAGGTGGTCGAGGTCCTCGCGGCGCAGAACGACACGAGCGGCGGATCCATCGACACCGACGTGAACGAGCTCGCCGCGAGGCCCGTCGGCGCCTGGGTGTCGGGGTCGATGGCGGTGATCACCGTCACGCCGGTGAGGAAGTGCCCGAGCACGTGGCGGTACGTCGCGGGATCGATCACGGGGGGGCCTGACACGGCGCGCAGCCTGGTCGAATCCGCGCGCGGCGACCACGTCGATCGTGGCGACGGGGATCCGTGGTGACCGGCGCGCTCCCGTGGCACACGGCGGCGATGCTCACGGTCCGCGCCTGGTTCGGCCTCTCGCTGTCACTGTCGCTCGCGCTCGCGTCCGCCTGCGGAGGCTCGGAGGACTCCCCCGGCGCGGCCGCTCCGTCCGGCGGGGCTGGCGGCAGCGCGGCAGGGGCAGCGGGCGAGGCGGGGGCCGCGGGTGAGGCGGGTGCTGCGGGCGCCGCGGGGATGGCAGGAGCGGCGGGCGCCCCGGCGAAGGCGACGATCGCCGACGTGCAGGCGGCGCTGTTCACCCCGACGTGCGCCACCAGCCTCTGCCACAGCGCGAAGCAGAAGGCCGGCGGCCTCTCGCTCGCGACCGAGGCCGACAGCTGCGCCGCGCTCGTCGGCGTGAAGGCGACCGAGACCGGCCCGACCAGCCCGAGCTCGTGCGCGCGCGGCGCGGGCGCGAAGGCCGGCCTCCTGCGCGTCGAGCCCGGCAGCCCGGAGCGGAGCTTCACGTACCTGAAGGTCACCTCACCCGACAAGTGCGTGCTCATCGACGGCGCAGAGGCGGGAGAGCGGATGCCGAAGGGGAAGCCCGCCGCCTCCGCCGAGGCGATCGCCGCGCTCGCGCGGTGGATCACCGACGGCGCCGTGTGCCCCTGACGGCGCGTCAGCTCAGCTCAGTCGGTCTTCACGACGACGCCGAGCGTGGTCGTCACCTGCTGCTTCGTGGTGCCCGTGAGGCCGTCCGCGAACACCTTCTCGCTCGCGTGATCGAGGCGGTTCTCGAGGCGCACGAGCAGGTTCTTCGTGGGGAGCGCCTCGAGCGTCAGCGTGCCCGTCATGATGGTGCCCTTCTTCGGGTTGCCGTCCGCGCCGACGAACAGCCCGCCCGTCGGCAGGCCGTGCTTCGCGTCGACGAAGTACTCGCCGCGGGCCGCGACGCCCAGCTTCTCGCCCAGGCCCACGCGCGCGAGCAGCGCGCCGCCGTACCAGCTCGCGGTGTGCTTCGTGTCGTCCGCGTGGACGATCTTCTCGGTGACGTACGTGCCGTTCATCACGACGCGCAGCGGGTCGACCGGGCGCAGATCGACGACGACGTCGGCGAGGTGGCGCATGCGGCCGTTCGCGCCCTTCACCGCGGTGGTCGACGCGGGCGTCGGCGGGGTCGTCGTCGGGTCGGCTGGCGTCTGCACGGTGTCGGTCTGCTCGGGCCCGCCGAGGTAGCCGACGGTGACGGCGACGCGCTCGCTCGGCACGAAGGCGATCGACAGGCCCGCGCTCTTGCCGCTGTTGTTGTCGATGGAGTTGTTCCAGCCGTTGACCAGGAGGAACTTCAGCGTCAGCTCCTTCGTCGCCAGGTAGTCGGCGCGAAACCCCGTGTGAAAGAAGGGCTGGCCGAGGTTGAACATCGCCCCGCGCGTGTAGTTGATGTTGAGGTGGCTCTGCGGCACCTCGTGGCCGTACACGGTGTCGAACTTGCCGAAGATGAGCGTGAGCTTCCCGTCGGGCCCGCCCGGGCGGTACGCCGCGTACGCCTGCTGCACGACCGCGAGCCCCGCGGCCTCGCCCGTCGCGTCCGCGAGCGCGAGGTTCGGGGTCGCAGAGCCGAACCGCACCTGCCCCACGAACCCCACGGGGTCGGGGTCGAGCGCCGTGTCGATGCCGAGCCACGCGACGTTGAACCCCTTGTACTGATCGAACGCGCGGAACGTCGCCGGTGTGCGCGACGGCTTCGGCGCCTTCCAGCTGTGCGCGTAATACGCGTCGACGAACGCGCCGACGCGCACGCGCTCGTACCACGCGGGCTCCTTCGGCGCGGCCGCGGTGGGCGCGGGCACGCCGGGAGGAGGCGCCACGACCTGCGGCGCGACGACGGCCGGCGCGTCGACGCTCGCGGGCGGAGGCGGCGCCGGCTCGGCGGCGAGGGCGAGGGACGGCGTGACGGCGAGGAGGGCGGCGAAGGAGTAACGCATCGCGCTAGACCTTCGGGCCTCAGATTTTCTGCGAAGTTTCGGCGACGCTTCGTTTTCAGAAAAATCCGCGCGACGCGACGCGCCCGTCGCGCGACCAATTCGCCTATATTTTCAGCGATTTTGACGCGCCGCGGGGTTGTTTCGCCTTGTTTCGTCGCCTAAGAAGCGCGGGCCATGAACGAACCGACGCCGTCCCAGTCGATCGACAGCACCGACAAATACGACTTCTTCGGCACCATCCAGGGCTACCTGGACGCCGCGTCGAAGGCCATCGACCTCGAGCCCTACATCCGCACGATCCTCTCGCAGCCGAAGAACGAGATCATGGTGCACTTCCCCGTGAAGATGGATGACGGCACCGTGCGGCTCTTCAAGGGCTACCGCGTGCAGCACTCGAACATCATCGGGCCGTTCAAGGGCGGTGTGCGCTACCACCAGGACGTCACGCTCGACGACTGCAAGGCGCTCGCGGCGATGATGACGTGGAAGTGCGCGCTCATGCGGCTGCCCTACGGCGGCGGGAAGGGCGGCGTGAAGTTCGACCCGCGCGGCGTCTCTCGCGCCGAGCTGCAGCGCATCACGCGGCGGTTCTTCTTCTCGCTCGGGTCGAACATCGGCCCCGACTTCGACATCCCCGCGCCCGACATGGGCACGAACGCGCAGTGCATGGCGTGGGCGATGGACACCTACGCGAACACCGTGGGGCACTTCAACAAGCAGGCGGTGAAGGGCGTCGTCACGGGCAAGCCCATCGCGTCGGGCGGCACGCTCGGCCGCGAGAAGGCGACGGGGCAGGGCGTCGTGCACTGCATCACCGAGTGGGCGCGCGAGAGCGCGTTCGACCTCGAGGGCGCGACGATGATCGTGCAGGGCTTCGGCAACGTCGGGTCGAACACCGCGCTCTTGCTGTCGAAGCTCGGCGTCTCGACGATCGCGGTCGGTGATCACTCGGGCTACCTCGCGAACCCCGAGGGCTTCAACGCGCACAAGCTCGCCGACTGGGTCGCCGAGCACCGCTCGATCGCGGGCTACCCGGGCGGCAAGACGATCAGCCGCGACGAGTTCTTCTCGATGAAGGCCGATCTCTTCGTGCCCGCCGCGCTCGAGAACCAGATCGGCGAGCACGAGGCGCGGCTGCTCAACGTGAAGCTCATCGCCGAGGGCGCGAACGGCCCGACGTCGCCCGCGGGGGAGCGCGTGATCGAGGAGCGCGGGATCGCGCTCTTGCCCGACGTGCTCGCGAACTCCGGCGGCGTGACCGTCAGCTACTACGAGTGGGTCCAGAACAAGCGCTCCGAGAGCTGGACGATCGAGGAGGTCGACGAGAAGCTCGAGATCGCGATGAAGCGCGCGTACGCCGAGGTCACCGCGATGGCGCGCGCGCGCAAGCTCCCGCTGCGCATCGCCGCGTACGCCGTCGCGCTCAACCGCATCCAGAGCGTCTACCGCGAGCGCGATCTCTTCCCGTGACGCCCGCGGTCGTCAGCGCCCGAGGTCGCTGACGGCCCGCACGAACGCGGGCGCCTGCGCCTCGATCGACAGCCGCTCGTCGACGTCTCGTCGAGCGGCCGTCGCGAGGCGCGCCCGCAGCGCGCGGTCGTCGAGCAGCCGCCCGAGCGCGGCCGCCCACTCGTCGTCGGTGGTCGCGATGAGCCCGTTGTCGTCGTGGCGCGTCAGCTCGCCCGCGCCGCCGACGGGGCTGCCGACGTGCGGGACGCCGCACGCGAAGTACTGGACCTGCTTGAACCCGCATTTCCCGCGGCTCCACGCGTCGTCGACGAGCGGCGCGACGCCGACGTCGATGCGCTGGAAATCCTCGATCTCGCGCGCCAGGCTCCACGGCACGCTCTCGACCTCTACGCCGGGGAGCTCGAGCTGGCGCGAGGCGCCGACGAGCCGGACCTTGAACCTCCGCCCCTCCCGCGCGAGGCGCGCGAGCGCGGGCAGCACGAGGTCGAGGTGGGTTGCGGTGCTGTGCGTGCCGACCCAGCCGATGACCGGCACGTCGTGCCCGTCGACCCACGCGCCGTCGAGGCGCCCCGGCAGCGGCCTCCACGCGTCGCGCGGCACGACCGTCGGGAGCACGACGACGTCGCCGTGCTGCCTCCGCGCCCAGCCGGCCAGGTGATCGCTCCCCGCGATCACGCGCCGCGCGCGCCGCACGATGTCGAGCGTCTTCTGCGGCGACTTCAGCAAGCGCGCGGCGAGCGGCGCCGACGAGACCTTCTGCTGGGCCGGATCCGTCATCCAGATGGCGTCGTCGAAGTCGAAGACGAGCGGCAGCCCGATCACCTCCGAGAGCGCGCGCTCCACCAGCGCGGGCCCGACCAGCATCGCCTCGCGCTGCACGAACACGGCGTCGTAGCGCCCGGCGCGCGCGAGCAGCGCCACGCGCCGCGCGAGGGCGGCCGCGATCGAGAGCGCCTTGTCGACCTTGCCGCGCGCGCCGTAGAACCCGCGGAACACCTCGTCGGTGAGGAACGGCACGAAGTCGACGTCGACGCCCGCCGCGCGGAGGTGCGGCAGGTAGGCCGTCAGTCGGAACCGCGTGCAGGCCGCGCCCGTCGGGTACGTCGCGAGCGCGAGCAGCCGCAACGGGGGCTCAGCGCTTCGAGGGGGACGGCGCGGGGCGAGACGTGCCGCTCGTGATCCACGCGCGCTCGAGGCCGACCGCGGCGAGCGCGAGCGTGAGCTTCGCCTTGCCGACCGTGATCTGCACGGCGTCGCCCCACTGCGCGACGGGGGGCAGGGCGATCGAGCGCTGGCCCCGCAGCGCGGCGAGGCCCGCGGCGTCGACCGTGAACACGGCGATCCCCGCGCCCGCGAGCGCGTTGACGAAGCCGCTCGGGATGCCGGCGCCGATGACGACGCGCACGGCGTCGAGCTCTCCCACGCGCGTCGCGAGCGCGCGCGCCGCGTCGGGGGAGGCGAGCAGCGCCACGTCGGCGCCGCCCGGCGCGGGGAGGGTGTCGACCAGGTCGAACGTCGTCGACTTCCACCCGCGGGGCGCGGGCGCCGTGAGAGGTTTGTCACGCTTGGCGGCGCCCGCCTCGGGCTTGCGCTCGCGCGTGACGAGCACGTCGTCCGTCGGCAGCACGCGCGGGATGGTGACGCGCACGGGCCGCTTGAAGGCGCGCGGATCGCCGAGCGTGCCGGTCGCGACCGCGTACGCGAGCGTCTCGGCCGACGCGACGATGAACCCCGGCGCGAGCGGCTCCGGATCGCAGGTGCGCAGCGACGTGCGCCCGGGCCCGACGGGGTACAGCTCGCCCGAGCTCACCCGCCGATCGGGCTCGATGATGCGCGCGCCGGTGGCCGCGAGATCGGTGAGCGCGCCCGACTGCGCGAGCACCTCGAGGGCCTGCCGCGACGGCGGCGCGACCAGGAAATCCAGGCGCGACGGGACGCGCTTCGACTTCAGCAGCGCGGCGGCCGCGAGCAGATCGCGGAGGTTGGTGCCGGAGTCGCCGCCGAGCATCGCCTGGTGGATGGGCTTGCCGGCGAGGTCGCGCACCGAGCGGACCTGCCCCTGCTCGTCGCAGATCAGCGGGTCGACGGTGCCGAGATCGAGCGTGACCGCGTCGTCGCACGGCGCGCCCTGGTCGGCGAACAGCGTGCGGTGCGCCTTCGATCGGCGCTGATCGCGGAGGAAGCTCTCGGTCTTCTCGTCCGACAGGAACAGCCCCGCCGCGGCGCCGAGCATCGGCGCGACGCCCGCGAGGACCGCGCGCTCGGAGACGTTGAGGAGCTTCGCGCTCTGGCCGGCGAACTCGAGCACGACGGGCGCGCGGTGGCGCTCCTCGATGCGCTTGACGACGTCACCGATGCCGCGCCGCACCAGCTCGAGCGCGACGTCGCGCGCGCACACGAACGGCCGCGTCCGCCCCGAGATCAGGATCTGCACCGAGCGCGGCGGCCGCAGCCACACCGAGCCCTGCGCGAGCGCCTGCGCGAGCTGCCCCGGCGACGCGACCAGCACGAGCATGCCGACGCCCCCGAGGGGTGCGAGGCGAGGGTCGTCCGTCAGCGCCAGGCGCGCGGGCGAGCCGAACCGCTCGAGGTGCACCGGCGCAGGGAACCCGATGCCGGGGCGCGCGACCTGGATGCCCGCCGCGAGCATCTCCGGGACGACGGCGGACCAGGCGCCGCGCGCGACCTCGGAGTTCCACGCGGCGTCGTTGACGCAGACGCCGTCGTACGCGACGGCGACCTCGAGGGGGGTCTTCTTGAGGCCCGCGGCGACCGCCTCGACGTAGGCGCGCGTCGGCGCCCGCGAGAGGATCACCTGATCGACCTTGATCTGGACGAGATCGCCCCTCAGCTGAGGGTCGGCGGCCCGTCCGGCCAGGATCTTTTGGGGCATCGTGCGGGGCGGATCGCCTGCTCGCGCGCGCATGGTGGAAGTTCCGAGCTCCGACGTTCTTGTAGGTTTCGTGGTGCCCGGCGCCGCTTCGTACGGCGGCGAGCGGCCAGGGAAGTTATCCGCTCGAAAGCCAAGGGGTCAAGCGACCCTTTGGGAAAGAACTTCCCGAAACGACGGCGACGCCCGTAATCTCCCCGCACCCACGATGTTCAAAGAAGCGCTCGCGCACGTTGTCGACGGGACGGAGGGCGGCCTCGCGGGGCTGCTGATGGATTTTCAGGGCGTCGCGGTCGAGACGTACGCGAAGCCGGGCGCCGGGGTCGACATGGACATCGTCGGCGCGGAGTTCTCGGTCGTCATCAAGTCCATCCAGCGCGCCGCCGAGTCGCTCGACGCCGGGCGCGCGCAGGAGGTCGCCGTCAGCGTCGACAAGATGATCACGGTGATCCGCGTGCTGAACTCCGACTACTTCGTCGCGCTCGCGCTGCGGCCGGACGGCAACATCGGCAAGGGGCGCTTCTTGCTGCGCACAGCCGCGCCGAAGCTGCTCGCCGAGCTCGAATGATCGGCCGCCGGGGGGAGGTCGTCTCGCTCCCGCGGCGCGAGCCCCCGCGGGTGCTCGTCGTCTCGGGGCCGAACCTCCAGCTTCTCGGGGTCCGCGAGCCCGAGATCTACGGGACGACCACGCTCGACGACATCCACGCGCGGCTCACCGAGGTCGCGCGGGCGCACGGGGCGACCATCGTCGCGCGGCAGAGCAACTCGGAGGGCGAGCTCGTCACGTGGGTCGGCGAGGCGGCGCGCGACGGGTTCCACGCCGTCCTGATCAACCCCGGCGCGTACACGCACACGAGCATCGCGCTCTTCGACGCGGCGAAGGCGAGCGGCCTGCCGCTCGTCGAGGTGCACCTCTCGAACCCCGACGCGCGCGAGGCGTTTCGCCGGCGGAGCTTCGTCGCGCGCGCCGCCGTCGCGCGGGTCGCGGGGTTCGGGTGGCGATCGTACGAGCTCGGCCTCCTCGGGCTGCTCGCGCACCTCGGCCGCTCGCCGGCGCGCGCGCGCGGCCCCCGCGCGAAGGTCGCCGTCCTGAAGAAGCCCCGCTGAAGAGGTGTCCAATCTTGCGGCTGCACCGGGCGATGCGTCGGTCGGCCTCCTCGAAACACTCTGGGTATTCCTGCGTCGGCCTCCCTGGCCTCGCCCGGTTCGCTCGCAAGCTCGGACACCTCTTGCCGCGCCCGATCAGGTGGCGCCGAGCGTCGCCAGGTAGTCGGCGATCTTCGGCAGCGGGAGCACCTCGGTCGCGAGGCCCGCGCGCGCGACCGCGCCCGGCATGCCGTACACGACGGCGGTCTCCTCGCTCTCGACGACGACGACGCCCCCCGCGTCGCGGATCGCGCGCGCGCCCTCGAGCCCGTCGTCGCCCATGCCCGTCAGGACGACGCCGCACAGCGACAGCGACGGCGACGCGACCGACGCGACGCTGCGGAGCAGGCGATCGGCGCTCGGGACGTAGCGATCGCTCGAGCCGGGCGCGCCGGTGCGCAGCCGCAGCTCCGCGCCGACGCGCACGATCTCCATGCACTGCCGCCCCGGGCACACGAAGCCGCGCTGCGCGAGCACGACGTCCCCCTCCTGCCCCTCCGAGACGCGGAACGTGCCGCGCTTGTCGAGCCGCTCGGCGAACGTCCGCGTGAACTTGTCGGGCATGTGCTGCGCGACCAGGACCGCCGCGGGCAGGCGAGGGGAGAGCTTCGAGAACACCTCGAGCAGCGCCGTCGGGCCGCCCGTGCTCGACGCGACGCCGATCAACAGGCGCGGCGCGCCCGAGGGCTGCTCGCTCGGCGGCGGCGTGTCGCGCGGCCTCACGCTGCGCACCTCTCGCCCCGCGCGGCGCAGGCTGCGCACGAGCCTCACCTTCTCGAGCAGCTCGGCGCGCACGTCGGCGCCCTCTGGCGCGACCTGGCGCTCGGGCTTCGCGACGAAGTCGATCGCGCCGAGCTCGAGCGCCTTGAACACGTTCTCCTTCTGGCTGTAGCTCGACACGACGATCACGGGCGTCGGCTGCTTCGCCATCAGGATGCGCAGGAACGTGAACCCGTCCATCCGCGGCATCTCGAGGTCGAGCGTGATGACGTCGGGGCGCAGCTGCGCGACGAGCCGCAGCGCCTCGTCGCCGTCGGACGCCTTGCCGACCACCTCGGCGTCGTCGCTGCCCGCGAAGATCTCGGCGATGTTGCGGCGGTTGAACGCGGAGTCGTCGACGACCAGCACGCCTAGCTTCTTCCTGTCGGTCATCGAGCTCTCTTCTTCGGGTCGGAGTCGGTCATCGGGCGCCGGTAGACGAGCGCGTCGGAGAGCTGCACGGGCTCGAACGGGCCCGGATCGCCGAGCAGCGACTCCGAGTGCCCGAGCATCAGGTAACCGCCGGGGACGAGGCGATCGAACAGCACGCCCAGCACCGCCTTGCGGGCCTCGGGGACGAGGTAGATGAGCACGTTGCGGCAGAACACCGCCTCGACGCGGCCGAGCGTGGCGGCGCGGCCCTCGTCGAGCAGGTTGAGCTGCGAGAACCTGCACATCCGCTGCAGGTGCTCGCGGACGCGTGAGCCGTCGTCGTGGGGCTCGACGACGCTCGAGGCAGAGAGCAGGGGCGACGTGCGGAACGATCCCCTCCCGTAGATCCCGCGCCGCGCCGCGGCGATCCCGCGCCGGGAGAGATCGGTGCCGATCACGCGCGCGTCCCACCCGGCGAGCGCCGGCGCGTCGCAGAGGAGCGCGGCGATCGAGTACGCCTCCTCGCCCGTCGCGCACCCCGCGCTCCACGCCGTCAGCCGCCGCGTCGCGGCCGTCTGCGCGGCGAGCGACGGGACGATCTCGCGCCGGAACGCCGTCAGCTGGTAGTCCTCGCGGAAGAAATAGGTCTCGTGCGTCGTCACGAGGTCGAGCGCCTCGTCGAGCTCGCGGCGGCCCTCGGGCGAGGCGGCGCGCAGCAGGGCGGCGTACCCCGCGAACGACTCGGTCCCCGTCGCGATCACGCGCTCGCGGAGCTTCCGTTCCATCGAGAAGCGCGCGTCCTCGCCGAGCGCGAGGCCCGCGGCGTCGCGGAAGACCGCCGTCAGCCGCGCGGCGTCCTCCGGGCCGAGCGTGAGGAAGTCGGCGTCGCCCGGCCTCACGGCGCGGCCTCCACGGCGGCCGTGACGACGCCGAGCTTCTCGAGGTCGAGCACGAACGTGCGCCGGTCGCCGTGCGTCGCGACGCCGAGCAGCGCGCGCCGCTCCGCGTACGCGCCGAGCTCGGGCGGGGGCTTGAGCTCCGCGCCGCGCGTCCCGAACACGTCGGTCACCGCGTCGACGACCAGCGCGACGAGCCCGCGGCGCGTGCGCGCGACGATCCATTTCTCGCGCCCGGCCCCGCGCTCGGCGCCGAAGCTGCTGCGCAGATCGACGACAGGCACGACGTCCCCGCGAAACTCCGCGACGCCGAGCACGTGCGGGGGCAGCCGAGGCAGCCGGTCCATCGGGAGCGGGTTGACGATCTGGACGACCTTGGAGATGTCGATGGCGTAGCCGACGCCGCCCAGCTCGAAGCCGACGAGGCTCTTCTGTGTGCTCGCGGCCGCGCGATCCCGGAGCATCACTGCGCCTTCAGCACGGCCGGCAGCGACAGCAACACGAGCAGCTGCGAGCCCTGGCGGCCCAGCCCGAGGACGTGCTCCGACACGCCGCCGCCGAGCGCGCTCGCCGGCTCGATCTCGTCGTCGGCGAGGCGCACCACGCTCTCCACCGCGTCGACCAGGAGCCCGAGCGTCTCGCCGTCGGGCGCGCGCACGAGCAGCACGCGCGCGCGGCGCTCGGCCGCCGGATCGATCGGGGCCGCGCGCTTGCCGAACCGCACGCCGAGGTCGAGCACCGTGACGAGCTCGCCCCGCACGCTCGCGAGGCCGAGCGCGGCCCGCGGCGCCCGCGGGACGAACGTCAGCGGAGGCGGCGCGAGCAGCTCGCGGATGTCCGTCAGCGGCAGCGCGAACAGCTCGTCGACGACGCGAAACGCGAGGTGCTCCGTCACGTGCTCCCACTCGAGCGAGTGGGCGCGCCGCGCGAGGCGGCCAGCCGGGGTGCGCGCGAGATCGGCCACGGTCACGGCGATGATGCCACGTCCTTCGCGCGCGGCTCCGCCTTTCGCGCCTCGCCGCTCGCGAGCACCTCGTCGATGAGCGCGGGCGCGTCGAGCACGAGCCCGACGCGCTGATCGCCGAGCTGCGCGGCGCCCGCGAACCCGCGCACGCTGGCGAGCGACCGACCGAGCGGCTTGATGACGATGTCCTGCTGCCCCTCGAGGTGATCGACGACGACCCCGAGCCGGCGCGTGCCCGCCGACACCACGAGGACGTAGCGCCCGCGGCCGCGCGCGCGCGCGCGGAGGCCGAGCAGCGCGTCGAGGTGCACGAGCGGGAGCGACGCGCCGCGCAGGGTCATCACCTCACGCGCGTCGACGACGCGGCTCGTCCCGGCGTCGTACGCGAGCGCCTCCTCGACCGCCGAGAGCGGCACGGCGAACGACTGCCCGCCCGCCTCCACGAGCAGCGACGAGAGGATCGCGAGCGTGATCGGCAGCGTGATCGTCATCTTCGTGCCGATGCCGGGCTCGCTCTGCACGTCGATGACGCCGCCGAGGCGCGAGATGTTCGTCTTCACGACGTCCATCCCCACGCCGCGCCCGGCGAGCATGTCGACGGCGCCCTTCGTCGAGAACCCCGGCAGGAAGATCAGCCCGAGCAGGCCGCGATCGTCGAGCTCGGCCGCGCCCGTCTGGTCGAGGATCCCGCGGGAGAGCGCGATCTCGCGCACGCGCGCGCGGTCGATGCCGCGCCCGTCGTCCTCGATCTCGAGCAGCACGTGGCTGCCCTTCTGGAAGGCGTTGATCGCGATCGTGCCGACCTCCGGCTTGCCCACGCGGGCGCGGTCGTTCACGGGCTCGATGCCGTGGTCGATCGCGTTGCGCACCATGTGCATCAGCGGATCGCTCAGCTCCTCCACGATGAGCTTGTCGACCTCCGTCTCGGCGCCGGTGATGACGAGGCTCACCTGCTTGCCCGCCTCGCGCGACGCCTGCCGGACGACGCGCCCGAGCTTGTCGAAGATCTGCCCGATCGGCACCATCCTCACCTCGAGGATGCCGTCCTGCACCTCGCCGAGGTGCCGCTCGAAGCTGCGCTGCAGCCGGTACAGCTCGAACCCGAGCTCGCGCAGGCCGGGGTTGGAGCGGACGCGCTCGGTGATCCGCGCGAGCGTGGAGCGCACGATCGACAGCTCACCGACGACGTTCATCAGCGAGTCGAGCTTGCGGATGTCGACGCGCACGGTCTGCGACACCGAGCGCAGCGAGAGCCCGGCCGCGCCTCCCTCCGCTGCCGGCTCCTCGGCGCCCTCGTGGTCGCGCGCGAGCGCGGCGCCCTCGCGCAGGGAGCGCGGCGGCGCGTCGGTCGGATCGCGTCGGCGGTCGACCTCCTCGACGCTCACCCGCTCGCTGGCGAGCCTCGCCGCGATGACGGGGAACTCCTCGCGCGACGCGAGCAGCAGCTCGAGATCGATGCTCTCGGCGTCCCCTCCGTCGCCGGTCGGCAGGTACGTCACGATCTCGCCGAGCGGCTTCGCGCGGGTCTTCAGCGCCTCCAGCTCCTCGTCGATCGTGAGCAGGTTGAACCGCGCGCGCACGCGGAACAGCGAGAACCCGCTCGCGACGCACGTGCGCAGCCGGTGCTCCTCGTACTCGGTCAGCACCGCGAGCAGGCCGGGATCGAGATCGTACGCGGCCGACGCGCGCGCCTCGGGCGGTGCGCGGCGCCGCACCCGCTTCGACAGATCGGCGAGGAACTCGTCCACGACCCCGAACAGCGACTCGTCCGGCGCGCGCTCGAGCGTCAGGAGCTGCCCGTACACGTCGAGCGCGCGGAACAGCAGATCGAGCACCTCGCGCGTCAGCTCGACCCGCCCGAGCCGCAGATCGTCGAGCACCTCCTCGAGATCGTGGGACAGGGTCGCCATGCGCGTCGCGCCGAACAGCCCCGCGAGGCCCTTCAGCGTGTGGACCGCGCGGAACACGTCGTTGACGAGCTCCGGCGACGCCTGGCCTCGCTGCGCCAGCCCGTCGAGCGCGAGCAGATCGCGCGAGAGCCCCTCGACGATCTCCTGCGCCTCCGAGAAGAACTCCTCGCGCGCCTTGTCGGTCGCATCCGCCACGCGCGACCGACGATAGCGGAACCCGCCCACCACGTGCCGCGGAGCGCGCCAGTTCTTCGTTGACCCGACGGTCGGGGCGTTCTAGTCACACTGTAACGAGGTCACCGATGCCCGTGCAAATCCCGCAGGTTCGCATCCTTGTGGTCGATGACGACAAGGCCATCTGCGAGTACGTCCAGACCGTCCTCGAGAAGGACGGCTTCTCCGTCAAGACGCTGACCAACCCGCTCGCGGCCGAGGAGGAGGTGCGGCACGGAGAGTTCCACCTCATCCTGCTCGACCTGATGATGCCGAAGCTCGACGGCATCGAGGTGCTGAAGAAGATCCGCAAGCTCGACAGCGACGTCGCGGTCGTGATCTTCACGGGGTTCCCCAACCTCGACACGGCCGTCGCCGGGATGAAGCTCGACGTCGTCGACTACATCAAGAAGCCGTTTCAGGTGGAGGATCTGCGCGAGGTCGTCGCGCGGGTGATGAAGAAGAAGGGCCTCGCGCGCACGCCCGAGGAGCAGCTCCACCGCGTCATCGGCGACACCATCCGCAACATGCGCAAGGATCAGAAGCTCACGCTGAAGCAGATGAGCAAGCGCACGGGCCTCTCGGTGTCGCTGCTCTCGCAGATCGAGCGCGCGGAGTCGTCGGCGTCGATCCAGAGCCTCTACAAGATCGCGTGCGCGTTCAACGCGCGCATCCAGGATCTCTTCGGCGAGCTGTGACCGCGCTCGGCGTGGACAGCCACGCCGGGTCGTGACAAAAGCCGCCGCCTTGTCGCGCGCCCTCGCCCTCCCGTGCCTGCTCGCGCTCGCGGCGTGCGGCTCGACCAGCGCCGACACGGGCATCGTCCCGTACACCGATCTGCACGTCGACCCCGAGACGTTTCGCGGAGACCTGCCGTGCGGGACGGCGCCGGGATCGATGCGCTCGTACGTGGCGAAGGTGTGGGACGTGACGGGCCAGGAGGCGGTCGACCTCTCGGGCGCGACGCCCGTCGTCGTGTCGCCGGCCACGCAGTGCGCGCAGTCGGCCGCGTTCTCGCTCGTCGAGCCGGGGCGGTTCTACGTGGCGACGCTCGACGCGTACGACGTCTCCGCGCCGTGCCTCGACGCCTCCACCTGCGGCGCGGTGACGGCCCCCATCGCGTCGACCGACTGCGGGTTCGGGCCCGGACCCGACACGCCCGCGCCGCCGCCGGTCGAGGGCCAGCTCTTCGGTCCGCCCGACGCGACCCAGGCGCTGTACCTGCGGCGCGTGCTGTTGCGAGGCTGTCGCCCGATGGTGGGCGCGGCGTCGACGCGCGTGTCGTCTCGTGATCTCGTCGCGGGCGTCGGGTGCGGGCTCGACGCCGCGCACGTCGAGCGGCTGCGCTTCGTCCGCGCGGGCGTCGCGCCGTACGACGTCCTCTGCGGCGACTCGATCTCGCTCGCGTCGGTCGGCGCGGTCGGCGATCGTGCGGCGGTCTACGGGTACGCGCGCGGCGAGCAGAGCCCTCGGTGGGGCGCGTCGTGCGAGGTCGGCGCGGGTGGCCTGTCGTGCGGGCCGCTGTCGGAGCGCGGCGCCGTCGTGGTGCGCGGCGCGGACGTGTGCGACGCGGCGACCGGGACGTTCACCGCGCGGGACGTGAGCGGCGGGGCAGAGGTCGAGGCGTCGTGCGGTTCGGAGGCCGCGTTCAACGATCTCTCGGTCGCGAGCTACACGATCCTCGTCGGCGGCGACGGCCGCGGGACGTGCCGCGCGGTCGTCGCGCCCGGCCAGCGCGTCGTCGCGTCGTGCGCCCGGTGATCAGTCGCGCGGCGCGGGCGCGCGCACGCCGCCGCTGCCGAGCTGCCCCCGATCGTTGCGCCCGAAGCACGACACCTCGCCGTCGGGCGAGAGCGCGCACGTGTGGCGGCTGCCGGCCACGATCTCGGTGATGCGCGCGAGCTCGAGCACGGCGCGCGGCTCGTGCGTCGAGACGAACCCGCCGTCGCCGAGCTGGCCGTCCTGGTTCCACCCCCAGCAGCTCGCGCGCTCGCCGTCGACGAGCGCGCAGGTGTGGCCGTTGCCCGCGGCGATCGCGCGCGCGTGGAGACCCTTGATCGTCGTGGGGCGCGTGACGTGCTCGCGCGGCGGCTCGCCGACCTGGCCGTCCTGGTTGCGCCCCCAGCACGCGACCGAGCCGCGCGCGTCGAGCAGGCACGCGTGGGCGCGCCCGACCGCGAGCTGGACGACGCCCTCCCGCGCCACCGTGACCGGGCGCCGGGTCGGCGTCGTGGTGCCGTCGCCGAGCTGGCCGTGATCGTTGAGGCCCCAGCAGAGCGCCTTGCCGCCCCTCGTCAGCGCGCAGGTGGTGTCGAGCCCCGCGCCGATCGACGCCGCGTCGTCGACGCCGACGGACGAGGGCGCGCGCGAGCTGTCCGCGCCGTACTGACCCCAGCAGACCACCCTCCGATCGCGGGTGATGGCGCAGGAGTGCCGCGCGCCGGCGGCGACCGCGAGCGCAGAGAGGCCCGGCACGATCGCGGGGGCGCCTGGCGTGACGTCGGAGACGCCGAGCTCGCCGCTGTCGCTGCTGCCCCAGCAGGCGACTGCGCCGCCCTCGAGCACCGCGCAGCTGTGATCGCCCCCGGCCGAGACCTGCAGCGCCTTCGCGGGCAGCGTGACGGGGCGGGCGGTCAGGGAGACGTCGGCGACGGCGACGCCGAGCTGCCCCGAGTCGTTCGATCCCCAGCACCGGATCTCGCCGGTCGAGAGGAGCGCGCAGGTGTGGTTTCGGCCGGCGCTCAGCGACGTGACGCGCACGCAGGCGCCCCGCGCGTCGCAGACGCCGCCCTTGCCGCACGCCGTGCCCTCGGGCGCCGGCTGCTCCGTCGCGGCCCCGCTTCGGCACGCGCGCTGGCGGCAGGGCTCCGACGCGGGCTCGGCGGGGACGTCCGCCGGATCGTCGCGCGACACGAGCGCGCCGCCCTCGCACGTCGCGCGCCGGCAGTCTCCCGGGGTCTGGTGCGCGTCGGGGAGCGGGCCGGGAGGCGTCGGCCGCTCG
>JADLFU010000015.1 GCA_020849655.1 Polyangiaceae bacterium | reverse complement strand
GACGTGCCCGAGCGCAGCCCGAGCCGCGGCCCGCCGTACTGGCGAAGCACCGTGCTGCGCAAGAAGGCGCTCGGCGGCGGGGATGACGCGTGGGCGTGAGCGGCGAGGCGACATCGGCGGCGATGGGCGCGGGGCGGACGTGTGATACCGTCTGGCCCAATGGCGCCGTTCTTCGCGACCTCGCCCTGCCCCGGCCGCTCGTCGGCCGTCGTCATGGCCGTGCCGCGGGGGGCGACGGCCTGGATCGGCGGTCGCCCCGGTCACGTCGACCCCCTCGCCCACGCCGCGGAGCGCGTTTGATTTTCCTATGCACACAGGACGGGCGTGGCGATGAGCCGGCCCCGCTCGTGCCGCAACCAGCGCAGCTCGACGGCCCCCGCGCCCACCTCCAGCTTTGCCAGCCATGAGCCGCCGCGGGGCCTCGCGCCGCCGGTGACGGCCAGAAACAGATCACCGTCCTCGGCCACTGACAGGTACGTCCTGTCGAAGCGCCGCAGGCGCGGGCAGGATCCGACGACCGACGACCGGAGCGTGTCGAGCGAGATCCTCCACAGCCGCGCGAGGGCGAGCGGCCCGACCTTCAGCCCGTCGAGGACGTAGAAGGCGCGGTCCTGGCTGCGAAACACGGCGGCCAGCACGCTGCCGGGCGCGGGCTCGGAGAGGCGCGCTTCATGCCACACCATCGCGTCGAGCTCGAGCTGCCACACCGATGGGCTCGGGGTGCCCCCCGAGACCCCCCGACGACGAACAGAGAGCGCTCCCGCGCGCTCACCACGAGGCCCGCGTCGGTGAGCGACAGCGGCCCCGCCGCGACTGCGCGCCCGAGGGCGCTGGGCGCCGCGGTCGCGTCTCCGTCGGGAGGAGCGACGATGACCATCCCGGTGACGCCCACCCTGCCGCCGCCGAGCGAGAGGCCGACCGCGCCGATCGCGCCGAGCGGACCGGTCGACTCGACCAGCGCTCCCATCAGATCGCTCCGGTGGGCGAATCCATCGGTCGGCGTCAGCAAGCGGACGCCGGGGCGGGCGAGGGGGCGAGGGCCTGTCGGACGCTGTCAGCGATCTCCGAGACGAACGGCTGCGCGCCATCGACGCCCCACAGGTACGAAGGAGGGTCCCACCCGGGCTCCTCCATCTCCGCGATTGACAGGAAGCCGAGCTCCTCGAGGAGCCGCACAGCAGGTCACCGAAGAAGAGCCCCCGCCCGAGTCGCCGGGCAGCGTGCCCTTGTACGGCTCGTGCAGAACGGGCACCTCTCCGACGCCGAGATCGATCACCTGGCCGAGCGCGAAGCCGTTTCGCCATACCATCACGTCCCCGTGCGACGCCCATGGCGCGGTGTTGATCTGCCAGCCAGACGACGTCGCAGAGCTTCGTGTCCCGTACGGACAGACCGACGTCTCCGGGACGAGCGAGTGCCCCACCGTTCGAGGCCGACGCGACCGTCGAGGTGCGGCGTGAGCCGCTGGTCGTCGCTCACCCCGGCCTCATCGAGGGGCGCGACAGCGTCGGCGTTCACCAATGCGCGTAGCGCGATCGGCTCCCCGAGCTGGGACGCGGAGCGACCGCTCGCCGCGAAGGCCGCGAGCCCGAAGTCGCGAGCGTTGGGCGCGCGTGCGCGTTCCGCTTTGCCTTGCGCATCCGGTGGAACAAGAAGGTCTGCGGTTCACCCACCGCCACGAACTCCGCATCGAGTTTCGTCGAGACGAGCGCCCGGGTGGATCCCTGGTAGATGACTCCGAGCGGCGCCAGGAGATAGTTCTGCGCTACCCGCAACCGCGGCTGGTACTCGACCTCGAGGCACTGCTTCGAGAGCAAGGCATCGTGCACGATCCGTTGCACCGTGGGATGGACACGGCGCGCACGCAGCGGGGGGCCGTCTTGGAGCACGAGCACCTTGGTGGACCAGCGGGCGAGCCGCTCGGCGCCCCCGCTCGCTTCGTGAAGCCGACGCTCCGCCTCCGCGTCTGGATACTCGGCTTCGCAGACGGGATGGGGGTGCTCGCGCCGACGGAGCTTCGCGACGAGATCGCGCGCAAACTGACCGAGGCGGCTGCGAGGTACGCCTCTCACCGGAGCATGAAGAGGTAGAGCACCGTGCCCCATCCGGGCTCGAAGACGCGCGGCGGCTCTTCGAACGCGCGCGCGTACTTGCACGTCATGTCGAGCGCTTGCTTCGCCACCAGGAACGCCTCGACGATCGGGCGCGTCTCCTGCAGCCAACGCGTGTTGTGCTCCCGAGCGAACGTCTTCTCGGTGCCCTCAGTCACGATCTGCGTGAACCACGGGTTCAGCGTCGTCCCGGGCAGCAGCCGCTGCAGGGCGGCGACGATCTCCGTCGTGTGCGTCTGGAGCCGATACACCTTGAAGCTCTGGTGGAGAAGCCGGTACACGCCGTCCTCCGCGGCGCGGTCGGCGCGCGCCCTCAGCTCGAGGAGCTCGTCGGCATCGCGACGGAGCGCGTGAACCAACTCCACTTCGAGGAAGGCGCGCTCCTCCTCCGAGGGGAAGGGCTGCGGCGGATTGGTGCCGCCCACGCTCATGCTCCCATCACCTCCGGGACGCAGATGCTAGCGCGCAGGCGCGCCCGATCGGCCGTCGGCATCCAACGCGCGAAGCGACGCATCAGCTCGGCGGAGTGCGTCTCGACGACGAGTCGCTCGAGCTCCGTCCGCACCGACGCCTCGAGCTTGCGCGCCGCGTACGAGAACGACACGTGGGTGCCCGACGGGTCTACCCATTGGGTATCGACCGCCAAGAATGCGACGCGTGGGTGAGTCACCCGCGGCCGAGCGCTCAGGGTAGTGGCGGGTGGGGGGATGTCAACCGGCGCCTGGAGGTTCGTCGGCGCCGTGCAGGTGGAAATGCACCTTGCCCTCATCGAGCTGCAGCCGGTGGTCGCGGTACGCGAACGAGATGATCCACGGTTCGAGCCGACCGCGCGGGAGCGCGCGCGACACCGCGTCGTGGCGCCGCAGCAGCTCGCTGGACGCGTCGTCCCCGCCAGAACCACCACCGGCTGCGAAGCATACCTTCGCTCAGACGGGGGAGGGTCAGTCGCGATGAACGACACCTCGATGCTACCTGGCACATCCCGCTTGAACTCCGCCCGAACACACCTGCGCGCCGTGTACGCCGCCACGCTGCCCGGCATGATGCAGCGCGCGGCACGCACGCGCTACCGCGCGACCTCCCGCCGCGAGGTCGAGCAACTTCTGGAGGTCGCCTCGCCGTGCGACGGCAACTACCGCATCCGATCTCCAGCCGGGCCCAGCTCGTCACAATCGCGCGCGACCTCAAGCCGCTCGCCGACCTCGCCGCCGTCTCCGACTATTTGTCCGCCATCATCGCCGACGCGCCCGCCACGTAATCATCTCCGAGGCGCGGCGACGGGAGTAAGCGCAAGCGACCGTCGTCTCAGGCGCCCTCGACGACAGCGCTCGTTGCGACCACCATCTCGTCGGGGCGATCCGCCAGGACGGCGAAGAGCTGCTCGAAGGACCCGGTGGTCTCCTCGCTCTGATGGGTCGGCCAGATTGCATGTGAATCGCCGATGATGAGCGCGTAGTCGTTCCCTTCAACGGTGAGCGTGACGCTGCGCTTCGCGAGCGCGCTCGCCCCGGCGAGGCCCTTTATCGCGATCTGCGCCTGCTTCCGATCCGCCGTGCGATTCACGTGGTCGAGCACACGGCGTGTGACGTACACGACGACATCACTCGGGGTCGATGCGGACCGGGTCGGTGTTGGACTTGGGCTGGTCGCGATTGCCTCGACCGCCTTTCGCGGCGCACCGACACCTATCGGCGTTGCGTCCCAGATGAAGCCCTCCAGACGCCGCGTCCCGCTCGCGTGAGCAGTCGTCGTTGCCGCGACGCCACGCCGAATCGGCAGCGCGGGGCCGCCGAGGACGGCCACCGCGGCGAGCGCCGCGACGACCGCCTGCAACTCGTCGTGCGAGCGAGGCGTGAACGCGGGAAGCCCATAGGCGCTTGCAAGAGCCTGCGAGTATGGGGGTAGCGGTGGCCTCTTTCCCTTTCCCGGCAGCGGCGTCAGCCCGCTCGTCCGCCACGTCGAGGTGGGAAAGCACTCCAGCACCGCGTAGCCTCCCTCGGGGATGACCGTCGTCTCCGGGTCCGCGAGGACGACGCCGGCACGAGCAAGGAGCGAATCGAAGAGTTCGATGCTGAACTCGATCCATGGCCGCTGACTCTGTGGGTACGTCACCGGGTAGACGCCGGTCTTACCTTGCGTGCGGCATTCGTACTCGGACCGGCGCCCGACGCCGGGTGCCCCAACGGGCGTGTCGGGGCTGCGCCACCCCTGCGGACCGTCGAGCGCTACCGCGTCGACGGCGTGTTCGCGGGCGAACTTGTCAATCGCGTCAGCCAACGCGGCGGGCGTGAGTGCTCCGGAAGGCCACGCGATTGCGCCCGGGTCTACCCGTTCGAAGCCTGGCTCGCCGTACTCGACCAAGGCGCTCCCATTCGCGCTCCAGCTGCTGCTCGCAACATCGATTCCGAGTACACGGCGCATCGTTACCTCCGGCCTGACTGGCCTTGTCCCGCTTCAGTGCAAAGTCCCAACATGCTGAATTCGCATTCGTCGCGCAAGCAAAATGCGAACACGATCGGGCTGATCGTAGCCGAGATACTGTACTGGTTGCCCGTGAACCTGACAGCGGGCTGAACGACAGACACAACCGGGGCTCGGGACCGAGCCCGTGAGTTCCCTTACGCCAGCGCGCCTGCTCCAGTCAACTTCGCCGTCGCGGCGGGCTCGGAGCCCCGCGTCCATCGCGCGCCCAGGGTGCCGTCGTGCTCGCTCCGGGCAAGGGCGTACTCGCCGTCCGCGCCATGCTCGGACCCCGCGAGCGGGCTCCTGCGCGTGGCTGTGGGCGGCTCCGTGCGACCCCTTGCCCTCCGCTGTGCGCGTCGGCGACGCGTTCGCGCGGCGATGGGCGTAGGGATGCCTCCGGCGGGGGCTCCGAGCTCGGGATGGACCCCTCAAGCCGCTCGTTGCTGGAGGTTCCGGAAATTCTGACACCTTCTTTCCGGAAATTCTGAGCACCTCGTCGCTCCGCGCATCCTCGCCGCCGGCCTCGTCCGCGGGCAAGTGCTTCGTGCGCACGGACGGGCCATCGAGGCGCAGCACGCGACCGCGCTCGAGGATGCGGTCGACGATGGCCTCGGCGAGATCGTCGTCGTGGAGGACGGAGCCCCACGTGGGCTTCGGGCTCTTGTTCGTGGTGAAGACCATCGCGCGTCGGCGGACGTGGCGCTCGTTGACGAGGGTGGTAGAGGACGTTCGCGGCGTCGTCGCCGTAGGTGAGGTAGCCGACCTCGTCGACGACGAGCACGTGCGGCCTCACGTAGTGCGTGAGCGCCTCGCGCAGGCAACCCTCGCGCGACGCGGTGGAGAGATCCTCGATGAGCGCGGCGGCCGTCGTGAAGAGCACCTCGAAGCCGTGCTGCAGCGCGCGGTACGCGACGGAGATGGCGAGGTGCGTCTTGCCGCGACCGGGCTTGCCGACGAGGATCACCGAGCGCCCCTCGGTGACGAAGTCGGGCGAGAGCAGCGAGCCGATCGAGGTCAGCCTCAGCGTCGACTGGAAGCTGAAGTCGAACTCCTCGATGGTGCGGAGGAACGGGAAGTGCGCGGCCCGCGTGGCCTTCGTGAGGCGCGTCCCGCGGCGGTGCGCGATCTCCTCCGAGAAGAGGACGAAGAGCATGTGCTCGTACGACCATTCCTCCTTCTCGGCGCGCTCTGCGATCGATCGCCACGCACGACGCGCGTGCGCGAGGTGGAGACGCTTCAACAGCGGATCGAGATCGGTGCTCACGACGCACCTCGCTTCGACGTGCGGACGAGCGGCAAGGCCATCTGGGACGCGCAGGGGCCGCGCGGTTGCGACGCTCGGGCGCGCGGGCCAGAGCCCTCGCGCCCTCGGTCGCTCGTTCGGAGCGCGCGTCGGACGGCGGAGACGAACAGCGCGTTCTTCGCGACGGCCGACGAGATGGCCGCGCGCGTCGCGCCGTCGCCGTGACGCTCGAGCAGGGACGCCACGGATCACAAACCGGAAGCAACGCGACCGGGTGCGTACTTGGGCCATGCGGAGCGCGTACTCGAGCGGGACTCGTCGCTCCAGGCGCTGACGCAGCCGTCCGTCGATGGGGCGGCCTGTCCTTTGAAAACGAGCGATCGCCCAAGAGCAACGCGAAATCGCGGCGATCGCGCAGGACTGTGCGGGGAAGTGGAAGCGGAGAGACCCAAGCCAAAGAAGGAGAGACGCGCATGAACGCACCGGTGAGCGACGTGATCTACGAAGGTGCCTGGCAGAAGCTACTCGACCCGGGCAGCACGCCAGACGACGTGACGGCCGCCGTGGCCGTGCTCGGGAGCGACCACGAGCGGCTGGCCAACAAGCTGGCCGAGAGCCCGACGCGGCTCGACCCGCTCGCGCCGGATCGAACGAGCATCATGGCCCAGCTGGCCAAGACGGTACGCACGGCGCGCGATTGGGCGGGCCTCGCGAGCGAGCTGCGCGGCACGTTGGCGGGGCTGCGGCGACGCGAACACGTGTGGCGCAGGAGCTGCGAAGAGGTACAGCGTGCGCACGGGATCGTCGAGATCCTCGACGCGCTGGGCCGCACGGCGGAGCTCGACGCCGACGACTGGGAATGGCTCTTCGTGTGCGACGAGCGGGCGAAGAGGAGCTTCATACTGCCGCTCGCGAAGTGGTGCATCGCGCACGATCCGGTGCCCGACGACGTGGTCGACGTCGTGACGATGCTGCGCGAGGACGAGGTCGACTCGCCGATCCTCGATCGGCTTGCCGCGTGGGTCGCGCCGAGCGTTCTCGGCATGACGGACCTCGCGTGCTGGGAGAACGGGATGCGGCTGTGCATCAGCCGCGAGTACGCGGAGGTCGCGCGCGCCTGGGAGAATGGGATCGCGGCACCGGCGGAGCTCGAGGCGAAGGTGCTCGGCGAGATCGTCGATCCCGACAATTCGTGGAACGTCGGAGCGCTCCAGCTCGCGCTCGAACGCAACGGCGAGGCGGCGCGGCGCGCGCTCCGCGAGGCGATCGAGACGAGCGACTCACCGATCGTGCGCCGCATCCTCGGCGTGTGGCGCGAGCGCGTGCAGGGTGCGGCGTGAGCGCGGCGGGCGCGTCATTGACGATCGCGCGGCGGCGCGCGACGCTGCTCTCGAGGCGCGAAGGAGCAAGTACGTGAGAGGGTTCGTGCATGGGACGGTCGCGGCGGTGGTGCTCCTCGCCGCGTGCCGTCGCGACGCGCCCTCGACCGAGGCCGCTGCCCCGGCGTCCGTGGCGCCCGCAGCCAGCGCGGCGATGTCCGCGACGTCGAAGGCGCCCGCGCCGATCGCCTCGGCGCCGATCGTGGTTGTCGCGGCGGTCGACGCGTGCGCGCCCGCGCCGCGCATCGCGCCGAAAGAGCTCGTCGCGACGTGGACGAAGCGGATCGGTCAGCGCGTGCGCGTCACGGCGCGCGTCGAGCGGACGATCGACTTCACGGAGGCGGTGGTCGTCGCGGGCGGAGAGCGCTTCGCGGTGATGCTCGGTCCGGATCAGCTCTGGAGCGGCGAGGCGGAGCGCACCTTCACCGTGATGGGCTGGCAGGCCGTGAAGCTCGGGGGCAGCGTCACGCTGCCCGAGCTCGTCCTCGAGAGCTCCGGGTGCGCGCCGTGAGCGACGATCGCGTCGATCACCGCGGCGGCGCGCGGCCCGCGCACTCGATGACCTTCGACGAGGCCCGCACGCTGCCCGCGCTCCGCGAGCGAAACACGATGACGCTGCGCCGCGCGCTCGATCCGGTGCGGACCGGGCGCTGGCTCCCCGAGGGCGAGCGCCACTGGCGCCTGCTCTACGACGGCGCGAAGGTGCGGGCGATCGCGCGCGCGCTTCAGATCGGCGAGGCCAACCCGTACCGGCCGCCGCAGTACGGCTCGGGCCGACGCACCGAGCGCGTGCCGTCGCCGATGCCGCACGGCGTCCCAGAGGGCTGGGCGACCGTCGAGCAGATCTGGCAGGCAATGCGCCGCGCCGGCTACGACATGACCCGCATGACAAACCGCCAGCTCCGCGCCGCGCTCCTCGAGCACGGGGTGCCCTCGGAGCGGCGCGTCCCGACGCAGCGCATCGAGCGAGTCTTTCGCTTCGCAGAGGTGAAGCGCGTCTACGACCGGCTCTCGTAGCCGCCGATCTCGATCCGCAGGCAACACGGTCGCGCCCGATGGCGGGGCTCGCAGGTCCGACGGGCTCGCTGCTCGCGTGCGCCGAGCACGACGTCCTCGTCGGCTGCGAGGTCGGAATCGCGCTCGGCGCGCTCACAGCGCCGCGCCTTCTCGTCTGGCCACCCGAGTGGCTGCCCGGTCAACGCTGAACAACCCAACAGCATGGACACCATGTTCAAGAGATCGTTCTTCGAGGACACGTTCCAGACGGCGCTCGCGATCGCGTCGGATCGCTCGCGCAAGACGCTCGATCGCTACCGCGGCGCCGCTATCGCGGAGCTGCTCTTGCGCTTGGCGAGCCATCCGTCGGAGGCGGAGCTCGCCGACGTCGTGCGCGCGATCGGCGCGTGCGTCGATCTGCCGGGCGCGGTCACGTCGCTCGTCGGGGCGCTGATTGCCGCGGGCGATCCCGAGCTCTTCGCGCGCGGCCTGCGCGCCGCGGGCGATCGCGCGCTCGCAGAGGGACAGGACGAGACGCTCTTCGCGCTCCTCGCGCAGTGCCTCGGCAAGAAGCTGCCCACGAGCGCGATGAGCGTCGCGTGGGGTGAGCCAGGTTTTCGGGGGGTCGCGCGAGAGCGACGCGTGCCGCCGCTGCTCGTCGGGACGCTCCTCGAGCGCTGGGTGGCGACGCTCGGAGCGCAAGATTGGCTCGGCGAGGTCCTCGAAGGCTGGCCCGAGCTCCTCGAGCTGTCGGCGCGCCGAGCGCTCGCGCTGCACGCGGCGGCGCCGACGGCGACCGGGTGGCTCACGCTGGCGCGCGATCCGCGCCCCGACTCCTTCGACTTCGGCGGCGTGCCGCTCACCGGCGCGCTCCTCTCGACGCTCGCGCTCGCGCTCGGGAGCGCCGAGGACTCGGCCACGCGCACGGTCCTGACGACGTGGTTCGTGCAGCTCACCAAGCAAACGGAGGAACGATGAGCGAGGTCATCGCTATCGGAAGGTGCATCGGTTGCGATCGCAGCGCTCGCCTCGACGCAGGCGTGTGCCTCGACTGCCTGGGCCGGCGCGGGCGCAAGTGGGCGGAGATGGCGCACCGCTGCCGCGTCGATCCGGAATTCTCCGCGGCGGTCTACTTCCGCATCAAGGGCGACCACGGCCGGCGCCTCTTTCGCCTCATGTTCGGAGCACCCCATGTGCGATGAGGCGATGCGCCTCCCGTCCGCATCCTCGGAGCTCTCCGGGTGGCGCCTGCCGCTCGTCGCGTCGCAGCGCGCGGTTCGGGCGACGATGCGTACGCGCGAGGCGCTCGTCGCCGAGGCGATCGCGGCGCGCCGCACGCTCGATCACGTGCGCTTCGTCTCGGCGCTGACGGCGCTCGCGTCCGGGCGCGCCGTGCAGAGCGTCGAGGCTGTCGCGCGCCTCGCGTCGGAGGCGTACGGGACCGAAGCGACGGGGCTGGTCGCGACCATCGCAGGCCGGTGGGTGCATGCGGAGTCTTGCCGTTCCTGCGCCTGTCAACCACCTACCAGTCGAAAAAGGCGCACGCCCGGAGCGGTCGGCGCTCGGCGTGCCGGGACGTCAGGTGGTCAACGCTGACGTTGTCTTCCGCCTGACGACGTCGGTCCTCGTGGGCGTCCGCGCACGGGTCCGCGCCGTCGGCGATCGACGCGGCGCACGGGGCGCGTCGCAGACCACGCGATGACGACGAGCTGCTCGGCGAGGACGCGGACCGCGTCTTGGCGCGCCCGCGGCGGGACGCTGAAGGTCGAGCGAATTCTTCGGGCCGCTCGGTCGAACAAGCGGGTGAACGCGTCCCTCGCGCCGACGCCGCGACGCCGGATGAGATCGGCGAGCGAGTCGAGCCAGAAGATCCTGACGAGCTCGCGGCGCCCTTCGCGCAGAACCGCGCCGCCGTGCTCGCCGCGATCCGGCAGGCGCGCGCCGCGGGGCTGAAGGTGCTCGTCGTGCCGCACCTCTGGGTCGAGTCCGGAGGCTGGCGCGCGCTCGTCGATCCTGGCTCCGACGCGGGCTGGGCCGCGTGGGCGGCGGCGTACCGTCGCTTCGCGGTCACGTGGGCCGAGGTCGCGCGCGAGGGCGGCGCGGAGATGTTCGCGGTCGGCG
>JADLFU010000014.1 GCA_020849655.1 Polyangiaceae bacterium | reverse complement strand
GTGGACCAGGATGTCCGTGGACGCGGCGTCCGCGTCCACCCCTCGAGGCCCATGAAACACGGGAAATTCGTTGAATTTCTCGCTGGCCCGCCGCGTGCCTTTCTGCCCGCCCATGCGCGGCACGCTCCACGACGCCATCGCCGATCTGCTCGGACGTCACCCGGCGACGCTCGTCGATCTCGCCGCGCGCGCCGGCGTCTCGCTGCCTCCCGCCGACCTCGCCGAGGTCGGCGACGGCGATCTCTCGCAGACCGCGCCCGTCGAGCTGCGCGCGGACCGCGTGATCGTGTTCCGCGACGAGCACAGGCGCGCGGTGGCCGCGGTGATCGCCGAGGTGCAGGCGCGGCGCGATGACGACAAGGCTTACACGTGGCCCGCGTACGCCGCGACGCTGCGGGCGCGGTTGCGGTGCCCGGTGCACCTGCTCGTGATCGCGCTGACGCCGGCGGTGGAGCGGTGGGCGAGCTGCGCGATCGAGCTTGGGGAAGGCAACGTGTTCCGGCCCGTCGTGCTGGGACCGTCGCGCATCCCGCGGCTCCACGACCGGGAGGCCAAAGAGGCGTGGGCGCTGGCGGTGCTCTCCGCGGTCGTCCACGCGCGCGCGCCCGACGCGCTCGACCTCGCCACGAGCGCCCTGCTCGCCGCTCACCACCACGCCGATCGCGAGGAGCGCGCGCTTTACTTCAACCTCATCTGGTCCAAAATGAACGCCCTCGCGAGGGCCGCCTTGAACATGGATTTCGGGAGCCCAAGGAGCGAGTGTCGGAGTCCGAAGCGGAGTGGGGGCTGGCCAGCCGCGCGCTCTCGGTCCGTCCTGACCAGATTCCGCAAGAGACGATCGCGGCGCGAATGGCGGCGCGGTCGAGCTCGGTGAACGCAACCTGTTCCGACCTGTCACGCTCGGACCCTCGCGCAGCCCGCGCTCCACGATCGGGGCTCGAGGAGGCGTGGCGCTCGCAGGCGCTCCGCGCTCGTCCACGCCGCGCCCGACGCGCTCGACCTCGCCCTCAGCGCGCTCGCCTCCGCGCCCACGCCGAGGAGCGCGCGCTCTGCTGCAACCTCACGCGCGGCGCCATTCTCGGCCGGGCGCGCGCCCACCTGGGGCATAGTGCCGGCGGCCCGGATGGCGAAGCTCTACTTTCGGCACGGCACCATGAACAGCGCGAAGACGCTCAACTTGCTCGCGGTGGCGCACAACTACCGCGCGCAGGGCAAGCGCGTCCGCCTGATGAAGCCTCGCCTCGACGACAGGTTCGGCGCGCACGAGATCGCGTCGCGCGCGGGGGTGACGATGCAGGCCGACGCGCTCGTCGACGCCGACTCGGTCCTCTCCCCCGAGGAATTCCGCGGGCTCGACTGCGTGCTCGTCGACGAGGCACAGTTCCTCTCCTCGCGGCTCGTGGAGCAGCTGCGGATGCTCACCCGCGACCCGGGCGTCCCGGTGATCTGCTACGGCCTGCGCACCGATTTCCGTACCCGGCTCTTCGAGGGGGCGAGGCGGCTGCTGGAGCTCGCCGACAGCATCGAGGAGGTCAAGGTGACCTGTCAGTACTGCAACAAGAAGGCGATCCTCAACATGCGCCTCGTCGACGGCGCGGCGACCAGCGAGGGCGCGCAGGTGATGCTCGGCGCGGAGGAGCGCTACGTGCCTGTGTGCTTCGGGTGCTTCGACGCGCGCCTGCCGATCGCCTCCCTCCCGCCCGGGTGAGGCTCGACTGGTTGCGCCAGCCCGCCGACGTGGCAAGACGCAGGTCGCCGTGCGCGTGCGCGTCCTCGTCGCGACGTACCTGGTCGTCGCCGCCGGCGCCGCGGCGACGGTGCTCGCGCTTCGCGCGACGCTCGCCCACCCGGACCCATGGCTCGCGCTCGCGCCCTGGTCGGCGCACCTCGTGAGCGCGGCGGGAGGGCTCGCGCTCGCGGCCTCGGTCGTCGCGTGGAGCCGGTGGTCGCTCCGCCTGGCGGTGGCGCGGGAGCTCGCCGACGCGCTCGCGCCCGCGACGCGCGCGATCGCGCCCGGGCAGATCGTCCTCGTCGCGGTCCTGTCGGGGCTCGGTGAGGAGCTGTTGTTCCGGGCGCTGCTCGCGCCGTACCTCGGCGTGATCGCGTCGTCCGTGCTGTTCGCGTCGCTGCATCAGGTGCGCGGCCGGGCGCGGTGGCTGTGGATGACCTCGTCGCTGGTCGTCGGCGTGGCGCTCGCGCTGCTCTACCGCGCGACCGGCTCGCTCGTCGGGCCCGTCGTGGCGCACGCGCTGATCAACGCGCTCAACCTCCGACACCTCCGCGGGCTCCGGGCCGCGCGCCCGCGACGCGCGGAGGGGCTGCTCGCGGCCCGCCCCACGTGATCGACTGTCCGCACGCGGCGCGTTGCACCGGCTGCACCCGCCTCGAGCAGCCCTACTCCGAACAGCTCGTCGACAAGCGCGCGGCGCTCACCTCGGCGCTCTCGCGGTACCCCGAGCTCTCCCTCGTCTCCGTCGGCCCGTGCGAGCCCGCGAGCCCGCTCGTCGGCTACCGTGCGCGCGCGAAGTGGGTCGTCGAGGGCGGGAAGGTGGGCCTGTTCGCGCGGGGAGACGCCCACGAGGTGCTCGATCTGCCGGGCTGCGTCGTCGTGCCTCGAGGCTTCGTCGCGGTGGCCGACGCGCTCCGCGCCGCCCTCGCCTCGGGGATGAGCGGCGCCGGCGCGGTGAGCGCGCTCGACGTGCGCGGCGCGCGCGACGGCGGGGAAGAGCGCCTGCTCGTGACGCTGGTGCACGACAGCAGGCTCCGCGAGCCCGACGCCGCGCTCGCGCCGCTCGCGGCGAGGCTGCTCGAGGTCCCGGGGGTGGCTGGCGTCGCGCGCGCACCGCGTGACCCTCGCTCCCCCCGCGCGCTAGGCGGCGCTCCTCGACCGCTGCTCGGCGCCACGCGGGCCCCCGATGACGGCAGGCTGGCGACGTTCGGCGGGTTCGCGCAGGCGCACCGCGTGCAGGCGGCGCGCGTGGCGGACATGGTCGTGGCCGCGCTCGGTGACACCGGCTCGCGCACGGTGCTCGAGCTGTTCGGAGGGGAGGGAGCCCTCGGCCTCTCGCTGGCCCGCGCCGGGGCGGAGGTCGAGCTCGTCGAGCTCGTCGGCCACGCGGCCCAGGCGGCCGCAGACGTCGCGCGGCGAGACGGCCTCCCGCTCACCGCGCGCGCCGCGGACGCGGAGATCCTCGCGTCGTTGCCGCCGCGCGATCTCGTGTTGGTAGATCCACCTAGGCGCGGGCTCACGCCGGGGCTCCGCGAGGCCGTGGCGCGCGCCGCTCGGCGGGCGATCGTGGTCGTGTCGTGCGAGCCATCGACCCTCGCGCGCGATCTCGCCCACCTCGCGCGGCTCGGGTTCGCCGCGCGCTCGGCGCTGCCCGTCGACATGATCCCGCTGTCGGACTCGGTCGAGGCGGTGGCGGTGCTGCTGCCCGCGCCGCCGCCGCCGCTCAGGGTGCTCCACGAGGATGACGACCTCGTCGTCGTCGACAAGCCCCCGCACCTCTCCCGAGCCGCGCTCGAGGCGGCGGTTCGCGCCCGGTTCCCGCGGGCGGTCTCGCTCGGGGCGCCGCCGGCGGAGGCGAGCGGCGTCGCGCCGTTCGCGCGCTCGATCGTCGCGGCGGCGCGCGCGCGGCACGCGCTCGGCGAGGTCACGTGGACGGCGCGCGTCCGGGGTGTGCCGCACGCGCGAGGCGTGCTCACCCGCCGCGCGACGGCCCCGACGCTGTCGTACACGCGAGGCGAGATCGACGCGGGCCACGCCACGATCACGCTCGTCTCGCGCGAGATCGGTGGGGCGGAGCCGCTCCCCGCGCTCGCGCGCATCGGGCACCCGGCGCTGGGCGACGCGCGGCACGGCCACGCCGCGACGAACGCACGCTGGTTCGCGACGGCCGGCCTCGACAGGGCGTGGCTGCACGCGTCGCGCGTCGCCGTGGGCGCGTCGGTCGTCGAGAGCCCGCTCCCGGCCGACCTCCCGCTGCCCCCGCGCGCCTGACGCCGCGCCGCGCGATGGTGTCGCTCGCCGAAAGATCGTCTAGCCTCGCGCTCGCCAGGCATGCCTCCGTCCTCGCCCGAAGATCGGCCGCGCGTCCTCATCGTCGACGACGAGCAGCTGATCCGAGACGTCCTGGCCGATTTCCTCGGCCTCGAAGGGTACCTCGTCCGCACCGCGCCCGACGGCCTCGCCGCCGTCGAGGAGCTCCGGCGCCGCCGCTACGATCTCGTCATCAGCGACATGAAGATGCCGCGGATGGGCGGCCTCGAGCTGCTCGCCGAGATCGCGAAGCTCGACCCCACCACGGTCACCATCATCATGACCGGCTTCGGCACCGTCGAGAGCGCGATCGACGCGATGAAGCGCGGCGCGTACGACTACGTGCTGAAGCCGTTCCGCGTCGAGGAGGTGATCCGCATCGTGCAGCGCGGGCTCGACAAGCAGCGGCTCGAGTCCGAGAACCTCCGGCTGAAGGAGGCGGTGTCGCTCTACCAGGTGAGCGAGGCCATCTCCGCGAGCCTCTCGCTCGACGAGGTGCTCGCGACCATCGCCGACAGCACGCACTGCGAGCTCGTCGCCGATCTGCTGTCGACGTGGCTCGACGACGGCGAGGGAGCGTTCTTCGAGCGGCAGTACCTCGGGCGGCCCGGGTTCCCGCTCGTGGGCTCGATGGGCAAGCTCGACTCGGCGCTGTTCGCGTCGCACCTCTCGGCCGAGCGCTCGCTCCTCGAGCACGGCGAGCGCGCCGCGGCGTACTTCGCCGAGGCGCCCGCGTTCGAGCCCGTCAGCCTGGTCGCCGTGCCGCTGAAGGCGAAGCAGCGCCTCATCGGCTGGATCTCCGCCGTCAGCTTCACGCCCCACGTCCGCTTCGACGAGGGGCAGCGCAAGATGCTGAGCATCATCGCGTCGCGCGCAGCCGCGGCCATCGAGAACGCGCGCCTGTACGAGGATCTGCAGGCGTCCTTCCAGCAGACGATCGAGGGGCTCGCCGCCGCGATCGACAAGATGGATCGCTACACCTCGGGGCACTCGACGCGGGTCGCGGCGTACGCGACGTACCTCGCGCGGCGCCTCGGCATGTCGCCGTCCGACGTCGAGATCGTGCGGCAGAGCGCGCTGATGCACGACATCGGCAAGCTCGGCTGCGTGATGAACCTCAACAAGCCCGGCAAGCTCACGCAGCAGGAGTACGAGGTGTTCAAGCTCCACCCGGGCTTCGGGCGCGACATCCTCGAGCCGATCAAGTTCCTCCACCCGCTCATCCCCGGCGTGCACCTCCACCACGAGATGTGGGGCGGCAAGGGCTACCCGCTCGGGCTCGCGGGCGACGAGATCCCCATCATCGCCCGCGTCGTGTCGGTCGCCGACACGTACGACGCGATGACGAGCGATCGCGCGTACCGCCGCGCGCTCCCGCACGACGTCGCGGTCGCGGAGATCGAGCGCTGCGCCGGGACGCAGTTCGATCCCGAGGTCGCCGCGTCCTTCACCGAGGGGCTCGACGAGTACCGCGAGGCGCTGGTCGCGAGCGGCGACGCCGTGCCCGAGTGAGCGTCGCGTTCAGGGCTTCGCGCCCGGCAGCGTCGGCAGATCCGCCTCCGGCTTGCCGGTGAGCGGCGGCTCGTCGTCGCGATCCTGCGGGCCCTGGTCGGGCTTGCCGGTGTACACGGTGAGCCGCTCCCCGACGACGAGCGGCGTCCCGCGGCCCTTGCGGTTGATGCGCTCGAGCATGCCCACGCTGATGCCGAACCTCTTCGAGATGCGCTGCCAGTCGTCGCCGGGCGCGACGGTGATCGCCACGCGCCGGCGGCCCTTCTGGGCCTCGAAGTGCTCGAAGAACCGCGGCGTGCCGACGATCAGCACCTCCGCGTCCTCCTCGCGGAGATGGACGACGTGGCCCAGCGAGTCGCCCGGCGAGACGAACGCTTGCAGGGTCATACCCTCCTGGAGCCGAGCGCCGGGATCGACGAGGTTCCACGCGCGCAGATCGTCCGTGGTCACGCCGAGCGCCGCCGCGACCGTCGCCAGGGTGTCGCCCGGCACCACGCGATAGAAGACCCGGGTCTTGCCCGGCACGGCCTCGGGCTCGGCGGGGCGCACGACGACGGGGCGCGCGTGCGGTCGAGGCCCCGTGCCTCCCGGCGGCGCGAGGAGCACGTCTCCGCCGCGCAGGAGATCGCCGGTCGACAGGCCGTTCACGTCGCGGAGCGCGCGCGCCGAGACGCCCAGCTCGTCGGCCAGGCTCTCGATCGTCTGGCCCACGCGCACGGTGACGCGGAAGAGCTGCGGCTCCGCCGCCGCGAGCGCCGCCAGGCGAGGGCGCAGGGCGTCGCCGGTGCCGCTCGGCACCCGCACGGAGGTGCTGCGCTTGTCGTCCTCGATCGGCGTCCGCTTCGCGCGGAGGTGCGGGTTCAGCTCGAAGAGCTCCTTCGACGTCGCCCCGGTGGCCCTCGCGATCGACGCGAGCGACAGGCCCGGGGGCGCCTGGACCGAGTCGAACGCGACGGGCTGGTCGCGCGGCTGGCCCTCGAGCCCGAACACGGCCGGGTTCTCCGCGACGATCGCGAACGCGGTGATCTTCGGCACGTAGAGCGTCGTCTCCCACGGGATGCCCGCCTCGAGCTTCGACAGCTCCCAGTAGTCGTTCGTGTTGTACTTCTTCACGGCCGCGAGCAGCCCGCCGAAGCCCATGTTGTACGCCGCGAGCGCCATCTCCCAGCTGCCGAAGCGCCGCTCGAGATCGGAGAGGTAGCGCCCGGCGGCCTCGGTCGAGCGGACGGGGTCGAGGCGCTCGTCGACCCAGCGGTCCACGCGCAGCCCGTACACGCGCGCGCCGTCCGGCATGAACTGAAATAGCCCCACCGCGCCCGCGTGCGAGCGCGCCGTCGGCTCGAACGCGCTCTCCGTCATCGCGAGCCACAGGAGCGACTCGGGCACGTGCTCCCGGCGCAGCGTGCGGCGCACCTCGTCCGCGTAGCGCCCGCTCCGTCGCCAGGCCGCGCGCGCGAGCGCCCGCCCGCGCGGATCGTCACGGAAATGCTGGAGATACGTGATCACGCGCGCGTCCCACTTGACGGGGAGATCGGGCACCTTGAGCGCGCGGATCCACGCGAGGCGCTCGTCCTTCGCGGCGGCGTCGTCCACGGGGCGCCTCGGGTCGACGGCCGGCGGCAGGCCCGACGCGTGGACGGGGGGATTGTCCGCGTCGACGGGCACCGGCAGCGGCGCGTCGCTCGGCCACGGCGCTCCCACGCGGGGCGCGGCGGGCGGGAACAGCTCACGCTCGACCTCGATCAGCGCCTGCAGCTCCGGGCTCTCCGCGCCGCGCCGCGCCTCCTCCGCGGTCGGTCCTCCCGCGATCGCGCGACGGGCCGCGCCGTCGGGGCCCTTCTGCGCCTCGGCCGTCGTCTTGTCGACCCCCGGTCGAGCAGCGGGCTTCGCCGACGCGGGCGGCCTCGGCTTCGCGGCCGGCCTGTGCGCGGGCTTCGACGCGGGCTTCTGCGCGGGTTTCGGCGCGGCGAGCGCGGCGCCCGAGAGCGACAGCGCGGCGAGCAAGGGGGCGAGCCTCCGCATGGCGCGCCGAGCATGAACCGCGACCGGCGACGCGGGCAAGTCCTCGCCCGGCGTGCGTCGAGCTGGTAGACGGCGGCTCCGTTGCGGCTCCCGCCCGCCCTCGAACGTCGCCCGTGGGCGCCCCCGCTGCTGGCGGCGCTCGCCGTGACGCTCGCGGTGACGGCGCTGTCGTGGCTCCTGCCCGCGCGCTTCGCGTCGACCGGCGTCGGCTTCGCGTTCCTGTTCGCGACGTACGCGCTCGTGCTGCGCCGTGACGACGCGGTCGTGCGGCGCCACGGCCTGTCGCTGGGGGGCCTGTTCGAGCGTGATGCGCGGCTCGATCCGCTGCGGCTCCTGCGATCGCTCGCGCTCGCGTGTGGCGTCGCGCTGCTCGTCGCGGCGGTGATCTTCCCGCCGTTCGTCGTCGGTTACCCGATCTACTGGGGCAAGATCGTCGGGCGCGCGCTTCACTATCAGGGGCACCCGATCGCGCTGCCGCCGCGCTTCGGCGAGGAGGTGCTCGGGCAGGTGTTCGTGATCGCGCTCCCCGAGGAGGCGTTCTTCCGAGGATACCTGCAGACCAGGCTCGAGGGGGCGTGGCCCTCGGGCGCGCGCGTCCTCGGCGCCACCGTGGGCCCCGCGCTCGTCGTCACGTCGCTCGTGTTCGCGCTCGGGCACGTCGCGACGCAGCCGCAGCTCCCTCGCCTCGCCGTGTTCTTCCCGTCGCTGCTGTTCGGGGTGCTGCGCGGGGCGACGGGCGGCGTCGGCGCGTCGGTGGCGTTCCACGCGATGTGCAACCTGCTGACAGGCCTGCTCGCGGTGAATTTCGGGCTGTCGAAGGGCTGACGCGGCGGCCGCTCGCGGCCCGTGGGTCGAGCTCGGCGAGCTCGCGATCCTCACCAGCCCTCGTCGAGCTCGTCCACCGACTCGGGCGAGGCGTCGGGCAGATCGCTGATGGGCAGCGCGCCCGCGGGGCGGGTGTCGGGCAGGGGCTCGTCGACGGGAGGCGGGAGGCTCGCCCTCACCCCGCGCATCCCGAGGACGAGCGCGTCGTCACGCTGCGCGAGCACGCGCAGCGGCGCGAGCTGCGAGCCGAGGTGCGGGAGGACGTCGACGAGCTCGCGGATCGGCGCGCCGATCACGCCCGACCACGTGACCGCCTTCGACGCGGCGTCGAGGTGCTCGCTGACGTCCACGCGGATCGCGTCTCCGGCCTCGGTCAGGCGCACGCGCACCGGGCCACGGATCCACGGGCGCGTCGCCAGGGGCGCCGCCAGGAGCAGCAGGCTCGCGACGCTCTCGCCAGGCCTCGCGACGCGCGCGTAGTGGTCGAGCAGCGCGACGGCGGCGTCGCGGGTGGCGCAGGCCTCCTCGATGTCCTGGAACGTGACGTCCGAGGTGCGCTGGCGGAGCAGTCCCTGCATGGGAGACGCGCGACACCTAGCAGAGGCGCCGCCGCGCGGCCCACTATGATGCGCGCCGATGCGAGAGATCCTCACCACCCTCGCGCTCGCCGCAGACCGCGCGCGCGCCATCCTGCTCGAGCACCAGGAGCGCGGCGTCGACGTCGAGGCGAAGGGCAGCGCGATCGATCTGGTGACCCGCGCCGACCGGGAGTCCGAGCGCGCGATCCTCGACGTGATCGCGTCCCGGCACCCCGGCGTCGCCGTGCTCGCGGAGGAGTCGGCGCGCGCGCGCGGACCCGCGACAGGGCCGAGGTTCGTGGTCGATCCGCTCGACGGCACCACCAACTTCGCGCACGGCGTGCCGTTCTTCTCGGTCAGCCTCTCGTATGAACTCGATGGGAGGCCCGTCGCGGCGACCGTCGACGCTCCGTGGCTCGAAGAGCGCTACGCCGCGGAGCAGGGCGCAGGCGCGACGCTCGACGGGCGCCCGCTGCGGGTGTCTCGACGGGAGCAGCTCTCGGAGAGCCTGCTCGTCACGGGGTTCCCGTACGACCGTCGCGAGCACGTCGACCGCTACCTGTCGCTGTGGCGGCGCGCCTTGCTCGCGACCCACGGCGTGCTCAGGCTCGGCAGCGCGGCGCTCGATCTCTGCCAGGTCGCCGCGGGCAGGCTGGACGGCTTCTGGGAGGAGAAGCTCGCGCCGTGGGACACCTCGGCCGGGACGCTGATCGTCGCGGAGGCTGGGGGGCGTGTGACGACGATGCGGGGGCAGCCTCACGATCCTTACTGCGAGAGCGTGCTCGCGACGAACGGTCGCATCCACGATGCGTGCGTCGCGCTGCTCGCCCATCCGCGTTGATGATTGCGCCGGTCGGACGCTCCAGCTACACGGCAAAGTTCTGCGCCCGCCACGAAGGCTGGGCCTCCCAAGAAAAGGATTTTCCCATGAAGACGCTTCGCTCCTCCTCCGTCATCCTCGCGCTCGGCCTGTTCACGGTCGCGTCGGCCGCCTGCTCGGGCGGAGAGATCGACGACTCGAACGGCACGCCAGCCAACACTGGTGCGTCAGGCGCAGGCGGGGGCGCTGCGGGCAAGGCGGCTGGCGGCGCGGGCCAGGCGGGCGCTGCGGGCAAGGCGGCTGGCGGCGCGGGCCAGGCGGGCGCTGCGGGCAAGGCGGCTGGCGGCGCGGGCCAGGGCGGCGGCGCGGGCCAGGCGGGCAAGGCTGGTGCGGCCGGGCAGGCAGGCAAGGCCGGCGCCGCAGGTCAGGCGGGCCAGGCAGGGAAGGCTGGCGCCGCAGGTCAGGCGGGCCAGGCAGGCAAGGCCGGCGCCGCCGGTCAGGCGGGCAAGGCTGGCGCCGCAGGCGAGGCAGGCGCGGCAGGTCAGGCCGGCAAGGCCGGCGCCGCAGGTCAGGGCGGTGCTGGTCAGGGCGGCGCGGGTCAGGGCGGCGCGGGCCAGGGCGGTGCGGGCCAGGCAGGCCAGGCGGGCAAGGCCGGCGCCGGTGGCAGCGGCGATCTCTGCGCGAACAAGGCGAAGGACACCGGCGAGACCGACGTCGACTGCGGCGGCACCACCTGCCCGAAGTGCGACACGGGCAAGGCCTGCACGACGGGCACCGACTGCGCGACCGGCTTCTGTGACGGCACGATCTGCGTCTCGACCCAGTGCCAGGACAAGGTCAAGAACGGCGGCGAGACGGGCGTCGACTGCGGGGGCCCCGGCTGCCCGGCGTGCCCGATCGGCGGCGGCTGCACCGGGAACACCGACTGCGCGAGCGGCTTCTGCAACGGCAACGTCTGTGAGGCGCCCCTCTGCCAGAACTCGACGAAGGACGCCGGCGAGACCGACGTCGACTGCGGCGGCGCCGTCTGCCCGCAGTGCGACACGGGCAAGGGCTGCGCGACGGACGCCGACTGCACGAGCGGCTTCTGCGACGGCACCACCTGCGTCGCGACCCAGTGCGAGAACAAGAAGAAGGACGGCCAGGAGACCGACACCGACTGCGGCGGCGGCTGCCCGAGCGGCTGCGCGGTGGGCGGCGCTTGCAAGACGGGCGCGGACTGCGCGAGCGGGTTCTGCGACGGCGCGGTGTGCGTCGCGACCCAGTGCGAGGACAAGGCGCAGAACGGCGCGGAGACGGGCGTCGACTGCGGCGGCGGCGTCTGCCCCGACTGCGCGCTCGGCGGCGGCTGCGCGACGAACGACGACTGCGTGAGCGGGTTCTGCAACGGCACCATCTGCGTCGCGACCCAGTGCGAGGACAAGACGCAGAACGGCGCGGAGACGGGCGTCGACTGCGGCGGTGGCACCTGCCCGAAGTGCACCGTGGGCGGCGGCTGCACGTCTGGCGTCGACTGCGCGAGCGGGTTCTGCAACGGCTCGGTCTGCGTCGCGACCGAGTGCGAGGACAAGGTCAAGAACGGCCTGGAGACCGACGTCGACTGCGGCGGTGGCGTCTGTGCGGGCTGCGGCCCCACCGGCGCGTGCGCGGCCGACACCGACTGCGCGCTCGGCCTCGCGTGCGAGAACAGCTTCTGCGTCGGCGTGACCCCGAGCTGCGACGCGCTGCACGCCGCGCAGCCGACGCTGCCGAGCGGCATCTACACGATCGACCCCGACGGCGCGGGCGGCGCGGTGCCCTTCAAGGCCTACTGCGACATGGTGAACGACGGCGGCGGCTGGACGCTCGTGCTGAAGGCCGACGGCCGCAACATGACGTTCACCTACGACGCGCAGCTGTGGACGGACGGCAACCTGCTCAACCCGACGATGGTCGGGTTCGACGACGGCAACGAGGCGAAGCTGCCCGGCTACCTGACGATGCCGTTCGCGTCGGTCCGCGTCGGCCTCCGCGACGTCTCCGCGGGTGGGTGGAAGTTCCTCACGTCGCCGCTCGCCGGCGCGACCAGCCTGCGCGATCTCGTGATGGCCAACGCCGCCGTGCCGACGACGGCCGGCGAGGCGGCCTGGCTCGGGCTGCTGAGCGGCTCGGCCGTCCAGCAGTTCTGCCAGCTCGAGGGCGTCAACATGACGGCGACGAACGGCCCCGGCTGGTCGCGCGTGCGCATCGGCATCATCGCGAACGAGAACAGCATGAGCGACTGCTCCTCGCACGACTCCTACATCGGCATCGGCGGCGGTCACAACGCGTGCGGTCCGTCCGACGCGCCCGTGGGCAACATCGCCGGCTGCAACGGCGCGAACGGCGGCAACCGCGCCATCATCGCGGTCGGCGCGGTGTTCATCCGCTGACAGGAGCGGCGCGCGTCGTGCCTGGTTGACCAAGCTGGCTCGGCCTGCTACGACGCGCGCCCCTCGCACCACAGGTGACCCCATGAAGCCCGGCATCCACCCCGATTACCCCGCCGCCTCGATCTCGTGCGCCTGCGGCGCCTCGTACGAAATGCACTCCACGAAGGGGAGCTTCGGCGTCGAGGTGTGCGCGGCCTGCCACCCGTTCTACACGGGCAAGCAGAAGATGCTCGACACGAAGGGCCGCGTCGACCGTTTCCGCAAGAAGTACGGCGTGAAGGACGAGTCGGCCAAGGCGTAGCGAGCGGACGCGAGGCACGACGGGCGGCGCGCGAGCGATCGTGGCGCCGCCCTCGTCGTTTTGTGCCGGAGCGTCTTGACCCCGAACTGCCGTGAAAGCAGGGTCGCCCTCGATGCAACCAGATCGACTCTGCGCGCTCGCCCTCGCGTCGTGGTTCGGCGTCGCGGCGTGCGGAGAGGCAGAAGGCCCGCCCGATCCGACGCCCGGGTCGCCGTCCGCGAGCGCGGGCAGCGGCGGTGCGAGCGCGGGCAGCGGCGGTGCGAGCGCGGGCAGCGGCGGTGCGAGCGCGGGCAGCGGCGGCGCGAGCGCGGGCAGCGGCGGCGCGAGCGCGGGCAGCGGCGGTGCGAGCGCGGGCAGTGGCGGCGCTGGCGGTCCGGCGCTCGTCCCGCTCGCGTCGTGCGATCCCGCGACCGCCGAGGACCACACGGGCGATCCCTCCACCAGCGTCGTGATCGCGTCGGGGGCGTTCGCCTACGCTCCGCCCTGCATCAAGGTCAAGAAGGGCGCGTCGGTCGTGCTGCCTCAGTCGGGGAGCCATCCGCTCCGCGGGATGACGAAGAACGGCTCGCAGCCGAACCCCATCCACGCCGCCGAGGCCGCGGGGCCTGCCACGCTGACGGTCACGTTCCCGGACGGCGGATCCTACGGCTACCACTGCAATTTTCACGGGAGCGACGCGCCCGCCGGATCGTCCGGGATGAGCGGCGCCGTGTACGTCGTCGACTGACCTGATGCGCGCGCTCTCACGCTGGCTGGGGCCGCTGGTCGTGCTCGGCGCCGTCGCCTCGACGCGCCCCGCCGAGGCGGTCATCGTCGAGAAGGTCGTCGCGGTGGTCGCGGATCAGGCCATCTTCCTCTCCGATCTGCGCCACCGCGCGAAGCCGATGCTCGTCCAGATCGCCGAGCGCGTGCCGGCGGGCCCGCAGCGCGGCGCCGTCGAGTCCGAGATGTACCGCGAGCTGTTGCAGCAGATGGTCGACGAGCGCCTGGTCCAGCTCGCCGCCGACCGCGCGCAACGCCGCGTCTCCGCCGAGGAGATCGATCGCGGGATGGCACAGATCGCCGCGTCGCAGGGCTACACGACCGACGAGCTCGTCGCGAGGGCGATCGAGTCCGGCCTCACGCCGCAGGAGCTCCGGCTGCAGGTGATGCGGCAGCTGCTCGAGCAGAAGATGGTCTCGCTGCGCGTGATGCCCCGCGTGCGCATCTCGCCCGAGGACGTGAAGGCGGGCTACGCGCGCCTCGTCCGCGACGAGCGCAAGCGCCTCGCGTTCTCCGCGCAGTGGATCATCATCCGGGTGATGCCGGGCTCGTCGCCCGAGGCGCGCAGGGAGCGCCGCGAGCTCGCCGACACCGTCGTCGGCCTGGCGCGCCAGCCCACCGCAGACTTCGCCGCGCTGGCGCGCACCTACTCGGACGACGCCGACACCCGCGCGAAGGGCGGCGCGCTGCCTCCGCTCAAGCCCGGGCAGCTCGCGGCAGAGCTCGACGCGGCGGCGCTGACGCTCGGCGTGGGCGACGTGTCCGCGCCGATCTCCTACGGCGGAGATTTCGCGATCCTGAAGATCGTGGCCCGCGACAAGAGCGCGCTGCCTCCGCTCGAGGACGCGCACGAGCGGGTGGCGTCGGAGGTGTTCAGCGAGCGGCTGCAGAAGGCTCGCCGCCAGTGGCTCGACGAGCTGAAGCGCGGCATCTACGTCGACGTGCGGATGTGACCGACGAGGCCCGCGCGGCGCGCCTCGGGCTGCTCGCGCTCGCCGTCGTGGGCGTGCTCGTGGCCTCCGCGAGCGT